>JBMDXA010000112.1:0-78446 GCA_048594725.1 Candidatus Kapaibacteriota bacterium
TACTTGAGCGACCCTGAGTAGGCACTCTCGGAAGAACCCCACGCAAAGCCGCGAAGGCGCAAAGAAAGACCTCTTCTTTGCGCCTTCGCGGCTTTGCGTGATGCATCTGGCATGCTTGGGTCTATCAGGTATATAATCGCCAATCTAAAATCGCAAATCGAAAATCCCCCCACTCCCGGCCTTCTCCTCGCCAATCGAAAATCTAAAATCGCCAATCGAAAATCCTCTCCCCTCCCCTCTGCCAATCGAAAATCTAAAATCGCAAATCGAAAATCCCCCCACTCCCCCTAACTTACCGGCTTCCTTTCTTACGATTCTTGTGTGGTATCATGATTCGTCATTATCTGACCTTTCTCCATCAGGCCCGGGCCTTGGATGAGGCATTGCGGGGATGGCGGCTGGCGGAATGCTGGTCGCAGGAGAAGAACAATCTTTCGCTCCGGTTCGTCCGGGAGAAGCGCTCGCTGTTCGTGGAGATCTCGCTCGATCTTCATGTGGGATACGTCCTGCTTCGCGATGAGCTTGCCCGCGCACGCAGAAATACCATCGATTTCTTCGATGCCCTTCTCGGCGTGCAGCTGGTTGCGGTGACCGTGGACGAGGGGGAACGCGTGATCCGGATGGCCTTTGCCGATGGTCATGTTCTGGCGCTCTTCTTCTTCGGCGGCGGCGGGGGGAACGTTCTGCTGCTGGATCGTGACGGGGCCGTGCAGGATTCCTTTACGAAGTACGCCGGCGAGTACGATGCGATTCTCGCCGGGGACGATGGCGATGATCTGCGCGATGCCTCCTCTATCCGTTCGGCGCTTCGCTCCCTGGATGAGCCGCCGGCAAAGGCGCTGCAGCGGGCCATCCCCGAGCTTGGGCGCCGCCTGGCCGCCGAGGCCATCGCCCGCGCGGGACTCGATGCGGTCGCGTCGCTTTCGGCGCTCGATGATGCGGCGCTCGACCGGTTGCTGGAGGAGGTGGATGTGCTCTACGGCGCATGCGAGACCTCCGGCACCTTCCATCTGTATCATCTCCCTGATGAAGTGGTTTTCTCCCTGACCCGTCTGCAAAGTCTTGAAGGGAAGGCGGAGCGGGATGAGACGTTCGATGCGATCGGGCGCGCGGTGCGTGCCTACCGCTCGGCGGGGGGACGCTTCAAGGAGTTTTCATCGCTGCGCGACCGGATACTCAAGCGGCTCGGCGGGGAGAAATCGAAGCTGGAGCGTTCGCTGGCGAACCGGCTGGACAGCGCCACCCAGCTTCAGCGGGCGGCGGCATGGGAGCTGGAGGGGAATCTCGTGATGAGCAACCTCCCGGCGATCGAGCGTGGGAGCGCGCGCGTTGTCCTGGCCGACTGGGATGGCAACGAGCATGAGATAACGCTCGATCCGAAGCTGTCGCCGGTGGAGAACGCCGAGCGCCTGTACCGCCGCGCCCGTGGCGCCCGCGATGCGGCAACGCGCGGGGAGCGGGGGATTGAAAAGGACCGGCGGCGGCTGCGGCAGTTTGCCGAGCTGCTGGAACGGGCCTCGCGCGCGGCCGGCGTGGCCGAACTGGAGGAGATCGAAAAGAACAACCGGGAGATTTTTGTGATGAGCGCTGAAGCAAAGGCGCCGGGATCGGCCGAGCGGTTTCGGAAGTTTGAAGTGGCCGGCGGCCATGAGGTCTATGCCGGCAAGAACGCGTCGAACAACGACGAGCTTACCGTGAAGTTCGCCCGGCCGAACGACTACTGGTTCCATGCACGGGGCAGCTCCGGCTCGCACGTGGTGCTCCGCTGGAACGATCCCAAGACCAAGCCCCCCAGGGATACGCTCCGGCAGGCGGCATCGGTGGCCGCCTATTATTCAGGCGCGCGCGGCGCCAAGATGGTGCCCGTGGCCTACACGCTGAAGAAGTACGTGCGCAAGCCGAAGGGAGCCGCCGTGGGCGCGGTGATGATGGAACGCGAGGAGGTTATCATGGTGGAGCCGAAACTGCCCGTAGGAGCCGAAGAGTAAGGGGATTGTAGATCGTCGATATGCGATTGGCGGAGAGGATGTCTGGGGCAGCGAGTTCAGGGGCGGGAGCGTGTGCGGGGGAACGCATGGAGGCGGGTAGCGATACGTTCAGGCGTTGGAGTGGGGAGAGAAGAATCGGCCGCTCCTCCGGAGCAGGGGAGTGATGCGGTTCGTTCTACGATACACAGGTGCGTAGGAGCCACTCCCTCCAACGGTGGCAGCCGGGCCGATGTGATTGCAGAGGTCATCGAGTGGTAGCTTCGCAGCGAGTGTCTCCGGTTCTTTGCCGTACGGCAGGCCCCCGTAGGGGGCACCCATCTGTAGAGGAGAGAGTTTTTTTTAACGTTTTGGAAGCTCCGGAGGAGCGGCCCATTCCTGGGGGTGTGCGGAGCAGATCCTCTCGGAGCTCTGCTCCACTACCGCGCAACGTGAGTTATCTACCGCGCTAGGAAAACGTTTGCTGATATTCTTCTGCTGCGTTGCCGCTGTGACTCCGCGCGAACAGCGTTTGCAATCCCAGAGAACCTATCCCGAGGTACGTAATTGCTACGCTCCCTCTTCCTGATTGGTCACCATCAGCTTGCGGATCTCGTCTATCGGAAACTCGGAGCCCACCAGCAGTTCGTAGGCATTTTTCACCTGCTCCACCAGAACCTCCACGCCGCTGATGGTGGTGGCACCCGCCTCTCCGGCTTCACGGAGCATCCGGGTGACAGCCGGGCTGAAGGTTGCATCCAGCACTACCTGGCGGCTGTGATAGATGTCGGGGATGGTGATGGGGGTCTCCTCCACGTTCGGGTAGCCCCCCAGCGCGGTGGCATTGATGATAAGCCGTGCCTCGGTCAGGAGCTGCGCGATATCGGGGGGGAACAGCTCGTGCGCCTCGATGTGCGAGGAGGTCTTGGTGCCGCTCAGCATCTGCTTCAGGATCTGCGCCTGCTGCGGGGTGCGGTCGGCGATGGCGACATGCTTCAGGCGGAAGTGGCGAACCACGGCGTAGGCCGCCGAGCGGGCCATCGCCCCTCCTCCCAGAATCACCGCGCTTCCGTTGGCGAACTTGTCGCGATGCCGCTCCAGCACCGTCACCAGTGCGCGGGCCTCGGTATTGTGTCCGGTGGCCTGATCCTCCTGGAACGTGATGACATTCACCACACCGGCGCCATGCGCCTCATCGGAGAGATAATCCACGATGCCGGATGCGGAACTGCGAAGCCGCCCATCCAGATACACACCGCTGGCACCGATGGTGCGGAGCGCCGAGATAGGGGTGGCAACCTCGCGGACCGGTGCATCGAAGAGCATACAGGCAACATCGGCATCGGCGATGGCGCTTGCTGCCGAGAGCATCTGATGGATCAGGTTCTCGCCGATCGGGTGGCAGAGCACCCCGATGAGCTTCGTCTTATGAGTAGTCTGCATCGAGAAGCGAACAGGAGAGAGTGCTAATGGATTATCACGTATCGCGAAGTACGTAAGAACTGCTAACTACCGACGCGCTCCTGATGGCTCTCCGCGTAACTGCGGAGGCGTTCCAGCGAAAGCTCGCGGCCCAGCACCGTCATGGTCTCGAACATGCCGGCGCCCACGCGTTTGCCGGTGATCGACAGGCGTATCGGATGGATCAGCTTTCCGGCCGAGATGCCGATCTCCTCGGCATAGCCGCGCACCACCGCCTCGATCATCGCCACGGTCCACTCGTACGCGTCCAGCTTTTCGAGCCGGGAGGCAAGTTCCAGCATCTGCGAGCCGGTCTCCGGCTTCCAGTGCTTGGCCGCATACTCCTCATCGTATTCCCTGATCGGGCCGAACATGTAATCGGCAAAGGTCGGCACATCGGTGATGAAGTTGATCCGTTCCTTCACCAGATCCACCACCGCGGCGGTATAGGCATGGGTGGCATCCGGATATCCCGCCTCCGCCAGCGAGGGCATCAGCTTGTCGGTCAGGCGCTCTATCGGCAACTGGCGAAGGTACATGCCGTTCATCCAGTTGAGCTTGTTGATATCGAAGATCGCCCCCGCCTTGTTCACCTTCTCCAGATCGAACATCGCGATCATCTCCTCCATCGAGAAGATCTCGCGGTCGGCCGTGGGATTCCAGCCCAGCAGCGCCACGAAGTTGACCAGCGCCTCCGGCAGGTAGCCCTTGTCGCGGTAATCGCTGACGGCCACATCGCCATCGCGCTTGGAGAGCTTCTTCCGCTCGGTGCTCAGCAGGAGCGGCAGATGCGCGAACTGCGGTTTATCCCAGCCGAACGCATCGTACAGGATCACATGCTTCGGCAGGGAGGGAAGCCACTCCTCGCCACGGATCACATGGGTGATCTCCATCAGATGATCGTCCACGATATTGGCGAGGTGATAGGTCGGGAACCCGTCGGACTTCAGCAGCACCTGGTCGTCGATGGTACGGTTGGCGAAGACGCTCTCGCCGCGCACGATATCGCTGGTGCGGGTCTCGCCGGTAAGCGGGACGAACAGGCGGATCACATGCTCGGCGCCCGATTCCAGCAGGCGGCGGGTTTCCTCCTCGCCCAGCGTGAACTGGTTGCGCATGGAGCTGCGGTCGTACTTCGGGGCGATGCCGGCCTTCTGCTGGCGTTCGCGCATGCGGTCCAGCTCCTCGGCGGTATCGAACGCATAATAGGCGGTTCCCCGGTCTATCAGGATCTGCGCATGCTGGCGGTAGATCGCGGTCCGCTCCGACTGGCGGTACGGTCCGTAGGCTCCCTCCATGTGCGGCCCCTCATCGAACTCGATGCCGGCCCATTCGAACATCTCCAGGATGTTCTGTTCGGCTCCTTCCACATAGCGGGTCTGATCGGTATCCTCGATACGGAGGATGCATTTCCCGCCGAGATGACGGGCGAAAAGATAGTTGTAGAGCCCCGAGCGGAGGCTGCCCACATGCAGCATTCCGGTAGGGGACGGAGCAAAACGAACGCGAACCATGAGAGTTCTCTCTTCTAGTCGATGAAGATGCTATAAACGTCTGCGACGAATATCCGCCGGATTATCGGCCGCCGGGGTGGGGCCGCATGCCTGTTGCAGGGGCCGTCCGGGAGGGCCGATGCTGGCGGATACAATAAAAAAAGCGCGACCCGAACATTATCGCGTTGCGCTTTTGTAAAACGAGGGCGAGTGATGGGACTTGAACCCACGGCCTTCTGAGCCACAATCAGACGCTCTAACCACCTGAGCTACACCCGCCATGTGTATCCGAATAAGGTTGCAAAGTTAATGTAACGAGAGCAACTGAGCAATCTCAGATTGTAAATTTTAATCCGGCAGCCGATCGCGCAGTTCCGGCAGCCGTCTGGCGATAGCCTCTGCGGCCGCATTCCCCCAGGCATCCCAGTTGAGCCTGGTTTCGAACTCCCGCCGGCTGCTCTCGCATAGTTTCCGGTAGCGTTCCGGGTGGGCGGCGAGTCCGGCTATCAGATCGGCAAAGGCGGCCCCGCGCGATCCGGGGGGGAGCGTGAACCCGTTTACCCCGTCGCGCACGATGGAGGGAACCCCTCCGGTGCCCGTGGCGAGCGCCGGCAGCCCATAGGCGTTCGCCTCGCAGAACGCCACGCCGGCGGCCTCGAACCGGCTCGGAAGAATGAACAGGTCGGAGCGCCGCCAGAGCATCGCGAAGGTCGCGGCGTCGGCCGGGTTTTCCTTGTCGAGCGGGGGGATGATCTCCAGTCTCGGATGCCGTATCCCCTCCGGCGGCGTACATCCCACCACCGTCAGCCAGGCATCGTGGCCGGTTTCCAGGAGCCGCAGAAGCGTTTCATAGGCTATCTCCCCTCCCTTCATCTCCCATGAATATCCTACCATCAGCAGCCGGATGCCTCCATCCAGCGCCCGCGGCGGAATCTGGTCGCGCGAGGGGGGCTGGCGAAGGCTTGCGCCGAGGTAGTTGATGCAGATCTTCTCCGGATCGGCGTTGTAATCACGAACCGCCGAGGAGGCGGCCCACTCCGAGGGGTAGAGCATGATATCGGCCCGCTCCAGCGTGCGGCGTTCCAGCTCGTCGCCCCATCGTTCGGTGCGGGGGATCACATTGGTGTAGTCGCTGTAGTAGCCCCGCACCAGCCTCCAGGTGGCATCGGAGTAGCCGATAATCGGGAGCCGGGTGTGAAGAAAGGGGACTATCGCCGTGCCCCCCGGCGCAAAGATCAGATCGTACCGCCCCTCGTTCAGCCGCTTGTCGAAGTAGGCCGCCAGCCGCCGGCCCAGCGCCGGATCGTGATGAAAGCTGTAGTTGCGGCCGGTTGCCATCCGCAGCAGTTTCCGGGCCGCGCGGTACGGGGTCATGGAGATGGGGGCGGGGCCCAGATCGGCCACCTCCCCCACATGACGCCCGAACGCCTCCTTGAAAAAACGGAGCGTTCCCACCCAGCTGCTTGTTCCAGCACCGGGATCTATCTGATGTACGAACGCCACCTTCAGAGTATGATTCATGCCGGAAGAGAACGAAGAACCTGTAACGATGCCGGAAAAAACGACGAGGGAGCGGAACCCTTCCGGTCCCGGCTCCCCTTCGGGTTCGATACTACGAGCTGCACTCCCAAGTTACCGATCGCATATGGATCGGCGGCCATCTTCCCGGCCGCTGCGGTGGCCGGATCGGCTTGCAGCGTGAGTGCGCGCCGGATATGTTTGCGGCCGTAATCAACGTTCCCATATCCGCGGAGAGATGAATTCATGCTACGATCGATTCTTGCAACGGCCGTTCTGGCGGCCATTCCGGTTGCAGCGGCACGGGCTCAGGCCCCGTCGTGGGAGTGGGGGCTTCAGGGAGGAGGAACCGCATCCGACGAAGGAACCCGTGTGGCGGCCAATGCCGCCGGCGATCTCTACATCGCGGCGAACTTCCAGGACTCCGCATCGTTTTCCGCGGCCCGCTCATGGCGGGCGGCAAAGGGGTTCGGCCGCACCGATGCCTGTATCCTGAAACTTTCGCGGAACGGGGTCTGGGTATGGGCCTATCCGGTGGGGGGGAGCGGCGCCGATACGGTCCGCGATGTGAAGGTCGATCCCGCCGGGAACGTCTATCTGCTCGCCACGGTGCAGGGGGATTCGGTTCGAATCGGATCGGCGGGTGGAACCATCGTTCGTCCGCTGGGAGCAGGAGAGAAGGAGAAGGTACTGCTGGCGAAATATGATCCCGATGGGCATCTGCTCTGGAGCCGCATCGCCGGAGGGGAGAAGAGCACCACGGCCGGAGGGCTCGCCATCGAGAAGGATGGGGGGGCATGTGTCATCGGCACGTTCACCGGGACGATAAGCGCCCCTCCCGGAGCCGTGGCAAGCCGTGGCGGGAGCGATCTGTTCCTTGCCCGGTTCTCTCCGGCCGGGGATCTCCGCCTGCTGATGCGTGCCGGCGGCAGCGGGGACGATACCGGGGAGGATGTGGGCGTGGATGGCTACGGGTCCATGGTGATCGTGGGAGAGTTCGCGGGGGTGGCCGATATCAGCGGGAGAACCGTGAGCGGATTGGGGGAGCGCAATCTGCTGCTGGCCCGCCTGGCTTCCAATGGCCTCCTGCTCTGGGCGCAGGCCGAAGGGGGAAGGAGCTTCCAGGGAAGCGGTCCCTCGATACTGGTATCGCCGGACGGGGATTTCCACCTGACCGGAACGTTCTACAAGCAGGCGCAGATCGGCACCGTGGATCTGACCAGCCAGGGGGAGTCCGATATCTATCTGATACGCTTCGCCAGCGATGGCGTGGCGCAGTGGGGGAGCCAGTTCGGCGGGGAGAGGAGCCAGCAGGTAGCGGATATCGCTGCTGGACGGGACGGAGCCGTTGTCATCTCCGGCGCCTCGCAGGATCTCGCTGCCGGATCGATCTTCATCGCGGCCTACGGCGCCAACGGGGAGCTGCGCTGGCATCAGGAGGATGGCGGGGGGAACGGCCCGCGCACCGCGCGGCCGGGAGGGCTTGCGCTGGATAGTGCCGGAAACATCTATCTGACCGGCGGTTTCGGCGGCGGGATCACCTTCGGCCCGAGCACCCTGGCGAGCATCGGCAGCGCGCCCGACTCCATCGCCGGGACCGATCTGCTGCTGGCGAAGCTGGGCGCCCCGGCCGCAGCCGGAGATGCGGAGGACCGGAACGTCCCGTCACTGCGCGTCGGAATGATCTCCCCTGCGGAGATCCGGGTGATGATGGCTCTGAGGCGCTCCGGTCCCGCGCGGCTTGCGCTCTACGATGCGCGGGGCGCGCTGATCCGCACCCTGGCCGATGAGCCGAGACCGGCGGGAGAATACGAGCTCTCCCTGAACGTCTCGGATCTGCCGGCGGGGGCATACTTCCTGGTGCTGCGTGGCCGGGCGGGAGCCGCGGCCGGTTCCTTCTGCATCTCCCGCTGAGCGCTGCAGTATGGCGCCCGTGCGTTCGCGCTTCAGTGATGGGTGCGCCGCACGCCATTGTACAGGTCGAAGACGATGGGGGGAACAAGCCGGCGGGCGGTGCGTTTCAGCCGGCGCATGACCGGATATTTCTTTCGCAGATCCTCTCCGGGGCGTGCCTTGAACAGGGTGCTGTGCCCGCTCGATACTTCATCGGCGGGACGGCCATTGGAGTAGTAGTAGAGCGCGAGCGATTTGCGCGTGGTGCCGGGGGGGCACCGGAGGATCTCCGGATGTCCGTGGTAGGAGAAATCGGTGGTGCTGAAGACGACGCAGCGGTTGAACAGCGGCGCGATCTTCTTCACGCAGCGGGTCATATCCCGGTCCCATAATTCAAGATGCCCGTTGTACTCCTCCTGCCAGTTCTTGTTCAGATAGATCAGGAGATTCAGCCGCCGGTCCAGCTTCAGCCGGGTATGGTAGTTGAAATCCGCGTGGATGTTCAGATACCCTCCCGGCTCTATCTGGTGCAGCCCACCGCCCATGAAATGAGGATCGGGAATCAGCCCTTCGATGCCGGTCATCTCCTCCAGAAAATCGATGAAGGTGGAGGAGTTCAACTGATAGAGCGTTTCCAGAAGAATGTTCGGCATCTGGGCCTCGTTGCTCAGCTCCAGCTTTACCTCATGCTCGGCGTCGAACGAGCCCCACCGCCGGGCATCCGGACTCGGAAAGGCCGACAGAAGCTGTTCGGCTATGGATTCCGGGAGGAAGTTGTCGATCACGATATGCGGGAACGGGTCATTGCCCGCGTAGATATCCCTGTTCTTTCTGGCAAGGTCCGGCAGTACCGCGGGAGCGAAGATTGTTTCCATAGATGATCATTACGTTTGATAGCCCTGTTCCGGTGATGCCGGTTGCATCGTGCTGGCGTCGTCTCGGGTCATCTCCGGTATCAGGAAGGCGATGGCGCTTCCGATGGAAGATAGAAGAAGCCTCCGATGATGAACCAGCCCAGAAAGATTTCCCTTGCGATACTGTTGCGGTTCCGGCGGATCACCCTGCGCGGCGAGCGATGGCGGGGACGATATTCGGTCTGGCCTGCTCCATGCCATGCAACCGGATGCCTGTTGCGCGCGCTTCTGCCGGGGCCTCATCTCCCAGCTTCCGTTCCAGCCACGGGAGGATGTTCAGCGCAATCGCGGTCTCGGTCTGGTCGGGGTTCCCGGCCAGCACCTCGATCTTCCGTTTGAACTCCCGGAGAGCCCGTTGCATTTCGGCTGCCGAACGGGTTTCCGGCATGCGGCGCATGAAGTCCAGGATGGTCCGCTCCAGTTGATGCAGCCCGCGGTTGCGGCACAGATGGCGGTAGGCGGAGCGCCAGAGATAGGGGAGCAGTTCCATATCGCCCGCCTCCAGATGGATCATCAGCTTCAGCAGGCGGGCAAGTCTCTGGAGATCGGGGCGGATCTCCCTGTCGGGGTTGTTGAGCACCGGGTGGAGTATCTGTGCGGCCCTGCGGTTCTCTCCTGTAAGAAAGCAGGCGATGGCGATATAGAAGCGCATCCCCACCCGCGCCTGCCGGAGCGAACTGTCCGTGTTGGCCTCCAGGAACCTCTCGGCCTCTGCTCCGAGCGCGGCCACCTTCCGGTACTCACCCTGGGCCAGGTAGAGCGAGATGGCCGACTCGTAGGCGAGCCGTTGCAGCGATACCGATCTGAAGCCGGCTTCTTCTCCTATCCGGATCACCTCCCGGTAGGCGGCCTCCGCCTCTTCCATCCTCCCCAGCTTCACGCAGATGCAGAGATGCGTGTAAACGATGGTGGCATGATCGATGGGGTTGGGATTCTTCATCTCCTTCAGCTCCTCATACATCCTGATATGCTTCAGCGAGTGGGCGTAGCCCGCCTGGTAGTTGCAGGTCATCAGGTGGTAGATCCTGTGGAGATCGAAGTAGATCTGCCGCGCGTTGTGCCCCAGAGCGTTGCTCTCCGATGAGAGGAGAGGGTGCGCCATCAGATCGTCGTAGGCCTTCCGCTCGCCGGGGGTGCGTGGCTTCGCCTCCATCACCATCATCCGGCTCATCACCGTCATAAGCCGTGTGAACTCCCAGTAGTTGCGCGCGCGGTCCAGAATGCCGTTCAGATCGGCGTGATACGCTTCCAGGTTCTCCGGTGTGAGATCCGCATGCAGGCGATGAAAGCTCACCGACCACTCCAGCCGTTTCACCTCCAGTTCCGCCTCGAACAGATCATGGGCGCGCGCCATCCGCTTCGCCTTTGCGGCCATCTTCTCCCCCTGCTCCAGCAACCCCTTGTCGACAAGCAGATACGCCCCTTCGATCAGTTCCCGTACCTGGGTGCGGATCAGCCTGCGCGAGTTGAACGCGCGCAGCCCCCGCAGGATAGATCCGTAGAGATAGTTCTTCGCGGCCGGGAGATGAGCCGGCCGGAGCGCTCCAGCGAGCTTTCTGCGCAGGGCCTCCTCGCTGTATGCCGGCAGCGCCGCAACGGCATCGAACAGCCTCAGCGACCGGGTTGCGTCGCGCCCCGCCCCCTTTTCGATATGAAGCCGGCAGTAGCGTTTCTCCGCCTTCGTCAGCGATGCTATCAGTTTGTGGAGATCATCGGATGCTTTCATGGATTTGTAATCTCTGGTGGGTGAATGCAGGAGTCCCAGCGCCGGGATGGCGGGTCTGCCGCTGGCAGGCCGGCCCGGCAGGAGGGGCGTGTGCAGGGGTGGAATCACCGGAAGAGAGACCCGTGGAAATGCAATAATCGCCGGAATGATGGTTTGCCCGCCAAAGAGCGCGGTGGATATGTTCATGCCAGCAATCAACGGCTGCAACCTCGTAAAGGTATATTCATGATACGATCAACATGTATTGCGGCGGCCCTTGCCGCCGCGGTCTTCGCAACCGCATCGGCGCAGGCCCCATCATGGGCATGGGCCGTGCGGGCGGGAGAGAAAGGAACCGATGTCGCGCTGCGGGCGGCCGCCGATTCCTCCGGGGCGATCTATGCGGGCGCGGCTTTCGCCGACTCCATCTCCTTCGCATCGGGGATGCTCCGAAGCTTCGGCCGTACCGATGCGCTCCTGGCGAAGCTCGGGGCCGATGGAACCTGGCTGTGGGCCTATCCGGTGGGAGGCTCCGAACCCGATGCGGTGAACGATGTGGAGACCGATGCCGCCGGCAACATCTACCTTCTGGCAACGGTGTCCGGCGATTCCGCGAGGATCGGGTCGCTGGACGGCACAACCGTGCTGGCGCTGAGCGGGGAGTCCGATTTCGTTCTAGCCAAGTACGATCCCGCCGGGCATCTTCTCTGGGCGCGCGCCGGCGGAGGGGGCGGCGCCGACCGTGGCGCCGGGCTGGCCGTGGGCACCGATGGAGATGTACGTGTTGCGGGCCGCTTCACCGGCACCATGAGCGTTGCCGCCGGCTCGGTCACCAGCGCCGGCGGGAGCGATGCGTTTATCGCGGTGTTCGCCGCCAACGGCGATCTGCGCCGTCTATGGCGCGGCGGCGGGGCCGGCGATGACGCTGCGAGCGGGATAGGGACCGATACCGCCGGCAACACCTATCTGGCAGGGGAGTTCACCGGCTCGGCTGATATCGGCGGCACCACCGTCGCCGCCGCCGCGGAACGGAACATCCTGCTTGCAGCCTTCGCTCCCGATGGGAGCACCTCCTGGGCCCTGGCCGAGGGGGGAAGCCAGTACAGCGGTTCGCAGCCCTCTATCGCGGTTTCCCCTTCCGGGAGCATTCATATCATCGGCTCCTTTTTCAGCAGAGCGGTGATCGGCGGCGGAACCTTCAACAGCTCCGGGGAGAGCGATGGCTATCTGGTGGCCTACGGCAGCCAGGGAAGCCCGCTGTGGCGGAAGCAGTTCGGCGGAGTGATGATGCAATCTCCGAGCGATATCATCACCGACAGAAACGGCAACGTGTATGTGACCGGGGCCTCGCAGGATCTGCCGCGCGGGAACATCTTCGCCATAGCGTTCAGCGCCGCCGGAACCCAGCTCTGGTCGCAGTCGGATGATGGCGCCAGCGTGTTTCACAATGCGCGCGAGGGAGGGATCACGGTGGATCGGGCCGGCAATATCTATATGACCGGCGGGTTCGGCGGGCAGATCAACTTCGGCGCAGCACGGCTTGCCAGCGCAGGCAGCACGCCCAACTCCATCTCCGGCAGCGATCTTTTCGTGGCAAGGCTGGGGAACAATGTGGCGGGGACCGGTGGCGGCGGGGGGCGCGATGATGTCTCGGCGCTCTCCGTAACCGGGCGGGCGGGGGAGGCGGCCTTCGTGCGGTTCGGTCTTGGCAGCGCCGGCCCGGCGCGGCTGGAGCTGTATGATGTGCGCGGCGCCCTGGTGCGGACGCTTCTGGATGAAACCGTGGGGGTGGGGGAGCACCGCCTGCCGGTGCCGGGCGATCTCCCCCAGGGGGCGTATATCCTGCTGTTGCGGGCCGGCGGAGGGGCCACCAGCCATCCTCTGGCCGTGACCCGCTAGAGCGCAGCTGCCACGCCTACGGAGGCGGGACTCCGGTGGTGTCCCGCTTCTCCGGCTGCCAGTGCCAGCCCACCGAGGCGCGCACTCCCACGAAGTACTGCTTCCAGTCGGCATCCTTCAGCACGGAGCTTTGCGGCACCGACGCGAACATCTCGATGCCCAGCGCACCGAAATCCGATGCCACGTTCCAGCCGAGCGCGAAATCCAGCGATGTGCGCAGCCTGTTCAGATCCGGGAACCGGGCATTGTTGATAAGCGTGACCGTATCGGCCCCGTTGCCGTAGCGGATATCATCCTTCGCATTGGCGATCTGCGTGTACTGCGTCCCCTTGCTGGAGACCGCATAGGCGGCGCTATAGCCCGCATAGATGTAGTAATAGGAGGAGAGGGTGACCGCCTCCGACTGTATGAATCCGCCGTAGATGGGGATGGTGATCCCGGCCGAGCCCACGATGGAATGCTGCTTCAGGTAGACCACTCCCACCTCCTTGAACGGTTGCGCCACCCCGCGCAGGGTCAGATAGCTGCGCGACGTATCGCTGGAGAAGAGCATCCCCTCGGTAACCTGCAACCCGGCCGATGCCCGCAGGATGGCCGGTATCCGGAGGTTCCAGAGAAAGGTGAGGAGATATTCATCGTAGCTGGTTGTCGGATATCCGTCGTCCTCCTCTTCATCCTTGTAGGGCTGGTAGATCTCCCGCTCGTCGTCGTCGTACGGGTTGCGCCAGGTGAACGGCTCGGTGGTGGGACGGAGCGATTGCGAGCGGAGGTTCGAGGCGTGATCGAACACATCGGAGTAGAACAGAGGGCCGGCATACGAGAGGGTATAGCCGGCATAGGGGCGCGGGAACCAGCCGGAGGATACCTGGCCGATGATCTCCTCGTCGTACTTGAAGCCCTCGGGGTCCAGCCCCAGGTCGTCCCAGGTGGAATCTATCTCCTGCGCGGCGGCGCGTCCTGCGATGCCGAGAAGCGCCAGAAGGATCAGCAGTGCGGCCAGCGGCCGGGCGGGATGGAGGTGGTTGGGTTTCATCGCAGAATGTGCATCACTTTATCGGCGCTGCCGGAATTGGTCACCATGCGAACCAGATAGGCTCCGGTGGGCATGGTGGGATACGGTACGAAGACGAAGATGTGGGGGCCGAGCGGCTGTTCCCCGAGCTGCTCGGTGACCAGCTCCTGGCCGAGCACATTGTAGATATGGAACGTGACCTCCGATCTGCGGTCGATTCTGTAGGCGAATGCCGTTGTGGTACCGCTCGGCACCGGGTTCGGGTAGTTCTGTTCCAGCGTGGCGAATCGTATGTAGGGGAGCGGTGGCCCCACCGATCGGGAGATGACTACTCCGCTGGCATCGTTGATGGAGCTGCCGGCCAGGCTGAGATCCTCGAAGCGGAGGATGCAGAGGGAGTCCGATGCGGCAAGCGCCTCCCCGCCCAGAACGAAGAGCGTATCCCCGGCGGAGTCGCGTTCCAGCGTAAGGGAGAAGTTGTAGATGGAATCCTTTTCGGCCACCAGCGACGACTCCAGCACCCGGCTCCCGGACGGGGCCAGAAACCGCTGCGGAAAGAAAACCGTCGGGTTGCTCAGGCGCAGCGTGCCCCCGAGCGTGACCCGTCCCGCCGGAAGGGCGTCTGCCTCCTGGAGCCGCACCACCACCGCGGTGCTCGCCCCCACGATCGTGCGGGTGGTATCCACCACCAGCTGTGCGGCGGCCATTGCCGGCAGCAGCAGCAACCAGAGCGGGAGAAGCAATCGTAGAGATGATCTCATAGAGGCACGGTTAGTAGTACGCGGCCCGTGGCCGCCTGTAGATGGATAGATACTTGGGAGCATGATGAGATGCTCTCCCGGCTGCTGCTACGTACTTCGGCAAAAGGTATCTGCGATTCTGTTGTTGTGTTGTCGCGGAGTGGAACTCCGTGCGAAGGGTACCCGGGATCTCAGGAAGCGTACCCGTAGGTCCGTAACCAATAACTGCCAGCTACTATCTCCCCTTCGACGTAATCACGAATTCCGTTCTCCGGTTCTTCTTCCGGTTCTCCTCCGAATCGTTCGGCACCAGGGGGCTTGCTTCGCCGAACCCTTTCACCGTCAGGCGTGTGCGGTCGATCCCCATCGCCACGAGGGCATCGGCCACGGCCTGGGCACGATCCTGCGAGAGCTTCAGGTTGTAGTCATCGCCGCCGCGATCATCGGTATGGCCGCGTATCTCCAGGGCCAGCGCCGGATAGCTCCGCATGGCATCGGCCACCTCCCGCACGCGGGGAGAGGATTCGGGGCGGATGGTGGCCTTGTCGTACTCGAACTCGATCGCCACCAGCGCTACCGTGCCGATATCGTCGTACGGCGTGAAGAGCGACCGGTCGTAGCGCCCGCTTGCCTGCATCCGGTCGTAGCCCAGCTCCGGGAGCGCTATCGATACCGATGCGGTATGAACTCCCTGGCAGCGGGGAGGGGTATAGGTGATCTTGTAATAGTTGTTCAGGGCGCGATAGATATCGGCGAAGACGTAGGGGAACTCGCGGTAGGAGTAGATACGGTACATCCTGCCGCCGGTATAGGTGGCGATGTTGCGCATGGTCTCCTCGTCGGCATCGCCGTAGGCCACCGTATAGACCGCCACCCGTTTCTCCTTGGCCGCCCTGTGCACGTCTTCCACCTCCGCATCGGAGTTGCCGTCCATGCCGTCGGTGAAGAGGATGATAGCCCGCTTGTGTCCGGCCGGGGCCTGCGCCACCTCGTTGATCCCCACCAGCGCCGCATCGTACAGGGCGGTTCCTCCCCCTCCGGGCGGCCTGATATTCTGTACCACGAAATCGTTGCGGTAGCGGGAGGTATCGCTCGTCAGGGGAACATCCACCTCGCTGCGGCTACCGAACTTCACCGTGGCGATCTGGTCTCCCGGCTTGATGATGCCGAGCGTCCTGCTGACGGCGGTACGGAGCCTGGCGATCTTGGTATTTCCCATCGATCCGGAATGGTCCAGCACGAACGCGATTGCATAGGGCTCGCGGCGGTCCTGCCGCACCTCCGTCACCTCGAAATTCTCTATCACCGATGCCTCGCCGCCGCAGGAGTCCACCAGCCGGGGCCAGCGGCTCCGCCATTCCCCCGGTCCCTTGAAGTAGGGGGGAGCTAGTCCCATCACGAAGCGGCCGCTGGTATCGTAGACGAACGCGCGCAGTTCCACCTGGTCGGGGTAGCGTGAATCGTCCACGCTCCGGATATCCATCGCCAGCGGCACCAGCCCGGCATCGCCGGAGGCGCCGGTTGCCGCCGTGCCGGATGTTCCGGCGGAGCCATCGGCGCCGATCCCTCCGGAGGTGCCGGCGCTTCTGCGGAGCTCCACCAGCTTGTCGATCGTGATGGCCGATGTCATATAGATCGGCTTGTAGTCCTTCGGAGGGAGCGCCTCCTCGGCGATCCGGGCCACCTGATGCGGGCATCCGGTGAACACCAGCGCAAGGCCCAGCAGGATGCAGGAACCGAGTAATCGTCGCAGCATGTTCCTCTCTTCGACGTTCGTGAGTAGAGTGAGTTCGGCGGTAGAAGCCGATCGGTGGAAGAGGTTTAATGGCGTTTCGGCCCCATCCGTCCGGCGGGTCCGGATCACTATCACCGGGGGTACAACGCAGCGAAAGATAATGAGTTGCAGCCCCGGTCATTACCATTCTTTCCGGCCGATGGCCGATATCACCCCGTTGCGTAGTTTGCGGGGCTTGCATCGGTCAGGACGGGGAGTCTCCCGCTTCTCCTTCTGGACGAACGTTCCCATCATTTATAACTAGCACATCGCGCCCGCAGGCGCATCCGTTGCGATGCTGGAGAAACTTCTTGAACCGGAAATCCGGGAACTGATCCGAAGCGGTGATTTCGAAACCCTCCGCGAGGTGTTCGACGACTGGCTTCCGGCCGATATGGCCGGGCTGATCGTGCGGCTGCCACAGGAGGAGCGCGATCTGGCCTTTCGTGCGGTTCCGCTGCCGCTTGCGGCAGGAACATTCGAATATCTCGATCTGGACACCCAGAAATTCCTGCTGGAATCCCTCTCCAGAGAGGAGCTGGCCGGCATCCTGAACCTGATGGCGCCGGACGACCGCACCGAGCTGCTGGAGGAACTGCCGGATGAGACGGTTTCCGATCTGATGACCCTTCTCAACCAGGAGGAGCGCGCGGTGGCGCAGTCGCTCCTGGATTATCCGGAGGATAGCATCGGGCGATTGATGACCCCCGATTACGTGCGGGTGAAGCGGGAATGGACCGTATCGCGGGTGCTGGAACATATCAGGGTCTACGGCCGCGACAGCGAGACGCTGGAGATCATCTATGTGATCGACGAGGAGGGGCGCCTGGTGGACGAGGTCAGGATCAGGGAGATACTCCTGGCCGGGCGCGGCATGATGGTGCAGGATCTGATGGACAGCCAGTTCGTGGCGCTCACGGTTACCGATCATCAGGAGAGCGCCGTGGAGATGTTCCGCCGCTACGACCGCACGGCCCTGCCGGTGGTGGATGACCAGGGGCGGCTTGTCGGCATCGTCACCGTGGACGACGTGCTGGACGTGGCCGAGGAGGAGGCCACCGAGGATATCCAGAAGTTCGGCGGCATGGAGGCGCTCGATCTCCCCTACTTCAGCACCACCGTGCCGGAGATGGTGAAGAAGCGGGCCATCTGGCTGGTGGTGCTCTTCGCCGGCGAGATGCTGACCGCCTCGGCGATGGCGGTATTCGAGGAACAGATCGCCAAGGCGGTGGTGCTGGCGCTGTTCGTGCCGCTTATCATCTCCAGCGGCGGCAATTCCGGCTCGCAGGCGGCCACCCTTATCATCCGCGCGCTGGCGCTGGGAGAGGTGGGGCTGCGCGACTGGTGGCTGGTGATGCGCCGCGAGATCATCTCGGGGCTGCTTCTGGGGCTGCTGCTGGGGACCATCGGTTTCGTACGGATCGCGATCTGGAGCACCTTCAGCGACACCTATGGGCCGCACTGGGCGCTGGTGGGGCTTACCGTGGGATTTTCGCTCGTGGGGATCGTGCTCTGGGGAACCATCGCCGGCTCCATGCTCCCGTTCATCCTGAAACGCCTCGGGGCCGATCCCGCCACAAGCTCCGCCCCGTTTGTTGCCACGCTTGTGGACGTTACCGGCCTGCTGCTCTATTTTACGCTGGCAATGCTGCTGCTGAGCGGAACGCTGCTGTGATCTCCGATCGGCGATGCTGGATTTTCGATCGGAAGGCCCGCACCCAACCGTCCGTGGCGGATCTGCTGGATACAACCTATGCTCGTACTCCATTCCGGGAGAATATCCAGCTATCGGGGATAGCTATCCTGCTGGCGAACGATATCCTGATTCGAAATCCGTAATCCAAAATTTAAAATCTCATGAATTGGGCCCACGCACATCTTCTGGTAAATCATCTTCCGGTAATTGGATCGCTCTTCGCCACGCTGCTGCTGGTAGTGGCGATGCTGCGGCGGAGCGGGGAATTGCAACGCGTATCGCTCTGGGGAATGGTCCTGGTGGCGCTTCTGGCGCTGCCGGCATTTTTCACCGGGGAGCCCGTCGAGGAAGTGGTAGAGGAATTGCCGGGGGTGTCGCACGACATTATCCACGAGCATGAGGAAATGGCCGAGACCGGAATTATCGTGATCGAGATCCTCGGGGCCGTGGCGCTGGGAGGGGCGATTTTCTATCGCCGCGCCGAGAAGATTCCGATGCCCTATCTGGGCGCCGTGCTTCTGCTCTCGCTGGGATCGGCTGCCATAATGGGAATCACCGCAAATCTCGGCGGGGAGATACGCCGTCCGGAGCTCCGCGGCGCTATTCGGAATCCGATTGGAGCGGAGGGGGAGCATGAGGATCGTGGACGGGGACGCGGGCGTGGCGGGCGGTAGGAAAATGGGGCGGGCACGCTGCCGATAATTCGGAACAACGCGGAAGATATCCACGAGGAAATTCGGAGTGAATTTCCTCTTTTTTTAATTCATTTTTAATGGCAGGGGGGATGGAGCAGCCATAGGAACTAGTTCCCATGCGAGGCCTGAATACGGTTGGGATGGATATCCCATGAAAATGAACCGGATGGTTCATGCGCCGGCTATCGTGGCGGGGTAATTTTATCGCCGGGAGATATGGCGCGCGCAGGAGAGAATATTCTCCGGCAAGGGCCCTCCTCCCAGCGTTATCGCCTGTCCATATTATCAAGGGATATCATGATCCGCACCATCCGCCCGCCTGCTCTTGTACGATTATCCGCTACGATCGCATGCTGGCTCCTCTGCTTCGCCTTCCTGCCGCATCAAGGGGCGGCACAGGGCTACAACCTTATCGTCAACGGCAGTTTCGAATCTCCGGTAGTGACATCCTGTACCGGGCTCACGACAAGGGGCAATCGGCCCGCCATCGACGAGGCTTTCTCCTGGATGTCGATGCTGGGCACTGCCGATCTGCAATGGGATGGATGTTCCAGACGGCAGGGGACGTTCGATCCAACGCCCGCTGGAAGGCAGTGGGGATTCATGTTCACCGGAAAAGGGGATGGTGATGATGAGGGCATGACCCAGCGGCTTCAGCGGCCGTTACAGGTCGGAGAAACCTACACGCTCTCCTTTCTGGCAATCACCCGCAATCCTCTGGGCTACGATGGCAGTGGCTGGCCCTTTTCGCTGCCGGGAAAGGGGAAGATCAATATCTATCTTTCCCAGCAGCCCTTCGATTCCAATACGTTCAGCAGCCAGCGTAGGATCTGGGGGGACGAGGACAACGGGAGGCTGACCGGCAAGGCGAAACGCTGGAACCGGTATCAGTCCACGTTCGTTGCCGATGCTCCCTATGAGTATATCATGATCGTAGCGGTGGATGGCATTGTCAACGGCCCTACCAGCACTGCGATCGATGATCTGCAACTGTTCGAGAACAACGTGGAGTGCGACGGGAATATGGTCCCTAACTGGAGCATGGAGAGTCTGCGTGCCGGGGCCGAGCCGTGGGACTGGAAGACGCTTTTCGGCAATTACACTAACTGGGATTGCGTGGGCCCGGGGAGCCCGTGCGATTATGATCCCGCTATCATCGATCATGCGCATACCGGCCGGGCGTTTACCGTTATCCGTTCCAAGGAGAACACCATGACCCAGAACAACGCCATCGAAGCGGAACTTCGCCGTCCGATGGTGGCGGGCCAGCGGTATCGTTTCTCGTTCTACGCGGCCACCAAGGCGCCGCTGCTGGTCCATAAGGGAGAAGTTCGGCTGATGGGAGATACCGAGCCCATGGAGTGGTCCTATGATCTGGATGGGTATATGACCGGGACCGAGCTTACCCCGTATATCGAAATCCTGGGCAGCACTACCGAGTGGCGGCAGTACAGCTACGACTTCGTCGCCAGCGATAACTTCACCCGCATCGCTATTCAGACCGGCAGGGGCTACCATGTGGCGATCGACGATATCTGCATCACCGATATCCCGTTCCGGCCGGGGACCATCCAGTTCAGCCGCCCCGAATACGCCGTGCAGGAATCGATGGGACCGGCCACGATCACCCTGGAACGGATAGGGGGAATGCAGGGGAGCGTGACCGCCACGTTCGAAACGGTCAGGTGGGGAGGTAGCGCCGCCCCCGGGGCCGATTACAACACGACCATCACCACCGTCACCTTCCAGGATGGGGAGGTGAGCGCAACGGTGGATATTCCTCTTATCAATGATATCGAGATGGAGTCTGATGAGACCGTGGCCCTGATCCTGCGCGATCCGACCGGCGGCGCGTCGATAGGCCGGCAGACCGCCACGCTCACCATCCACGACGACATGGGAGGGCTGATTATCCCGCCCCCCTATGATCCGCTGGCGCTGGGGAAGATCGTGTGGGTCTCCAACCGGAACGCGCAGGGACAGATCACCCCCGCAAGCCGCCTCTTCACCAGGGCAGTCCGCTCGTCGCAGAAACCGAAGGTGGTTCCGAACACCGATAATGCCAGCAATCCGGTCTGGTCGTCCGACGGCCGTTTCATCGCCTTCAATACCACGATAACGCGGCAGGTCACCCAGGGGGATGTGATCCGCTTTATCACCGACGAGTGCGTCCAGGTGGCCGACGAGACCGGGCATATCTATGCCACCTATTTCCCTTCCACATCGCTCGGCGTCTCCCACTTCGGTGCGCCGCAATGGTCCGGCGACGGGACGAAGCTGATCTGCTCGTACTACAACCAGTTGCCGCAGGCCGGTATCGCCGTCATCGAATTCCTCGGGCCGTATGATTTCCTTCACTCTACGGTGCGGGCTCTCATCAGCAGCGGGCAGGGGATGGCCGCGCTGGCGCCGGTCTTCTCTCCCAATGGCAGCACGGTCTATTTTCATGGAGCGCAGCAGGCCGCCAGCTATGGCAACGAGTCGCGCCTGTTCTCCACCACGATCTCCGGCCAGCCGGTGCAGCAGCTCTCCGGCAACGGCATGCTGATCGACCATGCGTTTCATGCCTCGGTGCATCCCAACGGGGGGAGCCTTCTGTACAGCTCCGACGCGTATCGCTTCGATAGCTACGGCATCTTCGACGAGGATGAGATAATGAGCCTGAAGCTTGCCACCGGCGCCAATACAAGGATCACAAGCCAGTCGGAGAACGATTGGGGAAGCTTTGCGACCGGCGCGCTGGCATCGGGGCAGTTCATCCGCCATGTCGATATCGACGGTGAGATGAAGCGCGATCTGGTTCTGCAGCAGGGAACATCGCTCCGCCTGGCCCATATCGGCGACAGCCTTTCGGACACCACCATGAGGATCTACGACGATCATACGCCGAGCTGGGTGATACCGAAGATGAACGTCTGGGACTTCGACAGGAACATTCTTTCTCCCAACGTCACCCTCATCTGGAAGAGCATCCGTATCGATCCGGTCGAGGGGCAGACCTTCAGGGTGGAACGGAGCGTGGACCGGGAGATCTGGGGGCTGATCGGGGAGGTGCCCCGTGGGGTGGTACTGAACCTGGATCAGAGCTACCAGTTCAACGATCCGTTTGCGTTCAGTCTGGGGGTGCCGGTGGTGTACTACCGGCTCGCCCTGATCGACCCTGAATCTCAGGGGGGATATACATATTCCTATCCGCTGGAGGTCTGCCTGCATTGCCCGCAGTTGCCGGGGGAACTGCTGGAGTAACGGCCAGCCACCCCTGCGGGGCCATGCATCCATGCAATGATGCCCCTGTACGGTGACCGGGCCACTACAAACGGAACGCCCGCCCTTCGAGATGAGGGGCGGGCGTTCATCTGTTCTGCATCTGCCGCGCGGGGGCATTACGGGGCATTACTCCATCCCGGCGCTCTCTCCCGTCTTCTCCGCATCGGCGGCTTCCGCCGGTTTTGCGCTTCCGCGTTCCTCCGGGCGCATCATCGGGAAGAATACCACGTCGCGGATGGATTCCTGGCCGGTGAGGATCATGGTAAGGCGGTCGATGCCGATGCCGACGCCCGCGGCCGGTGGCATGCCCACTTCCAGAGCGTGGAGAAAATCCTCATCGATCAGCATGGCCTCGTCGTCGCCGGCGGCGCGGAGGCTCGCCTGCTCCTCGAAGCGGCGGCGCTGGTCGCGGGGATCGTTCAACTCGCTGAATGCGGGGGCCAGTTCCTTCCCCATCACGATCAGCTCCCACGCCTCCACCAGTCCCGGCCTGGAGCGGTGGCGCTTCGCCAGCGGCACCATCTCCTCGGGGTAGTCCATCACGAAGGTGGGCTGCACAAGGTTGGGCTGCACCCGCTCGGAGAAGATCTCATCGATGATCTTGCCGGCGCCCATGGTCTTATCGGTATGGATGCCGAATTCCGCCGCCACCGCGCGCAGGGCATCCAGGTCCATCCCCTCGATCTGGTGGCCGGTGTACTCGCGGATCAGCTCGTGCATGGTGACGCGGCGGAACGGCGGGGTGAAATCGACGATCTCGCCGGTGGGCTGATGCACCTTCAGCGAGCCGTTCACCGCCAGCACCATCTCGGCCAGCATCTCCTCCACCATGGCGGCCATCCAGGTATAATCTTTGTACGCCACGTACAGCTCCAGCATGGTGAACTCCGGGTTATGGGTCTTGTCGATCCCCTCGTTCCGGAAGTTCTTGCCGAGTTCATACACTCCTTCGAACCCGCCCACCATCAGGCGCTTCAGGTTCAGTTCCAGCGAGATGCGGAGGAACAGGGGGATGTTCAGGGCGTTCAGATGCGTTGCGAACGGGCGCGCGGCCGCCCCGCCGTACATCGAGTGGAGCACCGGGGTTTCCACCTCCAGGTAATCGCGCTGGTCGAGGAACCGGCGGATGGTGGTGATGATCCTGGCGCGCTTGCGGAAGATCTCCTTCACATCCGGGTTCACCGTCAGATCGGTATAGCGCTGGCGGTAGCGGAGTTCCTTGTCGGCGAACTGGTCGTGCACCACGCGGTTGCCATGCTCGTCGGTCTCCTCCTTCGGCACCGGAAGCGTGGTAAGGCACTTGGTGAGCAGGGCGAACTCCCGCACATGAAGGGTAACCTCGCCGGTGCGGGTGCGGAACATGAAGCCCTTGGCGCCGATGATATCGCCGATATCATACAGCCTGAGCTGGTCGTAGTTCGGCAGGTCGTCCTTCTTCAGGTAGATCTGAAGCCGTCCGGAATCATCCTGCAGATGGATGAAGCTGGCTTTCCCCATTTTCCGGATCGCCACGACCCGTCCGGCAACCGCGACGTTCAGTTCCGGGGCCTCGTCCTGATACTGCGATTTGGCCGCTGCGTTGCTGTGCGTCTTGTCGAATGAATAGGGATAGGCGAGAACCCCCGCCGCTTCCAGATGTGCGAGCTCTTCGTAGCGTCGTGCTACCTGATCGTTGTCGTGCGTATGCATTGCCTTCGATACTACGGAATGAAAAATAGCGTCAAGCCTGGTGCGGAGCGGAGCGCCCGGGCGGCATCGCGCGGGATGTTCGCCGGAAGGCCCTGTTCCGCAGGGGGGACAAATCTACGGAATGCGCGGAAGTACGTGGTAGTTTTTCCGCGATGCGAGTATCTTGCCGCTGTCAGTGTTCCGCTTTCCTTGTACCGGCAATATCTATATCTACATACTTCATATGGGAGTTCAACCGTGAAATTTGCTACATCATCCCTACGCTGGCTCCTGCTGGGCTTCGTGCTTCTGGCAGCTCTCGGCCAGAACCTTCGTGCGCAGGGGAGCTTCTCCTTCCGCGCGGTGCATATGGTGGCCGGCGGCCCCAACGTTGATATCCATTTCAATGATATGCCGGAGGCCACCATCGCCAACCTGCCGTACGAGTATGCCTCGACGGTGGCATCGAACCTTCCGGTTGGAAGCGGCAGCGTCAATGTAAAGGCGGCTCCGGCAGGGGCCGGGATCGGCGGCGCCATCGTGAACCTGGACCTTCCGGTGCAGAACGGCAATGAGTATGTGGCCCTGGCGTACTCGGTGGGGCTCACCCCCAAGATCAAGGTGCTGGAGCGGCTGCGCGATCAGCTCCCGTCCGGGGGCAACGCGCTTCTGCGTGTGGTGAATCTGACGTCGGTGAGCAACCCCGCCGGCTTCGATTTCTATGTGGATTCCACCAAGAACTTCGCGCGCTTCACCAATATCATGGCGGAGCAGAACAGCATGTTCATAAGCCTGACCGGAACCACCAAGACGGTCTATATCACGCCCACTGGCTCGAAGACGCCGTTTGCGCAGGTGATCGTTCCGATGACCCCGCTGGCGCGCGTCACCCTGATCGTCACCGGCACCGGTACCGGCACCGACCAGTTGAAGATCTACGCGCTCAACGGCGAGAACAACGAGATGCATAAGCTGCCGGTGCTCCCCATCCAGGGGGTGCAGACCGGTGTGCTCCCCTCGGTGCGCGTGGTGCATGCATGGCGCCAGACGATCGTGCAGGGGACGGCCATCCAGCCGCTCGATGTCTTCGTGGACAACGAGCAGCAGCCCCGTACCACCAACCTGAAGTACCGCGTCGCCTCCCCCAAGTACGGCCCGTTCACCGGTGACTCGGTGGCGATCCGCTTTACGCCGGTCAACGAGGCGCTCAGCGTGCTCTACTCCCGGAAGTTCCCTGTCGCGCGCGACAGCGATTATCTGATGATCCTGACCAAGACCCGCGAGGGAGCCGCGGCGGCTCTGCTGCTGAACACTCCGAACTCGCTGCCGGAGTCGGCAAAGGATTCCCTCTATGTGCGCGTGGCGCAGGTCTCGGATATGAACACGAACATCACCATCAAGATCATTCCGCAGGGTGGGACGGCCATCGAGGTGCAGAACCAGCCGTTCCTGACCGCCAGCAGCTGGTATGCGATTCCGCGCGGCATGTTCCGTGTGGAGGCCTATCGCGCCGGCGAGACCACCCCGTTCCACACCACGGAGTCTGCCGGTGCCGATGCCGCCGCCTATTTCACGGCGATCGTGGTGGGTGATGCCAGCAGCTTCAACATCGATCTGCTGAACGAGATGGTGCCGACCGAGCAGGTGTTCGATCCGGCCGCGTCGGTTCCGGTGATCGCCGGCGAGGCGCTGGGCCTGCGGAACTTCCCGAACCCGTTTGCCGGCTCCACCACCATCAACTTCTCGATGCCGCGCGCCGGCCGCGTGGCGATCGACCTATTCGACCCGATGGGGCGTCAGGTGGCGTCGATCCTAGACGAAACCCGCGATGCGGGCTCGCAGAGCGTCTCGTTCCAGGCCAGCGGCCTTCCGGCTGGAGTCTACATCTATCGCGTGAACACCGGCGAGGCGCAGGCCGCCGGGCGGATGACCGTGACGCGGTAATCGCGGCAGCTACGCAACTGTTTCGCATACGAGCCGGCCCGGATGGTGCAGTACCGTCCGGGCCGGTGTGCGTCCGGAGATGTTCGATTTACGATTTTGGATGTTCGATTGATAAGGAACGCCAATAGTGCGTAGTCAGTTGTCCGTGTGGACCGTTCCTGACGGAGCTTCCGAAGAGAGAATTGGCGTGTGGTGTTTCTACTACAGATAGCTGCTCCCTACGGGGGCCAACAGAGCGGTTCGGTTCATCCATCTGATTATCCGTCCCAAGCTCTACAACCCAAGCACGAAGAACTGCCAGCTACTCTCCACAGCCGCCGCAGGCGGCGGACTAAGAACTAAGAACTAAGAACTAAGAACTCCCCACTCAACAAACGAGGGGCCTCGAACAGTATCGGGGCCCCTCGCCGTTAGTACATTCTGGGAGTGTGGTCGATGAACTTACAGGTCATCGTCGTCGTCATCGATCGCGATATCCTCGTCGAGGTCCTCCTCGTCGAACTCATCGAGATCCATGGCATCAGGATCCTCAACCTCGTCGAGGTTGAACTCCTCTTCCTCCTCGTCGACATCTCCCTCCTCATCCTCATCTCCCGGCAGATCGTCGTCATCATCCTCATCACGAGGGGGGATTGCCATCGACGCAAAGGCCATCGCGGCATTCATAACACCGGCGGTGGAGTCGTTCTCCACGGGTTCAGCTGCGCTGTTCTCCATGTTGGTACCCAATTTCGAAATGGCTTCGGTAACCTTCTCGGCGGCCTCCTTCAGCGTCGAGGCGACGGAGAAGTTCAATGAAGAATTAAGAAGTATCTGACGTGCTTCCTCGGCGTTGGTGCCGTCCAGGCGGACGATCACCGGCACGTTAACCTGAACGGTCTCCATGGCCTGGATAATGCCATTGGCGACACGATCGCAGCGGACGATGCCGCCGAAGATATTGATAAGCACAACCTGGACGTTCGGATCGCTCATCATGACGCGGAAGGCATTCGCCACCCGCTCCACGCTGGCGCCGCCGCCGACATCGAGGAAGTTGGCAGGCTCGCCGCCGGCCAGCTTGATGATGTCCATGGTCGCCATCGCAAGTCCCGCGCCATTGACCATGCAGCCGACGTTGCCATCGAGCTTGATGTAGTTGAGGTCGTACTTGCCGGCTTCCACCTCCAGCGGGTCCTCCTCCGACTCATCGCGCATCGCCGCCACATCCTTGTGACGGTACAGGGCGTTGTCGTCGAACGAGACCTTCGCATCCACCGCCAGGATCTCCTGATCCTTCGTCAGCGCCATCGGGTTGATCTCCATCATGGCCGCGTCCAGCTCGACGTATGCCTTGTACAGAGCGGTGATGAACG
Organism: Candidatus Kapaibacteriota bacterium; assembly: GCA_048594725.1. GTDB lineage: Bacteria > Bacteroidota > Ignavibacteria > OLB7 > OLB7 > JAFDZV01. Next base: position 26,999 of record JBMDXA010000112.1, read on the forward strand.
TGATGAAGCTCTTGTTGGCCTTTCCTTCCAGACCCAGGCCGAACGCGAGGCGGCGTGCCTGGAACGGGATGAGGCCCTGGCCCGGATCGATGTACTCGCGCACGATCTTCTCGGGGGTTTCCTCGGCAACCTTCTCGATCTCGACGCCACCTTCGGTGGAGGCCATGATGATGTTGCGGCCGGTAGCGCGATCCAGGAGGATCGAGCAGTAGAACTCCTTGTCGATATCGACGCCGTTGGCGATCAGGATGCGGTTGACAACCTTCCCCTCGCCACCGGTCTGGATCGTGATGAGCGTGTTGCCGAGCATGCGGCGGGAGATCTCGTACACCTCGTGAAGTGCGTTCCCCTCATCGACCGGGATCACCTTGACGCCGCGCAGATCCTTCTCGCCATACTGAATCGGCTCGCCGGTCTGCACGTCGTGGATGATGCCCTTGCCGCGTCCGCCGGCATGGATCTGGGACTTGACGATCAGAAGGGTGGCCCCTTCGTCGATCATGTTGTGTGCGGCTTCTACGGCCTGCTCCGGCGTAAACGCCACACGCCCGGCCTGCACTGGCACGCCATGCTTGCCCAGCAGGTCCTTGGCCTGATGCTCGTGGATGTTCATCTGCTTTGTGTATTTATCTCTGCTGACAGTTACTGATGTCGCGCGAAGGTTGGGGATGTCCCGTTGTTTCCGGTCCGGAACCCGTTATCCGCCACAGAGCCCCTGTGCGGCTTCCGTATCGTGCGGAACGGGTCATGCATGCGCCATCTGGGGGCATACCGGGTAGCGGAGAGGCAAAGATAGTAAAAAGTTCTCCCGTCGGTAAAAGAGCTGCATACTTGACGATCCGTTAAAATCATCCCCCTATCATCCTGCCTGCTATCGTTCCGGCGGCCGGCTTCCCTCCCGGGGGCGTGCCCGTCCGTGCCGGCTGCTCCCTCATTCTCCCTATCCTCTCCCATCGGCACCTCGCCCTGCAACGGCCCGCCGGCACGGAGGGCTTCTCCTGAGCACCCCTCCGGCGGCATACCGTTTGCGCCCCCGCTATGGCTTCCCCCGGTAGCGTTCCGGACGGGAGCGCGGCCGGGAAGGCCGGGAGCATACCAGATATCAATTCAGGAGAGGGCGTTATGAAGAGCCAGTCCGGTGAGACCGTATCGATATGGATGGAAACCGCCGCGATCCCATCACAGGGAAGGCTTGCGGAGGATACGCGGGCGGATGTCTGCGTGGTGGGAGCCGGGATCGCCGGAATGAGCGTCGCCTACCTGCTGGCGCGCGAAGGAAAGTCCGTGGTGGTGGTTGATGATGGTCCGGTGGGGGGAGGGGAGACAGGCCGCACCACCGCCCACCTTGCCTGGGCGCTGGATGACCGGTTCACCGAGCTGATACGGCTGCACGGGGAGGAGGGGGCACGCCTGGCCGCCGAGAGCCATCGCGCGGCGGTGGATCGTATCGAGGAGATCGTTGCCACCGAGAAGATCGATTGCGAGTTCCGCCGGGTGGATGGATATCTCTTCGCCCTCCCCGGAGACGATAGCTCCGTGCTGGATGAAGAATTGAAAGCCGCCCACCGGATCGGCCTGAAGGATGTGACGATGGTGGATCGCGCCCCGGTGGGATCGTTCGACACCGGACGGGCGCTGCGGTTCCCCCGGCAGGGGGAGTTCCACCCGCTGAAGTATCTGGCGGGGCTTGCCGGGGCGCTTGTGCGGATGGGAGGGCGCATCCATACCGGAACGCATGTAACCCATGTGACCGGAGGGAGCACCGCGCATGTGGAGACCGCTGACGGCCGCTTCATCGCCGCCGATTCCATCGTGGTGGCTACCAACTCCCCTATCAACGATATGCTGGTGATCCATACCAAGCAGGCGCCCTATCGCACGTATGCCATCGGCATGCAGGTGCCGAAAGGAGCGATGCCGCATCAGCTCCTCTGGGATACCGCCGATCCCTATCATTATATCCGCATGGGGAGCGCGCCGCTGGCCGAGCTGGGAGGAGCCGGGGAGTACGAGATCCTTATCGTGGGAGGAGAGGATCACAAGACCGGCCAGGATGACGATCCGGCGCATCATCATGCCTGCCTGGAACAGTGGACCCGCGAACGCTTCCCGGCCGCCGGAGAAGTGGCGTTCCGCTGGTCGGGGCAGGTGCTGGAACCGGTGGACGGACTTGCGTTCATCGGCCGCAATCCGCTCGATAGCGATAATGTCTATATCGTCACCGGCGACTCCGGGCATGGGCTCACGCACGGAACCATCGGCGGCATGCTCATCACCGATCTTATCATGGGACGGGAGAATCCCTGGCGCAACCTGTACGAGCCGGGGCGCATCAACAGCAGCGCCATAGGGGAGTTCCTGAAGGAGGGGGCAAATGTGATGGCGCAGTATACCGCCTGGATCACCGGCGGCGATGTGGATGGGCCGAGCGAAATAAAGCCGGGATGCGGCGCGGTGGTGCGCGATGGCCTGACGAAAGTGGCGGTCTACCGCGATACCAATGGCGCCATCCACAAACGCTCGGCGGTCTGCACCCATGCCGGCTGCATCGTGGAGTGGAACGATCTCGAAAAATCGTGGGACTGCCCCTGCCACGGCTCCCGGTTCGATCCCTACGGCACGGTGCTGAACGGCCCGGCCATCACCGAATTGAAGATCATCGAGTAGGCCGATAGAGGGCCGGGAGGAGCCTGCGCGTTCCGTTTTCTCCCTTCTCCCGGTCTTGGCGCCCCGCCGGCGTTACGTGAACGCTGCGGCCGGAAGGGCACGGGAGTTGCACGGGAAGCATGAAGCATAGTGGATAATCCAGGAACCTGCTTCTCTGTTTTCCGGTGGCGGTATGACCGTCTGATGCCGGATGACATGAGCAGGGATAACATCGTATTTGAATAGAGAGGTGATGTGATGACGACCAGTGAACGCGAGACGAACCCGTCCGCAAACGACAAGACCGGTGGTGAAGGACGTGATGTGGGCACACCCACTCAGATCGCCGAGAATCTGGCTCACGGCGACAGTCGCAGCCCCGGCGTGGCGATGGCGAACAAGGGAGAATTCCGCCCGAGCGGCAACCATCCGGGGGGTGTGTACGAATCCCTTACCCATGAAGAGTCGGGCGAGCAGGAAGGGGAGCGTGAAGAAGGTTCCCAGGATAAAGCCTGATTTCCGCACCGGACTATGTATGTCGCGAGCGGCCATGATAACCGGCCGCTCGCGCTTCGTTTATGCCCGCAGCTGCGCTGATGCCGTGCTGATCCAATCGAAAATCCAAAATCGAAAATTTAAAATTCCATGTCTCTCTCCGGGCTGATCTTCGACATCGACGGAACGCTGATGGATACCAACGGGCATCATGTGGAAGCATGGCGCCGGGCGTTCGGGCGGTACGGCTATACCGTGCCGGCCGATAGAATCGAGGTGGAGATAGGCAAGGGAGGGGATAAACTGGTGCCGTCGATTCTTGGTGATGAGGCCGATGAGCGCCACGGGGACAAGCTGCGCGAGGCCTCGGCCGAGGAGTTCCGGAAGATCGCCGGGGAGCAGAAGTTCAAGCTGTTTGCGGGGGCCGAGGAGTTGCTGGCGGAACTGCGTCGCCGTGGAATGCGCACGGCGATAGCCACCTCCGCCGGCACCATGCATCTGGAGGCGATGGAACGGAACACCGGCGTGAAGCTGCGCGATCTGGTGGATGAGACCATCACCGCCGATGATGCCGACCAGAGCAAACCCTCTCCCGATCTGGTGCTGGCCTCCTGCCGGAAACTCGGGCTCTCGCCGGCGCAGTGCGCGATGGTGGGGGATACGATCTACGATGCCGAGGCCTGCCGGGGCGCCGGAGTGGCGATGCTGGGCGTTCTGACCGGCTACAACACCGCGCAAACCCTTCTGCGAAGCGGTGCGCGGGCGGTCTGGCAGGATATCGGCGATCTGCTCTCCCACCTGGATGAGGCTCTGGAACGTGCCTCGCCCGGCCCGGCCGATCTCTCCCAGGAGACCCTGGAGCATCTGATGCGCGAGGCATTGGTGGTGGCGCGCGAGGGGATGGAGAACGGCGAGGCGCCGATAGGATGCCTGATAGCGCGTGGCGACGGAACGATCATCGCGCGCGGGTACAACGAGATGCAGGGCCGCCGGAGCAAGGTGGCCCACGCGGAGATGGTGGCGTTCGAGCGTGCCGCAGGGGAGGTTCCGCTGGATGCCCGCGATCTTATCATGGTCTCCACGCTGGAACCCTGCGTGATGTGCACCGGCGCTGCGATGGCCGCCGCCGTGGATGTCATCATCTATGGTCTGCGCGCCCCTGCCGACAGCGGTACCGGGAGGGTGCGGCCTCCGGAGAGCCCGGAGAACCAGATGCCCCGGATCGTCGGGGATATCCTCCCGGATGACTGCCGCGCCCTGTTCCAGGAATGGCTGCGCGATCATGCCAACGAAGAACAACGGCCCTATATCGAGCAGCTCCTGGCTACGACGGGAAAGTGATGGGATTTTCGATTGCCGATTTTAGATTTTCGATTGGGGAAGAAGGGGATTTTCGATTTGCGATTTTGGATTTTCGATTGGGGAAGAAGATAGGAGGGGATTTTTGATTGCCGATTTTGGATTTTCGATTGGGAGAGAGGCGATTTGGGATTGTGATTGGAGAGAGCTTGCCGTTCGGCAGGCGGTGCTTCTTCCCCGTTGTGTCGTAAGGGCCTGGTAGCGGGGGTAGCAGGTTGCTTTAGAGCAGTTTTCAATTGACTTGATCGGTTCTGGCTCCCGTAGGGAGCACCCGTCTGTAGCTATGGTGTCAGTGTTTTCTTCGGAAGCTCCGTAGCAGCGGCCCATTCTTCTGAGGAGCGTTACCTCACACTCAACTGAAACCCGCTCTAAGGGACAGCTACCGCGGACTTGCGGACTATCAGCGACGGGCATAGTCCGCGAACTGGCTGGCGGCCAATCACCTGTGACCGCGAACTGGCTATAGCCACCTTCGCTCGCTGCTCTCTATATAACTGCGTTACCTGCCCGCTACCATCTCCTTCTCCTTTATATTTTCCCCGCCGCTGTATCTTCAGGGCCCATGCGGTGGCGGGAGCTACCGTGGGAGTGCCTTGTGCGGGGCCCTGGGGAGGGCACATGTTGGGGTTGCTGCCGGGATGATACATTTCATTCCTCCCAGCATCGTCTGGATGTGAAGCCCTCCGTACCGGGGTCTCTCTACCGATCTTGCCTGTAATCTCAGTTGTATGAATCAGCGACGTTCACTCGGCCTTGCTGCCGCTGCCCTTGGTCTTCTCCTTCTTCCGGGATGCAGATCGTTCGAGGAATCGGTCAAGCCGCTTATCACTCCGCAGGCTCCTCCCGGATATACTCCGCCGGTTTATATGACCGGCACCATCCCGCTCGCCGAGGCGAATCCGGAGAAGATGAACGTGGAGGTGTGGCGCGTCGATTCCAAGCCCTACCCGGACTCGGTGATGCTCTATGTGCGGGTGTTCGATAACAATGGGAAGCTGGTAACCAACCTTGCCCCCCCGTATTACAGCGGCTCGGAGGATTACCGGAAGATCTGGAGCGGTCTGAGCGAACAGATCGGCAACGACGGGAAGCCGCAGAAGATCGAGAAGTTCAATGTGCGCGAGTTCAGCGATCAGGATGGCATCCCCTACGAGCTGGCGATGGTGCTGGATTACTCCGGCACGATGGGAACCAATATCGGTGCGCTGGAAGGGGGAGCCCAGGCGTTCGTGCGGCTGAAGCGGCCGCAGGACCGGATCGCCGTGGTGAAGTTCGACAAGACGCCGCAACTGGTGGTACCCTCCACCAACTCCGAGAGCGCCCTGCTCGGCACGTTCAATGGCGCCGGCCTTTCCGGCTACGGCACCTACACCGCGCTCTACGGCGCGGCAAAGCTCGGCGCCGAGCAGGTGGCGCGTGGTGCCAAGGAGAGCCCGCGCGCGGTGGTGCTCTTCACCGACGGCGAGGATAATGCCAGCGGCATCGCCGCCTCCGATCTCTACAAGTACTGCCTGGAGAACAACGTCCCGATCTTTACCATCGCGTTCGGCCCGGTGAACCGGGAAGTGCTGAGCGATATCTCGGCCGTCACGGGCGGGAAGTTCTACCAGACCTATACGGCCGATGAACTGAAGATGGCGTTCGAGGATCTCTACCGCAGCCTTCGCAATTATTATGTGGTCTCCTACCGGCCGCCGAATGTCGCGGGGAAGCATATCGCACGCCTGACCCTTACCCCTCCGGGCGTATCGGGACGGGAGCTGGGGGCCACCGCCGAGTACAATACGCTTACGGGCGCGGTTATCACGGCCGCCTCGTTCGATCCCGGCCCCATCTTCTTCGAGTATAACCAGGCGATGATCCGTCCGGAATCGCAGGCGGCGCTGGAGGCGGTGGCATCCATCATGAAGGAGCGCCCCCGTCTGAAGATCGAGGTGCGCGGCCATACCGATGCGGTTGGCGGCGACGAGTACAACCAGAAGCTCTCCGACGAGCGTGCGGCCGCCGTGCGCAATGCGCTGCTGAGGCTGGGCATCGAGGAGAGCCGGGTGCGCGCGCGCGGGTTCGGCCTGTCGCAGCCCCTCGCCACCAACGAGACCGAGGAGGGACGCGCCAGAAACCGCCGCACCGAGTTCGTGGTGCTGGCCCGCTAAGCCGACTTGCGATTGACGATTGTGGATTTTCGATTGACCATGCAGGGGGCGGGGAGTCTGGGAGACGAGATGTCTGGAGTCCAGGAGTCAGAACGATAGAAGAATGGGGAGGCGCTCGATATGTTCGATGCGCCTCCCTTGTTTCTACGCCGTAGTGAAGTGCCTACGGATATATTCTCAGCGATGTGTTACCCCTCCAAAGGCTATCACGGGCGGAGTCAAACTCCGCCCGAACAGGCAGGTGCCCGCGATATGTTCGATGCGCCTCCCTTGTTCATACGCCCTATTCAGTGTTCCATTCCACCCCCCTTACGGATACCGCTCCTCTTCTTCCCACTATCCTCTTCCCACTATCTTGATCATCTCTCCCTATCCTTTTTCCTTCCTATCCCATTCCACGCCACTCCCGGAATCCACCACAAATCATCTCACTCATTCGCGCAGATTTCATCGTAGCACTACGCCGCCACTGACAACGCCCCACCCCCGTCCGCCAAGATTCGCGTGTATTCGCGGTTAGCGGACTCATTCGCGCAGATTTCATCGTAGCACTACGCCGCCGCTGACAACGCCCCACCCCCGTCCGCCAAGATTCGCACGTATTCGCGGTTCTACCAGAGGGATTCGAAGCTCCCCATCCGTACCCCCAGCAGAAAGAGCGTGGCCGGGGCGGCAACGGGGGTGATATGGCCTTCGCGCTGCCACTCGCCACGGGCGAAGAGGGTAAAGGCGGCGCCATCGGGGTTGAACAGATCCACTCCCAGCTCGGCGAACGGAACCGAGCCGAGCGCGGTGAGACCGCTCCAGCGGCCGCCGAATCCCGCCTCCCGACCGAACAGGCTGAGCATGAAATCGGCGTTCAGATGAACTCCGTAGCGGGCATCGCGGGGACGGAGATCGAGCCGGGCGGTGAGGTTGGTGGCATTTGCCAGGGTGTTCATATTCCGGCCTGTGGCGTGTGCCTCGTACGGCTCGCGCTGGTCGAACAGGTGAAGAAACAGATCGTTCCGCACCGCCAGGCCGCCGCTCAGAACCAGATCCCCCTCTATCAGCGGACGGGGGCGCAGCAGCAGGCGGGTTGCCAGGCCGCTGTAGACCAGGGTGATCTGCTCGATACGCCCGGCCAGCAGCCACGTCTCCAGATTATCGATATCATGTTTGCAGCGGTGGATATAGCCGAACTGCAACGCCGCGTCCGATGCCAGCCGCCGCGATGCCATCACCCCCTCCTCCCAGAAGATAGCACGCGGGTTGAACGCGATATCGCTGAACGGATCGGCCACCATCTCCATGGTTCCCACCAGGGCAATGCTCCAGGTGGAATCCCATCGGGCCACCTCGAAGAATCCCCCTGTCTTGGCGTTCCACCGGTGATTGGGACCGCTGCCGTCGGAGTAGCGGGAGAATTCCGCATAGAGCCGCGTGCTGTTCAGCCAGGTGAAGCCGGCGGTATCGGCATCGTGGTCGCCGAGCGGATCGAAAAGCACGAGCCTGTCCGCTATATTCTGCGCCTGGCACACCGTATGCAGACTCAACAATACAATCAGAGCGAACAGATGACGGATCATGAAGACGCGAAAAGAAATGGGATGCAGGGACGGGTTCTCCCCGGCCGTAGAGGGGGAACTCCCTCAAGACACGTCCCGGAGTATAGTGAAACAGGATATGGGAGGGAAGGACGATGAGCGGGGATGAGAGCATGCCGGCCGGCCATGAGCCGTTCGCCGAAGCCCTGCGGAAGGGGGCGCGTGCCCTCGCCCGCCGCGATCCGGTTCTCCGTCCGCTGGTGAAGACCTATGGGATGCCCACATTCCGGCCCCACGCCGATTATTTCGATACGCTGGTGGATTCCGTTATCAGCCAGCAGATCTCCGGCCGCGCCGCCGAGAGCATCCTCCGGAAACTGCGCGAGTCGCTCGGGGGCTTCTTCGATCCCGCTGTGATGATGGCCGCCCCCGACGAGCTGATCCGAGGCGCCGGGGTCTCCCCGCAGAAGCTCGGTTATCTCCGCTCGCTGGCCGCTCATGTGGCCGGCCGGCAACTGGATCTGGATCATCTCCCCTCCCTCTCCGACCAGGAGATCATCCGGGAGCTGACCGCGATCAAGGGGATCGGTGTCTGGACCGCCCAGATGTTCCTGATCTTCTCGCTCGGGCGTCTGGATGTCTTCCCCACCGGCGATCTGGGGGTGCGGCGGGGGATGAAAAACAGCTATCTGCTGGAGGAACTCCCCCTGCCGCGCCAGATGGAGGAGATCGCCGAACAGAACCGATGGGCCTCCTATCGCTCCATCGCCTCGTGGTATATGTGGCGGGCGTCGTAGGATTTACGATTGGCGATTGACGATGTACGATTGGGGGAGATGCATCACGGGAAGCCGCAGAGATGACGGGAGAGAAAATGGGAGATCTCTATATCCGATCTCCTCCTCTCCCCCTGGCCTTCCTTTGCGCCTTGGCGTCTTTGCGTGAGAGCTGTTCCCCTACTCCCGCGTAGCACATTCGTACGGATGATTCGATAAGAAAAGATGGAGCCGGATATGGAACGAACGGATAACCATGAAGCCAGACGATGAACGCCGCGATACCGGAGAGGGTGATGCAGAGAACTCCGCCGCTCCGGAGAAGGACCGCTCGGTGGGACGGTCGGTCCGCGAGTATATGCGCGGCATTGCCGGAGGGCTCATCTTCAGCATCCCTCTGCTCTACACGATGGAGGTCTGGTGGACCGGGTTCATCGTGGAGCCGGGGCGGCTGATGGGCTATATCGGCGTCACCTTTCTGATGCTGCTCGGGTACAATCGTTTTGCCGGCCTGCGGAACGATGCCGGCTGGGGGGAGGTGATGATAGATTCGGTGGAGGAGATGGGGATCGGACTGGTGGTCTCGGTGATCGTGCTCTGGCTGCTTGGACGCTGCACCGCGGAAACCGAGCTTCCTGAACTGATCGGAAAGGTGATAGTCGAGGGGATGACCGTGGCGGTAGGAGTTTCCGTGGGAACCGCGCAGCTCTCTTCCGGCGGAGATGACGACGACGATAGCGACAAGGGGATGGATGGCGATGGCGCCGGCGAGGGGAATGGCGGGATGGACGATTTCCGCACCCAGATGACCATCGCGGTCTGCGGCGCGGTCCTCTTCGCCATGAACATCGCCCCCACCGAGGAGGTGATGATGATCGCCGTGGAGATCACCCACATCCAGGTGATGGGGCTGGCGCTGGCCTCCATGGCGATCGGTATCAGCATCCTCTATTACATCGATTTCGCCGGTTCCAACCGTTTTGTCGGCGGCGAAGGGTATCTGCGGGTGCTGAGCGGCGGGGTAATCATGTACGCCATCGCGCTTGGATCGGCGGCGGTGATGCTCTGGTTCTACGGCCATTTCGACGGCGTTGCGCTCTCCACGAAGATCGCGCAGCTGGTGGTGCTGGGGGTGGCCTCCACGCTGGGAGCCTCGGCCGGACGGCTCCTGTTGCAGATAGGGTCGGGGAACGCACAGAACCGGGAGAACAATGGATAAGAAGAGAGCGCTGACGAAGAACTGGCTGGAGTGGACGGTGTTCATCCTCAGCCTGGGGCTGGTGGCCGTGATGTTCGCCTATCTGATCCACGACGCCCTGACCATCGGCAACGCCCCTCCCGATGCGGAGGTGCGGCTCGGGGAGGTACGGAAGGGGGAGGGGGGCTATGTGATGACCGTGACGGTGCTGAACCCTGGCGACCAGACCGCCGAGCAGGTGGCCGTACAGGTGGACCTGTACCGGGCAGGAGCGGAGCCGGAAAGCGCCACCCTGGAGCTTGATTTCCTCCCCCGCCAGGCCGAGCGGAAGGGATGGGTCGTGTTCCGCTCCGATCCCCGCACCGCCGATTCGGTTTCCGGCTACGCCCGCAGCTTCAAGGAGCCGTGAGGGGATTTTCGATTTTCGATTGACGATTTTGGATTTTCGATTGGGGGATGAGATTGACGATTTTGGATTTTCGATTGGAAGACGCGATAGACGAGAAGAATTCCCTCCCACTCCCGGACCCCGGACTTCTGGAACCTGGACTCCCGGACTTTCCCGCTCTCCCTTTCACGGGCGCTCCGGTAGTGATAACTTCCCCTGCGCTAAAAAAGTGCGTTGCGTGTGGCCGCGCGGCGCGGCAATTGCGTAAGCATTTCTCAATGAGAGCCCTATCCCGCCGGTGCGGTTTGTATAAAGGGGAGAACTCGTACTATCTTCTCCAAATCTATGGAAGACCCATTATCTAGCAGGCGCTCCGGCGCATTCCGAAATCTCCGTCATTCGTCCCATATCCTGCGGGAGGCGTTCGTATAACGCATGGATGACCCGATACTCGGCATATTTATCACGCTTCTTCTGGTACTGGCTAACGCCTTCTTCGTTGCTGCGGAGTTTGCGATCGTCAAGGTACGTGCCTCGCAGATAGAGCTTCGCGCGCAGGCAGGCGAACGATCCGCGAAGATGGCGCAACGCCTGATCTCACACCTGGATGAGTACCTCTCCGCCACACAGCTCGGCATCACGCTCGCATCGCTCGGACTCGGCTGGGTTGGTGAACCGATCGTCGGGAAACTGATGATCGGCGCGCTTGCGCTGTTCGGCGTCCATCTGGAACCGGAAACGGCGCACAAGATCGCTCTGCCGGTGGCCTTCGTGGTGATCACCTTCCTGCATATCGTGCTGGGAGAGCTGGCCCCGAAGTCGCTCGCCATCCAGCGCTCCGAGCAGACCACGCTGGCGATAGCCTATCCGCTCCGCGTCTTCTATCTGGTGCTGAAGCCGGCCATCATGGCGCTCAACTGGGTTGCCAGCAAGATCCTGAAGATCTTCGGCCTGGAGACCATCAACGAGTCGGAACATTATCATTCCGGCGAGGAACTGCGCCTGCTCCTGGAGCAGGGGCGCGAGGGAGGAACCATCGAGGAGGCCGAACACGAGCTGCTGGAGAACGTTTTCGAGTTCGGCGGCACCATCGTCAAGGAGGTGATGGTACCTCGTACCAATATCGCCGCGCTGGACCTGGCACAGCCCCCCACGGAGCTTATCCGCTCGGTGATCGAAGAGGGCTATACCCGCATGCCGGTCTACTCCGGCTCCATCGACAACATCATCGGCGTGGTCTATTCCAAGGATCTTATCACGCTCCTGGAACACCAGAATCTTATCATCCTTCAGGATCTGCTCCGCCCGGCGCATTTCGTGCCGGAGACCAAGCTGATCTCCGAACTGCTGCGGGATTTCCAGCACTCCAAGAACCAGCTCGCCATCGTCGTCGATGAATTCGGCGGCACCGCCGGCCTGGTGACCATGGAGGATATCCTGGAGGAGCTTGTCGGGGAGATCCAGGACGAATACGACGAGGAGCTGGACGGGGTGGAGAAGCTGGAGGATGGAACCTATATGGTGAATGCCTCCATGACGATCTCCGATCTGAACGATGCCATCGAAGGGTTCAAACTTCCCGAGGGGGACGATTATACCACGATCGGCGGCCTTGTCAACAAATGGTTCGGGCGTATCCCGGAGGCCGACGAATCGTACGAGCGCGATTCGGTTCGCATGACCGTTTTGAAAACCTACAACCGGCGCGTGGTGCAGGTGAAGATCGAGGATCTGAACCGCAACGTGGCCGACAACGGCCTGCAGGCATTCGCCGAAGAGGAACAGGCCGAACGCGAGGAGAGCGAAAGCCGCTAGCCTCCGGCACCGGCCGGAGGGGCTTTCCCCGGAGGGGAGATGGAACGTTTCAGACCACTGACTACGGGCAACTTTGAATACGAAGAATTTTGCACGGACGCTCGTTACGAGCGCGCTTCCCTACGCCAACGGGTATACCCATCTCGGCCATGTGGCCGGCGCCTATCTGCCGGCCGATATGTATACGCGGTTTCTCCGCTCCAGCGGCGAAGAGGTGATCCATGTCTGCGGCTCGGATGAGCATGGCGTGGCTATCACCATCGCCGCCGACAAGGAGGGGATGACCCCGCGCGAGATCATCGATACCTATCATGAAGCGCACCGCGAGGCATTCCACGGGCTCGGGATCGATTTCGATATCTACGGCCGCACGTCCTGGCCGGAGCATATCCAGACCACCCAGGAGTTCTTTACCGCCCTGCATGAAGGGGGGCATCTGGTGGAGAAGCAGGAGGAACAGTTCTACGATGCCGAGGCCGGCATGTTCCTTCCGGATCGCTATGTGGAGGGCACCTGCCCGGTCTGCAATCACGAGGGGGCCCGCGGCGACCAGTGCGACAACTGTTCCAGCACCTACAACCAGACGGAACTGAAAAACCCGGTCAGCAAGATCTCCGGCAAGACCCCGGAACTGCGCGTGACCACGCACCTGTACCTGAAGCTGGGAGATTTCCAGAACGCCCTGGAAACCTATGTGGAAGGGCATGCCGCCGGCTGGAAGGACAACGTGCTGCAACAGACCCGCGCATGGCTGAAGCAGGGACTGGGCGACCGCGCCATCACGCGCGACCTGGACTGGGGCATCGATGTGCCGCTGCCGGGGTTCGAGGGGAAGAAGATCTATGTGTGGTTCGATGCGCCGCTCGGCTATATCACCAATACGCGGGTGCTCGCCGCCCGCCGTGGCGATCCCGAGGGCTGGAAGAAATGGTGGTGCGATCCGGCCTCCCGCTATGTGGCCTTTATCGGCAAGGATAACATCGTCTTCCATACCCTGATGTTCCCCGCCGAGCTTCTGGGCCGCAACGAGCGCGGCGACGCCATGCAGTATATCCTCCCGGATAACGTCCCGGCCTGCGAGTTCCTGAACCTGGAGGGGCAGAAGTTCTCCAAGTCGCGCAACTGGGGTATCGACCTGCGCGATTATCTGGCGGAGTATCCTCCCGATCTGCTCCGCTATACGCTCGCCTCGATCCTGCCGGAGAACAAGGATTCCGATTTCACCTGGCGCGAGTACCAGGCGCGGGTCAACAACGAGCTTGCCGATATCCTCGGCAACTTCATCAATCGTACGCTCCAGTTCACCTTCCGCTACTTCGATGGGGCCGTGCCGCCGCTGGTGGCCGCCAGGGAGAAGGAGGAGGAGGTGAAGGCGCTGCTGGCCGAGGATCTGCGCCGTGCCTGCAACGGCTCCCAGAGCGATACCGAGACCCTGGAGGAGCTTACCCCGAAGTACCTGAAGTACTTCACCCGGAACGATCTTATCATGCTGCTGGAGCTGGCGCGCGCGCCGAAGCGGATCGGCGATCTGTATCGCTCCTTCCGGTTCCGCGAGGCTGCCCTGGAGACCATGAACGTGGCGCGCGCGGCCAACAAGTATTTCAACGACGCCGAGCCGTGGAAGACCCGCAAGGATAATCCGGGCCGTTGCGCCACCTCGCTCAACATCTGCCTTCAGGTGGTGCGTTCGCTGGCGGTGCTCTTCGAGCCGATCATCCCCTTCTCGTCGGTGAAGATCTGGGAGATGCTGAACCTGGAACTCGGCAGTGCCAGCAACTGGGCTTCGGTGCCGCAGCTTCTGGTGCCGGGCGGCCATCGCCTGGGCGAGCCGGCCATCCTGTTCACCAAGGTGGAGGATGAGACCGTGGAGCGGGAGATCGCCAAGCTGGGGGCTTCACCGGCAGCAGCAGCCGAGGAGCCGCCGGTGCAGGTGGAGCTGAAGCCGGAGATCACGTTCGAGGATGTGATGAAGCTCGATCTCCGCGTGGCTACCGTAGTGGCCGCCGAGCGGGTAAAGAAGTCGGCGAAGCTCCTGAAACTCCAGATCCGGATCGGCAACCTGGACCGGCAGATCGTTGCCGGGGTGGGAAAGGAGTACGAGCCGGAGGCGCTGATAGGACGGCGCATCGTGGTGGTGGCGAACCTGAAGCCGGCCACGCTGATGGGGAACGAATCGCAGGGAATGCTCCTTGCGGCCAACTCCCCGGAGGATGTGCCCACACTTATCACCGTGATGGATGAGGTGAAAGGGCGCGATGGGTTCATCGTACGGTGATAGAATTTTCGATTGTGGAGAAGGTCAGTCGTCCGTTGTCCGTGGCTCTTCTGGGAGAACTACCGGATACGGCTGGTGATTCCGGAATCGACGACAACGGACCACTGGCAGCGGGCGCGGCCCGCGAACGGACCACGGACCTTTCTTGCTGGTAACTACGCCCTACGCCTTGACTCCCGCCCTGATTCTGCGTAGCATTGAGAGTCCATTCATTGCAGGCCGATACGATGAAAAAATCAGGAATGCATTCGCTGCGATCGATGCTGACGGAGTCGGCACCGGTCCGTCATCTCCCGGTGGGGGTTGTGCGCCAGTTGGTGGGATATTACCGCGACTGGCGCCGCTCAAGTGATATCCTGAACGATGCCGACGACACGGGCGCATCGTTCAGGGGGTCGCGCCTTCTGAAATTCCCGTCTCTTTCCGCTTCCCCTAGAACGTATCGCACACAATGATCGTAGCCAAGTTCGGTGGCGCGGTGCTCAACGGAGCCGAAGGTCTCAGGCGTGCGTGCGGCGAAATCCGCGCGCTCCCGAAACCGCTCCTGGTAGTTGCCAGCGCCTTTGCCAATGGTACCAACAGGCTGGAACGTCTCGCCGAGGCGGCCGTTGCCGATCCGGCTTCCGCCTCCGAGGGGCTTGCATCCTTCGTGGAGTTCCATGCCGCCATCGCGCGCGAGGTTCTCCCGCCGGAGGCATACCGGGAATGGCTGGAGGGGATAGCCCCTTTTGCCGCGCGTCTGGATGAAGTTCTGCGGGGTCTCGCCATCGTGCGCGAGCTCTCCCCCCGTACGCTCGATCTGGTGGTCCATTTCGGCGAGCGCTTCTCCTCGTCGCTCCTTGTGGCCGCGCTCTCCGGGCCCGGGGGCGGAGTCCGCGCCGCCGGCCTCTCCGCGCTCGATCTGGTTATCACCGACGCCGCACACCGCTACGCACGTCCCGATCTGGAACTTACCCGCGAACGTACCGCGCAGCGCCTGCGCCCGCTTCTGGCCTCGCACGATGTCGTCGTCACCGAGGGCTATATCGCCCGGAGTACCTCCGGACAGGTTACCACGATGGGGCGCGAAAGCTCCGACTACACCGCCACGATGCTGGCGGCGATGCTCGGCGCCGATGAGGTGCGCATCTACCGCGCGCTGGATGGCATACTCACGGCCGATCCCCGCGTGATTTCCGAGCCCCGCACGATAGGGCAGCTCAGCTACCGCGCCGCCAACGCTCTTGCGGAACTCGGCTCGCAGGTGCTGCATCCCCGCACGGTGATGCCGGTGGAGCGCGAGGGGATTCCGCTGGTCATCAGCGCCATCGGAGGGAGCGGCACCAGGATCACCGGCGAGGGAGAGGATGGATGTTCCATCACGCTGCTGCCGGAGGCGGAGATGATCGCCATCGAGACCGAGACCGCGCATGCCCCGCTGGATGCCTTTCTCCGTGCGCTGGGCGCCGGGGCGCCGGTTATCTGGCATCACCGGTTCCGCCGCAGGCTTCAGGTGCTCACCTCCGGCCAGTATACGGTGCTGGCGCTTCCGCTCCGGCTGATCGCCGAGCGGGTGGAGGTCACCCGTTTTCCCGTGGCGCTGGTATCGCTGGTGCGGGAGGTTCCCTTCTCCGGCGCCGATCTGGAACGGTTCTTCGCCGCCGTCGGCGAGCGCTCTCCCCATGCCATTCAGAGGGGGCTGGACGGCTACTCCATCAGCGTCGCACTCGATCAGGATGATGCGCGCGCTGTGGTGCGCGAGCTGCACCGTCGCTTCATCGAGGAGGCGGAAGGGGCCGAGCGATGGCAGATACCCGCGATGTAGCCCGGGCCGTGGGGAGCGGGGATTGGGGGAGAGGGGCTCTGCGATGTTCGATGCCCTATTGTGGATTGGGGGAGCGCCAGGGGAGTGGCGAGATACGATTGGCGATCGGCGGGAGGAGAAGGGGAACGATTGCGGGGGGATGGATGGCGCTGGCCGTGCTCTGGGTTGCCGGGGTGACGGCCGCCGGATGGGCCCAGGTGCCGGAGTTTCCCGATTCGCTCGCGCGGCAGTGGGTGATAGCGCGCACCGAACGGTACGAGGCCACCCACACCACCTCACTGCTCGCCGATTACCAGTTGCGCCAGGGGGCGCTCAGCGGCATCATCCGGAGCAATCTGCTCACCTCGACAACCCTCATCGACAATCCCACAACCAGGGACCAGGTCGATGCCCTGGTGGATCTGGAGTATAATCTCCCCTCGGCCATGCGCCTGTTTCTCCACTCCGAGGGGACGCTCACCAACGACGTGCAGCGCGGCGGAGTGCTGATCCCCGGATTGAATAACACGGCCGCATCGTTTATCGGCGTGGGCGGGCGCATCTCCGACAAGCAGGGAAACCGTGTGGGAGTGGCCGTGGGGGGAACCTACAACCGGCAGCTCAATGTTGAGGATGCCGGCGGCGCCATCTACAGCGAGGTGCTGGGACGGTTCGACTGGAGCGGATACCGCATGGAGCTGGAGGGGAAGGGGCGCTGGTACAACATCGCTCCCCGCCATAACAGCAACGGCTATCTGGATCTGAGCGTGGCGCGCGAGTTCGAGGAGGGGGCCGCCGGGCAGCTTCAGCTTCGCTACGAACTGATCAACACCGATCTGTATATCAAGCGGAGCGAGGAGGATCTGATCCGCTATCAGGGGCTTACCTACGATGGCATCAACGGGCGCGGCGAGGGGCGCCTGTCGCTGAACTCCTTTATCAGCTATCCGCTGGAACAGGATCTCGGGCTCGATATCTCCTTCCGGCTTCAGCGCCAGCAGATCGCCCAGGAGGAGCTTTCCGAGGGGCTGCCGCCGCTCCCGCGCGACCCGGAGCCATTCCGCTACCAGCGGAGCGAGCTTGCCATCGGCACGGTGGTGGGGATGCGCTGGACGCCGCCGAAGTTCAGCGGGAGCCTCCGGATGGAATATTCCAACAGCGAGCAGTACAACCGGGTGGACCCCCGCGGAACGGTCAACGATCTGGAACTCTCGCGGAAACGGGCCAGCAGCGCCCAGAGCGATTTCGTCTCGCAGCAGTTGCTCCTGGCCGGCTCCGGCGAGTACCGGATCACCAGAAACGATACGGTGACGCTGAACGGCTCGGTCTCTATCTACCGGTACGATACTCCCAGTCTCACCAACTATTTCGACAAGGACGAGCAGTCCATCCAGGGGCAGGTTCGCTATTCCCGCGCCTTCAGCCCGGTGCTCGGCTTCTCGATCTACGGGCAGGTGTTCATTACGCATCTTGTCTATCTGTTCGGGCAGAACAGCAACGACAACAACTGGAACCGGATCTTCCGTCTGGCTCCATCGGTGCAGTACCGCCTCGGCGATGGCTTCCATAACGTCCTTGAGGCGGAGGTGCTCGCCAACTACACCGAGTACGATTTCGAGGGGCGCACCCAGAACATCCGGGGGCGATCGTTCCGGGAACTTCATCTGCGCGATTCGCTGAGCGCCGCTCTGAGCGGAACCCTGAGGCTTACCCTCTTCGGCGATCTTCGTATCTCCGAGCGGGGAACGTTCAGCTGGGAACAGTTCGCCGAAAGCCCCATCGAACGCACCCGCACCGAGGGTCTTGCCTCGGAGATGTCGGCGGCGGCGTTCAGGGGGGTAACATTCGGCGTGGGAGGGCGTCTCTCCCGTGTGAAGAATTACCGGGCAGTGCCCCGGAGCACTATCCTGGAGCCGTTCTCCGACCGGACCTCGTTCGGTCCGACCGCGCGGATCGAGGTGAAGCTCTCGGAGCGTTCGGTGGTGCAATTTTCAGGATGGTGGGAACACCGGTTCGAGGAGAGCCGGCTGGTGGGGCGGCTTCCGCTCCTGTTCCTGACCGCCGGCATGCAGTTATAGCTTCCGTGAATATCGAGGACCGTTGAACAGCAACTCTTCCATACTTCTCTCTCGCGAGTTCTATACCAGCCGCGATGAGCTTGGCGCATTACCGGGACTGCTGGAGCAGGTCCGGCAGGTATGCCCCATCGGCGATACCCAGTTCTTCAATCTGATGGTGGCGCTGAGCGAGGCGCTCAACAACGCCATCATCCACGGCAACCGGTCCGATCCCGCTCTGCGGGTGCGCTACTCGGTGGAATGCCTGGATGATGCCATCCGCTGCGTGGTGGAGGACGAAGGGGAGGGATTCGATCCCGATGCCGTTGCCGACCCGCTCAGCCCGGAGAATGTGACGCGCGAGGGGGGGCGCGGGATGTTTCTGATCCAGGCGCTGATGCGGGATGTCCGTATCGAGAACACCGGTCACGGGATGCGGGTGGAGTTTCTCTGCGGCAGGGAGTAACCCCTGTGCAGGAGGCCACAAGAGGAACCGGGAGAGATGCTTCCCCGCCGGCCGGGATGCGGTTCCGGCTTCTGGGCTCTCTTCTCCTTGTGCTCCTTGCGCCCCTTCCCTGGCTCGGCAACCTTCGCGATGCGGCGGTACCCTATCTGGCTCTGGTGGCCGCTGCCACGCTGGCGCTCTATCTGGGCCTCTATCTGTCCGGGCGCTCCGGCATCGCCCCACGGCGCCGTACCATCGTTGCGGTGGCGGTGCTGCTCCGTCTGGCGATGCTTCCGATGCTCCCCTCCCTTTCGGATGACGCCTACCGCTATCTCTGGGATGGGCGGCTGCTGCTGGAGGGGGTGAACCCCTATCTCCATATTCCTGCCGATCCGTCGCTGGCCCGGTTCCACGATGAGCTGTTCCGGTTGCAGGGCTACCCCACCACCAACACCATTTATCCTCCCGGCGCGCAGATCGTCTTTGCCCTTTCCATGGCGCTGGCGGAGCCGTTCGGCAGGGGCTACATGGCGGGCTATCTCATCTACAAGCTGCTGCTGATAGGAGGGGAGCTGGCGGCGATATGGCTGCTGGTGCGTATGCTGGATAGGCTCGGGATCTCCCGGCGTATGGCGCTCCTGTATGCCTGGCATCCTCTGGTGGTGGTGGAGCTTGCCGGGCAGGGGCATACCGATGCGTTCTGGGTGCTGGGGCTGGCGCTCGGGCTCTACGCCTACATGGCCGGATGGTCCGGCGGCGGTGTTCCGGGGCTTGCGCTCGGGACGGCGCTGCGTCTGCACCCTCTGCTGGTGCTCCCCCTGTGGTGGCGGTACCTGGGAGCGCGGCGGTGGCTTCCGGGGCTTGCGCTCTCCCTGCCGTTCCTTCTTCTGTTCATCCCGTTGCTCCTTCCCGATGCGCTTGGAAACTATCTGGCGGTGCTGGAGCGGTTCACCAACTACTACGAGTTCAACGGCGGGTTCTATTATGGCGTGAAGTGGCTTCTGGACGAGATTCATCTGAAGCCCTCCAACACGATCGCCGGAGGGATCGGGGCCGCTCTTCAGCTCCTCTGCGTTCTGCTGGCGTGGGTTCTTCCGGTGCGGGACCGATCGGTGCGCGGGCTGGCGTGGCGCGCATTGATCGTGATAACCGCACAGATCGTGTTCGGGGCGAAGGTCCATATCTGGTATTTCGCCGCCCCTCTGTTTCTGCTGCCGCTGGCGGGGAACGATCTGCTCCGGCGTCCCTGGATGTGGGCCGCGCTGGCCGCTCCCTTCACCTATCTGATGTATACGCTCTCCCCCCCGGCCGAGCTGATGGCAGTCGTCGCGCTGGAGTGGGGAGGCTTTCTGCTGCTCCTGGCGTATGGATGGATCATGGCGCGGGAGCGTGCTCCTGACGCTACGGCCAGAGGATCGTAGCCCGGAGCTTCTTCGCTGGTTCAGGTTCAGTCTCTGCCGCTGTTGCCGGACCCCCTTCCGCTGCGGGAATCGTCATCGCGCGAGTCGTCATCACCCGATCTTCCTCTCCCCGAGCGGTCGCCGGAATCATCATCACCCGATCTGTTCCTGCGGTCATCATCATCGGCATCGGCATCACCCGATCTGTTCCGGTCGGAGTCGTCGCCGCTGCGGGGTGGCGTTGCGGCCGATCGGTTCCGGGCTGTATCCGCCGGAACAGATGTTCCCATCGGCGTCACCGTATCGGAGCGCCTGTCGTCGTCCCCATCGGCGGTGCAGGCGCCAAATGCCAGAGCGCATCCAAGCAGCATGAGTCGTGCGGTCATATGATTTCTTCTCCAGTGAATGTGAAGCCTGTCCTGCCGCATGCGAGAAATCTCTTTCTCCGGGAGGCTCCCCCGGTACGGCGTTGCCGGTGCGGCGGATAGTGGGGCACAAGGCACATGCCGTCCGGGGCGGCTGTACAGGCCCGGTGGGGGGATAGGGGAGAGCGGTGAGGTAGCCGAACAAAGGAAAACGCCCCGCTGCCGCCGGAGCATCGGCAGGCAGGAGGCGCTTCGTTATATCATCGCATTGTTCTACCGTCAGGTTCAGCGTCCGCTGGTGCCGGTTCCGCCGGTAGTGCCCGAACCGCTGCCGCTGGTACCGGAACCGCCGCTACCACTGGTGCCGGAACCGCTGCCGCCGCTGGTACCTGTTCCGCCGGTGCCGCTGCCGGTATCGCGCATGGTGCTATCCATCATACCGTTGCCGGTTCCCATGCCGCTTCCGGTTCCCATGCCGGTATCCATGCCCGAACCGGTCCCTCCGGTACTTCCGCTCATTCCGGTGCTGTTTACGCTTCCGGTATCGATGCCCGTTCCGGTGCTCATCGATGTCGTATCGGTAGTCGATGTATCATCGGCTCCCCCCGTGCAGGCGGTAAATCCAAGCGCCAGCGCACATCCCATCATCACCACACTTCTCTTCATAACGGTTTGAACTCCACTTGAATGCTTCAAAACGGTTGAGCCACATGCGGGGATCGGCGATTCATGAATAGTGTGATCCACCCAGCTCAATGACGTAGTGCTTATGCTTAACAACCGATATGCCGTGCGGTATCATGCCCGGTATGGGGATGATAGACGGGAGTTCACTGGAGAAAAACAGCATGCAACGGAGCCTCCTGCCGTCCTGCTCGTTGCGGAATTGCGGAGGAGCGTGTCACTCTGCAATGCAGAACAGAGATAGAATCAGGAGCGGCTGAAGGCTCGCAGCACAGAACTACAAGCGATACGCGAAGAGAGCCCAGCTCCTTGCCGAGAGAACAGAGGGAGAAAGGAGCGGGCAGAGCGAAGCGGCTGGCGCAGAGCGTCCCCGCATGGAAATCCCGGCTCCCGGGCTCCGCATCACCGTGCCGAGTCTACGCCGAGCGTATCGCTGCTTCCCTGCGGAATCTGCGCTCCTCCGGGGCGGGTGGTGTCGGCGATGGTTCCGGGCGTAGCCGCCGAATCGGCCGGGTAGTTCGGCGTGGAATCGCGTTTCGGGTGCTCTCCGTCTCCGTTGCATCCGGCTGCGGCAACCGCAAAGCCCGCAACGGCAATAAGCATACTGATTCCTTTCATACGGCTCTCCTTGGTATTCTATCTGTATTCTCTGATGGGCATCCCGCCTCAGGCTACCGGTTGGCCTGCCAGGCGGGCGCTGCCTGGGGCCGAAGCGCAAGAGCCGTGCCGTGGAGCAGGAGGAGGGAACGGGGAAGGAAGCGGGCGGATATGAAGACGCCCGGCGCCAAAAGGAGGCGCCGGGCGTCTTCTGGATCATCTGCCGGAACCGATCAGCGGCGCGGACGGGACTCGGTGCTGGAAGCCTCACCCTCGCGGCGCGTCTGGCTGCCATGCGATTCCGCATTGGCGGGGGTGGAGCTGCTGCCGGTGGTCTTCGAGCCGCTGCTGCTCTTCGGCGGGTTCTTGGTGGAGGTCGTCACGGTCTTCCCCGGCTTCACGGTCGTGTCGGAAGTGGTGGAGATGATGGCCGTGTCGGTGCGGGTCTTGTTGATAAGAGCCGTATCGAGCTTCGTGGTATCGGTACGGATGCTATCGGACGGCCCGATGGAATCCGCCGGCGGGATCGTCATCTGCATGCTGTCGGTGGCCGTCGAGTCGTTCATGCCCGGCTCTCCGTTGTTGGTATCGCCGCACGAGACGATACCGAGCGAAAGCAGGCATCCGGCGATGATTAATGTGCGTGATTTCATCAGAGCGTTCCTTTGCTGTTATATGTGTTGGCTGCATAGCCCGGAGCTGATAGACCTCTCCGTGGGAGCCTGGATTAACGTATGCTGTAGAGAGCGGGATGAGAAATTATACGGATGACGCTGCAAACGTACAGCAGCACCGGCCACATGGACAAGAACCCTTTCGCTTTTTATGGCACAGGAAGAAGAATATCCGAGTGTTACGGGCTGTCTCATACGAAAAAACTATTGGACACGGGATGCCCCCTGAATTATATTTGTATTCCCTTCGGTGGGAAACAACACGGGGTTATGGCACAGTTGGTTAGCGCGCATCCTTGACATGGATGAGGTCGTAGGTTCGAATCCTACTAACCCCACCAACTGATACACTCGAAAGGCTCGCAGGCGTTACCTGCGGGCCTTTCTCGTTATCGGCCCCTCCCTCATCGTTCCCGGCTGCCCCAGGCTCCGGGGAGGAACGGCGGACCAGTACCGTCCGGGGAGAACAGTATCACATACCAACCAACAAGCGAGCGCTCATGATGGACACGAACATCGAGAATCTTCCGAAGCTTGTCACGCAGGTACGTATCGATGCCCCGCGGGAACGGGTCTGGGCGGTGCTGGCCGATTTCGGTTCGTACAGCGGGTGGAGCCGCATGATCCAGGGACGGGAACTGCCGCCGCAGACTGCCCCCGGCGCGCGCGCCACCTTCTGCGCCGTTCCCGGAACGGACGCCGAGCGCCTGTTCGAGGTGGAGATCACCCGGGCCGAGCCGCCGGCCCTTCTGGAATGGCAGGGCGGAAGCCCCGGCGTCTTTCTGGGCCTTCACCGCTTCGAGCTTCAGGAGGAGGGGGATGGCACGCTCTTCACCAACTCCGAATTCTTCAGCGGCTCGATGGCCGCCGCCATGATGGAGATGCATGGCGATGCCGCCCGGCTGGAGTTCGAGACGTTCAACAGGGAGCTGAAAGAGCGGGCCGAATCGATAACGCAGGGGGAACCCGGTACCGCGGCCTGAGAGCGCGGAGGAATCGCTCCCTGAAGCAGCCCTGAACAACGAAGGAGGCCCTCCCGGCGGAGAGCCTCCTTTCTTCCATCTCATCGGATCGCCTCCGGGGTTCAGATGCCGTTGGCCGGAACCCGCTTCGGCAGCGGCTGGGCTCCCAGCAGCGGGCGCCCGTCGAAGGCGGGCATCATGAACGGATGCTCCTGCATCATGCGGAGCACCTCGGCCAGCGCCCGTTCCAGCTGCGAATCGTTCCCCGCCACGTAATCCTGCGGCGTGATATCCACGTCGATATCCGGATCGGTGCCGTAGTTCTCCAGTCCCCACTGCACATCCTCGAACCAGGTTGAGAACTCCGGCTGCGTGGTCACCGAGCCATCCACCAGCGGATTGCGCGGCCAGATGCCCACCACCCCGCCCCAGGTACGTTTCCCCACGAGCGGTCCCAGTTTCATCAGCTTGAACCCATGCGAGAAGATATCGCCGTCGGAGCCGGCGTTCTCGTTGGTGATAGCCACGATCGGCCCGCCCACCGAATACATCGGGTAGGGCTCCGGCATGCCGTAGCGTGCCAGGCCGTAGCCGATCCGTTTGCGCGCCAGCTTCTCCAGGATAAGCTGCGAGACATGGCCGCCGCCGTTGAAGCGCACATCCACGATCAGCGCGCCGCGACCCACTTCGCTCAGGAACCCGCGATGGAACTCGCTGTAGCCGAGCGGCCCCATGTTCGGCACATGTACGTAGCCCACCTTGCCGTTGCTGGCCTCGTGCACGCGGCGGCGGTTGCCCTCCACCCACTCCCGGTAGCGCACCGGGCGCTCATCGCCCATCGCCTTCATGGTGGTGGTGCGGGGCTCGTCGGAGCCGTTCGGGATGAAGGTGATGGAGATCTCCGAGCCGGCCGTGTTCACCAGCTGCTCGTACGGCGAGCGGTTGCGCGACACCTTCCGGCCGTTGATGGCGACCACCCGGTCCCCCTCGCTGATATTGACGCCGGGGGTTTCCAGAGGCGATCCGTACTGGCTGCTCCAGGCATCTCCCCGGACGATATGCTCCACCTTCCAGGAGTCGTCATCGCTGTCGTAAACGAAATCGGCGCCGAGGAATCCCTGGGCGTAGGTGGGGCTTTCGCGGTAATCGCCTCCCATCTCATAGGCATGGGAGGTACCAAGCTCGCCATGCATCTCCCAGATAAGATCGCTGTACTCCGAGCGGGTGCCCAGTCTGCTGATAAGGGGCTGATAGAGTCCGTAGACCCGTTCCCAGTCGATGCCGAGCATTCCCTCGGTCCAGAAGAAATCGCGCTGAAGGCGCCATGCCTCACGGTACATCTGCTCCCATTCGGCCGGCGGGAGGATGGAGATGCTGGTGCGTCCCAGATCGATCCATCCGCTGTTGCTGGTTCCTCCCTGCTCCTCTCCCCGCTTCTCCTCCGGCTTGCTTCCGGCGGCGAACACGCGGAGCTTCCTGCCGGAGCGGTAGATCATGGTGGCCGCATCGCGCGAGATCGTCATATCGCTCACCTGATCGGCCACATCCTCGATCTTCTGCCGCTCGAAATCGAACATCTCCAGACGGCCGGAGGGGGGCGGCTCGGCACCGGACTCGCTGCTGAGGCTTCCCTGGATCGGCTGGCTGACGAAGTAGACCTTGTTGCGCGCGCCGATCACCTGCGTGTACTTCCCGTCCTTGGCCGGGAAGGGGAGGATACGGCGGGTGATCCCCTCGAAGTCGATCGTTACGGAGGTCTCCTTCTTCTTGTTCTCCTCATCCTGCTCGTTCGGCTCCTCCCGCTTCGGCGGTTTCGGCTTGGGAAGGAAGGGGTTGGGCAGATCGCGCCGGAGCGTGATCAGATACGGGCGCATGCCGCGCGGGAAGCTGAGATGGAAGTGAAGGTTGTCGTAGACCGGATCGAACTCGCGGTAGGAGAGGAAGTACAGATACCGCCCCTCCGGATCGAACGCCGGAGAGACGTCGTGCAGCACCGGATCGGTGATCTGATACTTTTCGCCGGTCTCCGCATCGGCGATCATCAGATACGATGTCTCCGGGGTCTCGGCATGGTTGAACGCCAGCCACTTCCCATCCGGCGACCAGGCGATGCCGTTGTCGTGGAGGGTGCGGCTCTTGTCGATCACCGTCATCCGGCGCGATTCCAGATCCACCATCACGATCTCGTTGCGATGGTTGCCGAACGCCACGCGATCCCCCTTCGGCGAGACCGCCAGATCGAGCGGCCTGCCGATATCCAGCCCTTCGAGACGATCCTCCTGCTCGGTGCCGTCGCCGCTCAGAATCACCAGCGATTCCTCTCCGCCGCGGTCGCTGGTTGCCACCAGCCGGACGCCATCGTTCAGATAGCGAGCCAGGCGATAGCGCACCGAATACGGCTCCCCATGCTGCACGGCCGGCCCGGCGAAATTGCCGGCGGTTACCGGCTTGCCGCGCAGCACCAGCGCCACGGAGTGTCCTTCCGGATGGAGCGCGTAGCTCTGGAGGTAGCGGCTCCCTTCAACGAACTTCCGGTTGCGCTGCGTGTGGGGGGAGTGATACTCCACCGCCACGGCCCCGTAGCTGTTGGTCTCGGGGTCCAGCAGATAGATATCACCGCCGGCATGGTAGACGATACGCCTTCCGTCGCTGGCGGCGTTCCGCGCGTAGTAATCATCGTGATCGGTATGGCGGCGAAGGTCATCCCCGGAGGTGGTGCAGCTATAGATGTTGCCGTAGCCCTCGTGGTCGCTCAGGAAGTAGATCCTGCTGCCGATCCACATCGGGGAGGCGAGGTTGGCCTGGAGGGTGATGAGCCTGCGGAAATCCCCGTCGCCGTCGGTATCGATCCAGAGATCGCCGGCGGTGCCGCCGCGATAGCGCTTCCAGCGCGCCGGATCATGCGTGTTGCGCCCTATCACCACGCCACGCTCCGGACCGAAGGAGATGCTCTGGGCGGGCCCTACCGGCACCTCGGTGATGGGGCCTCCCTCCGGGGAGATCTCATACACCCGCATGATATGCCGGAACGGCTGGGCGTGATTGGTGGTGAAGAGGATCTTCGAGCCGTCGCGGCTCCAGCCTGCCGGCTGTGTCACCGCGCCGAAATATGTCAGCCGCTTTGCCTCACCCCCGGAAGCGGGCATCGCATAGAGCTCGTTGTGCCCTTCCTCGCGCGCTACGAACGCAAGCCAGCGCCCATCCGGCGAAAGCATTGGGCGTGACGCCTGGCTGATGCTCGACGTGAGGCGTCGGGCGATGCCACCAGCCGCCGGAACAGACCAGAGGTCGTCCTCGCTGGTGAACACTACTGTGTCCCCGTGTATGGCGGGGAAGCGATAATAACCGGACTGCATAACGATAATCGCTTACTATGACTATGAAGGATATGCTCACACCTGGCACACGGAGAGGATTAACCCGATGCGGCGGTGAGCTTGAGCCTATTCCCTTCTGGGGGTAGAACAAGCTTATGAGCGTAAATATACAACCTGGGTGCGTACAAAGGGGTGGAAGATTCCGCAACCGGGAAAGACCCGTTCATTCAGGACATCGGGGCGGTTGCGGCAGGAGGCTACGTGCCCGCTCCGGCAAAGTTGCGGCCCCGGCAACACGGGGAGGCAGGCGAGAAATCATTCCCGTTACCCTGCGGCTCCGATGTGAAACTGTTTTCGATGCGGGGCATAATCCCTACCTTCCGGCTACCGGACGGGGAGCCATATCCCGTCCCTCCGCACATCTCGTAGACACACTGCATTTCACACATCAACGGAGCATCTCATGCCTCATATAGCATTACCGGAAGGGCTTCCCGGCATCACCGGCGGAATGGCCTTTCGTCCGGAAACCGGCGCGGCGCTGAGCCGCCTGGCCGAGGCGCTGCTGGTGGAGCCCTCGCCGCTGTCGCGGTCCGATCGGGAACTGATCGCCACCTACGTATCGCATCTGAACGAATGCGAGTTCTGCTGCAACTCCCACGGCGCCGCCGCCTGCGCGCTTCTCGGCGGAAAGAAGGATCTCGTCGAATCGGTGAAGAGCGATTTCCGCACCGCCGATATCAGCGACAAGATGAAGGCGCTGCTGGCGATAGCCGCAAAGGTGCAGCGCGGGGGACGCCATGTGAGCGAGGATGATGTGGCCGAGGCGCGCCGCCACGGTGCCACCGATGTGGAGATCCACGATGCGGTGCTGGTGGCCGCTGCGTTCTGCATGTTCAACCGCTACGTGGACGGGCTTGCAACCTGGACCCCGCGCGATCCCGCCATGTACGATGCCATGGGCGAACGCCTGGCCGCCCACGGATATGAGGGCGTGGCAGCGGAGTAACGCCGGTCTGCGATCTTGAAGCTCCGCCGGGAGCGCACCGCTCATCTCCTACACCGATCGGAATGCGGTCCGCCCCGGCGGAGCTTTTCAGTATCACGCTCCTCCGCGAGAGAACCACCCCGCTCCCCGGAGTCCCATGGCATAAGAGTTGCCAAACCATCCTTGATAACATTTAACGGGCGATGCTCGGTACGGGAATGCCGCAAACAGGGCTTCGGCACCGGGCAGCAGATACAATCACGCTAGTTCAAAGGAGCAGGAAGGATGGCCGTCAAGAATCTGAATGAGCTGTTCGAGCATGAGCTGAAGGATATCTACTATGCTGAGCATCGTCTCCTGGAGGCGCTGGAACAACTGGCATCCGAGACGAAGCATCGCGAGGCGAAGAAGGCGTACACTTCTCACCGTCGTGAGACGCAGGGGCAGATAAAGCGGTTGCAGAAGGTGTTCAAGATGTTCGGCGAAGCGCCGGAGCCGGAGAAGTGCCCCGGCATCGAAGGGCTGCTGAAGGAAAAGCAGAACTTCACCAAGAAGGAGAAGCCATCGCAGGAGATCCTGGATTACTTCAACATGACCGCTGCGATCAAGACGGAACACTACGAGATCTGCGCCTACGAGGGGCTGATCGAGATAGCGCGCCAGCTCGGTATGGAGCCGGCCGTGGAGCTGCTGGCGCAGAATCTCTCCGAGGAGCAGGCCGCATCCGAGAAGCTTCATATGCTCGCACGCGAGTACGATACCGCCTCGCTGATGGGTGATGACGAGGAAGAGGAAGAAGAGCCGAAGGGGGGCAATGCCCGCGCTGCCGCCAAGGGCGCATCAGGAGCAAAGGGAGGAAGCAAGGGCGCTTCCAAGGGCGGATCGAAAGCCGCCTCCAAGAGCGCTACGAAGTCCGCTACGAAGTCCGCAACGCCGGCCAAGAGCAGCAAGGCCGCGCGGGGCGGGGCTTCCAAGACCTCCGCATCCAAGAAGGGAGCGGCCGGTGGTGCCGCCAAGGGCGCAGTCGCCAAGGGGGGCGCCTCCAGGGCCGCCAAGGCGGGCCCTGCTGCCGATACGGGGCTTGTGTCCGGCGCGCCGGAGGATGCCATGTATCCGCAGACGCTCAACGATACGGTGTAAGGAATATCTCCCTGCTCTCCGCATTCGATGCCGGGGAGCAGGGAGCTTTGTTTCCGTCACGGGCCCTGCCCGCCCTGGTGTTCCGGAATCGCCGGCATCTATCCGAATCATTGTGATCCAGCAAGGAGAGTAGAAGTATGGCAACGGTCGAAAAAACTATCGAGGTGGATGTCCCCGTGCGCACCGCCTATAATCAGTGGACGCAGTTCGAGGAGTTCCCCCGGTTCATGGAAGGGGTGAAGGAAGTAACCCAGGTGGACGATATGCGCATCCAGTGGCACGCCGATATCGGGGGGAAGGACGAGCGATGGGAGGCGGAGATCACCTCGCAGGTTCCCGATGAGCGGATCGCATGGCGCTCCATCTCCGGCGCGGAGAACAGCGGCATCGTTACGTTCCATCCGGTGCAGGATGGCAGGACCCAGGTGCATCTGCGCATCGAGTACCAGCCGGAAGGGCTCGTCGAGATGGCGGGCGATCTGCTCGGCGTGGTCTCACGCCGCGTGGAGGGTGATCTGGAGCGCTTCAAGAAGTTCATCGAGACGCGCGGCGACGAGACCGGCGCCTGGCGCGGCCATATCCATTCCGGCGAGGTGAAGGGGGATGACGCCTCCGGGGAAACCGGGCGGGCGTCCGAGGGAGGCAGTGGCCGGACTCCGGAGGAGATGCGCCCGATGTAGCCGCAGGTTCTCCGGCACCAGAGGCAGCCATCCGGAGAGAGAGCATCCCGGAGCTGCAGGAAGATTCGTCACAGAAGATTCGTATCGTAGGAACACAATGCCGCGCGGTGGCGGCTCCTGAAAGGGGGCCGGCTTCCGCGCGGCATCGTTTCGTGCCGGGTGGTATGGATGTTGACGATTCCTGCCGGAGATTCGCCGGCGGGAGAACCGGGGCTCATGGGGTCGCCGCATTCCACCGCTGCATATCCCCGCCGGGAAGCTGGCAGAGCACATTGAACTATTTCGGGAACAAGGAGCGAGAGCAATGGCAGAGAAGAAGAAAAAGAAGAAGGAGAAGGAGAAACCGAAGGAGCAGTTTCCCCCGCAGCATCAGGAGCAGCAGCCGGGCATAGAGTCGGAGATGACCCCGCGTCCGGAATCCGATGATCCGGAGCATCGCGGCAGCGGCAAGCTCGCCGGCAAGCGTGCGCTCATCACCGGCGGCGACAGCGGTATCGGGCGCGCCGTGGCGATAGCGTTCGCACGCGAAGGGGCCGATGTGGCGATAGTCTACCTGAACGAACATGACGATGCCGAAGAGACCAGGCGGATGGTGGAGGAGGAGGGACGGCGCTGCATTCTGATGGCCGGCGATATCGGCGATGATACGTTCTGCGAAAAGGTGGTGGAGCAGACCGTGCAGGAACTGGGCGGGCTGCATGTGCTGGTGAACAACGCGGCCGAGCAGCATCCGCAGAAGAGCATCGAGGATATCACCAGCGAGCAGCTCGAGCGGACGTTCCGCACCAACATCTTCGCGATGTTCTATCTGGTCCGCGCCGCGATGAAGCATCTGAAGAAGGGGAGCGCCATCATCAACACCACCTCGGTGACCGCCTATCGCGGCAGCCCGGAGCTGCTCGATTATTCATCCACCAAGGGGGCCATCACCGCCTTCACCCGCTCGCTTGCGCTGTCGCTCGCCGAGAAGGGAATACGCGTCAACGCGGTGGCGCCCGGTCCCATCTGGACCCCGCTGATCCCCTCCACGTTCGACGAGGAGAAGGTGAAGACCTTCGGGGCCGATACGCCGCTGAAGCGCGCCGGCCAGCCGGAGGAGGTTGCACCCTCCTTCGTCTTCCTCGCCTCCGATGACTCCTCCTACATCACAGGGCAGGTGCTGCATCCGAACGGAGGGGAGATCATCAATGGGTGAGGAGAGACGCTGGTAGTGGTTAAGGGTTCGTGGTCAGTTCGCGGGCATGGGGTACGGGTCCGTGGTCAGTTCGCGGGCATGGGGTAATGGTCCGTGGTCAGTTCGCGGGCTGCGCCCGCTGTCAGTGGTCCGTCGTCGTTGTTGCCGGAGCTGCATGGGTATCGTGCGCTCCCCGGCATCGTACAACAGCGACTGACCACTGGCAACGGACCCTCTCCCCAATCGAAAATCCGAAATCGAAAATCCCTGGCCCTTCTCCCCAATCGAAAATCGAAAATCCCTACATCCCCGTATAGTAGTTATAGTCCTTCACCACGGTTTTCAGGAACTGCACCGGGTGCATCTGCGGCTCCACCTCCAGCACCTGCTTCACCCTGTTGACCAGTTTCCCCACCACCACCGGATTGGCCGACTGTTCCGGGGAGTTGAGCACCTCCTGGATGATGGCGATATCGTTGTCGCTCAGGCGGGCCACCTGGGTGAAGGTGGGGTGATACTCCTCCTCCAGCGCCGCGAAGATCGTGTGGTCCAGCGTCACCTCCGGCTTCACCTTTATCACGGTGGTGCCGGCGGCCATATCTCCCAGACGCTGCCCCTTGCCGTTGATGAGGATCGCCACGATGGCGACCGCCGCGAAACCGTTCTTCTCCAGCAGCCCTACCAGCCACCGGAGCAGATAGGCCCCCACCCCCGGCTGCGTGCCGTCCATCTTCACCACCTTGATCTTCAGCGCCTTCTTGCCGAAGGTCTGCCCGTCCAGAAGGGTCTCGCAGAGGGCATCGTAGAAGAACATCGGCAGATAGAAGATGACGATAAGAGCGATGCCGATCCCTCCATTGAGTATCTCTACATCGGCGAGCGCTCCGATGAGCAGCGCGGCCACCATGACATATCCGAACCGGATCAGCATATCGATCACGGCCGCTCCGATGCGGTCGCCGATGCTTGCGATCTCATATTCGATATCGACGTTTTGCGTAGTCTGAATTTGTACTTTCATAGTCCTTCGGCTATGTTCGCTGGGGTCGCCACCGGCCGCAAAGGGCCGTGGGCGGGGTAGCTCCTGCATGCAGTCCGGTTTTCCGCCGGGGTGCCCGGATGATGCGGAGGCGCCGGCAAACATGCGAAAATGATGCGACCCATCAAGGGATGATCGGCAGGGAACTCTCCCGGCCGGCCGTTCCGGTATCCTCACCTGACTCACCGATTCCCCACGCATATGAGAGAGGCCGCGTTTCTGAAGCAGAACGCCGATAAATGGAAGGAGTTCGAATCGTTGCTGGCGCACTCCAAGGGCGCCAACCCGGACCAGCTTGCCGATCTGTTCGTGCAGCTTACCGACGATCTCTCCTATGCCCGCACGTTCTATCCGCAGAGCAAGACCACGCAATACCTGAACACCCTGGCGATGAGGGTGCACCAGGCTATCTACCGCAACCGGAAGGAACGGAGCAACCGGTTCGTGACCTTCTGGAAGGAGGAGCTGCCGCTGGTGATGTGGGAGTCGCGCCGCGAGATGCTCTACTCGGTGGCGATCTTCGTTATCGCCATGGTTGTGGGGGCGCTCTCGGCCGCCAACGACGATTCGTTCGTACGGCTGATCCTGGGCGATTCCTATGTGAACATGACGCTCCAGAATATCGAGGACGGCGACCCGATGGCGGTGTACAAAAGTAGCGACGAGGTGTCGATGTTCGCCACCATCACCTTCAACAACATCAGGGTCTCGTTCATGGCGTTCGTGGCGGGTCTTGCGCTCTCCTTCGGCACCGGCTACATCCTCTTCCAGAACGGCGTGATGCTCGGCTCGTTCCAGTATTTCTTCCACGAGCGCGATCTGCTCCTGACCTCGGTCCTCTCCATCTGGATTCATGGGACGCTGGAGATATCGGCCATCGTGATAGCCGGCGGCGCCGGGCTTGTGATGGGCAACAGCATCCTGTTCCCGCGCACCTGGTCGCGCCGCGAATCGTTTATGCGCGGGGCCAAACGGGGGCTGAAGATCGTGGTGGGGCTGCTGCCGATCTTCATCACCGCCGGGTTTCTGGAGTCGTTCGTGACCAGATATACCGATATGCCGGTCGTGGTCAGCGGTACCATCATCCTCGCCTCGCTCGGCTTCGTGATCTGGTACTTCGTGATCTATCCCCGCCAACGCTACTATCGCGCGCTCGATGCCATTGCCGGCGCGGCCGCCTGAACTGCGTGCGGCCATGATAGGAGCAGGGTGTAAGGTCCGGCGGGCGGGAGCGTCATTGGTGTTTTGGGCCGCGGCATCCCCTCTCGCCCTGTCCCGTGATCCGCTGCGCCATGCTCCATCTGTTCCCTCTCCAGTAGCACGCTTGCAATGACATCAACAACCGATCCGATCGACCTGCGCCGCTCGCGCGATTTCGGCGAGCAGGTGAACGTCACCGTCGCATTCATCCGGCAGAACTACCGGAAGCTGGGGCGTTCCATCATCAGCATCGCCGGCGCGGCCATTCTTGCCAATGCCCTGCTGACGCTTGTGATCCTGCTCCTCCCCTATCTCTCGTTCGCCGCAGGGGGAGAGGGACTGGAGCAGACGGAGCCGACCGTGGCTATCGCCGGTACTCTGCTGCAATTTCTGCTGTACGGTCTGGTGCTGGTGCAGATCATCTGCGCGGTGAACGCGTATGTGATGCTCTATCTGGAGCATGGGGCCGATGGATTCGGGGTGGAGGATGTACGGCGGGAGTCGAAGAAAAAATTCTGGGTGATCGCCCGCACTCTGCTGATGCTCTGGGTGCTGACGGTTTTCCTGCTGGCGTTCGGTAAGGGATGGCTTGCCAGCGGAGGGCTTATCCGCCTGATGCTGGGAGTGGCGATGATCTCGGTGGTGGCGCGTTTCATCGTCCGGCTGATCCCCATCTTCCCGGTGATGTTCCATGAGCAGGAGGCGTTCTCCGACGCGATGGACCGTTGCAAGGAGCTTATGGAGAACCGCTGGTGGTTCACCTTCGGTCTCATCCTGCTGTTCTACGTTCTGGTAGTAGTGATGATGCTGGTGCTGGAACTCCCGGCCTATCTCATCCTGTGGAGCAAGGAGTTCGATCCGTATCTGGGGGGAGAATGGCTTCTGACGATCCCCGTGCTGGCTCTGTCGCTCCTCTCCTCCATCGTCGGAACTGCGGGGCTGGCCCTGCCGGTGATAGCCGCCACCCTCCACTATTTCAATCTGGTGGAGAAGACCGATGGCACCGGCACCATGCGGCGTATCGATACCATCGGCGCGGAGCCGGGGGCGGTGAACCTGGAAACCCCTCTCTCCTGACGGCAGTGGCCGGCGGCAGTGCGGCTGGCAGCAACCAGATTGCATGACCGGGATTGCCGCCAGGTTCCTATCTTCGCCCCGCCAGTGATGATCTCGCTGGATGGCGGCACCCGAACTACGTTCATGCACTTTCAATCGTAGAGCTAACCATGACAACCACACCAGCGCCGATCGAACTGCGTAAGTCGCGCGGCTTCGGCGAACAGATCAACGTCACGTTCGCCTTCATCCGCGAGAACTACAAGAAGCTGGGGAAGTCCGTGCTCTATATCTGTGGCCCGCCATCGATCCTGGCCGGCATTCTGATGGGGAGCAACGTCTTCCTCCTCCTGAATGCGCTGGGGGATCTTGAATCGGGAGGGCTTTCCGATTCCTACGGCTGGATGGGGCTTGGCTTCATCGGCGGCATCATCGTCAGCCTGCTGGCCTCGGTCCTGATGACCGCGGTGGTGAACCAGTACGTGTTCCTCTACATGGAGCGCGGCTACGACGGGTTCGAGTTCGAGGATGTGTGGGATGCGGCCAAGGGGAGCATCGGGAAGGTGTTCGTGACGATGTTCTGTCTGGTGCTGCTGCTGGCGGCGTTGTATCTCATCTGGATCGGCCTGGTGATGGCCCTGGGCGTGTTCGGTGTGGTGCTGGTGGTTCTGCTGGTACCAGTGATGATCTATTTCGCCATTGCCCTGAACCCGTTGTTCACGGTACGGCTGTACGAGGATGCCGGCATCGGCGAGGCTATTTCCCGTTCCATCGAGCTGGTGAAGGGGAACTGGTGGCTTACCCTGGGCGTTGTCTGGATCGTCTCGATGGTAGCCAGCTTCTTCGCCTCCATCCTGGCGGTTCCGGCCTATATCGTTTATATGATCGCGATCTTCAGCGCGATGGAGAATGGCGGCGATCTGAGCGGGCTCAGCGAGCACGGGGTGATTATCACCGTGTTCATAACGCTCTATATGGTGGCAAGCTATCTGGTGAATGCGGTGCCGCTGCTTGCCAGCACGCTCCAGTATTTCAACCTCGTGGAGAAACATGAGGGGGTGGGGATGATCGATCGTATCGAGCAGCTCGGCCGGGATGATGAGCCGGGGGGGCTGGATACGCGGAGCTTCTAGCGGGCCCCTGGCGCAACGCGGAACTCTCCCGCACCTCTCCGGTTATCAACAGCGTCCGAACAGCATCTTTATCACGTGAAGGTACCAGGCTTGCCGTTCCACTCCCGATCCGCATCCCTATCGAGCGCCCCCGGCAGGGGACGCCGCCGGAGCATCGTTCCGCGGCGCCTTGTTCCGGTGCTCGCCTGTGCGGCCATGCTGCTGCCGGCCGGGGATGCGGCGCTCCGGGCACAGGAACCTTATGTCCCACCTCCGCTGGACAGTTCCATGATCGACAGCCTTCGCCGTACGATCGAAGGGATCGAGAGCGGGGAGATAGCCGATACCGCCGCGCCGGCCATCGTGCGGTACGATTCGGCCGGGGTTGACCGCCGCAAGCCC
Organism: Candidatus Kapaibacteriota bacterium; assembly: GCA_048594725.1. GTDB lineage: Bacteria > Bacteroidota > Ignavibacteria > OLB7 > OLB7 > JAFDZV01. The sequence goes on from JBMDXA010000112.1 coordinate 62,705, forward strand.
TCGGCCGAGGCGATGGAACGCTTCCTCTCCAACGACGACTTCAACTACGACCGCGAGCCGCGCGACCCCGAAACGCTGCTGGAAAAAATCCTCCGCTGGTTCTACGGCATCTTCCGGAAACTCTTCCCCAGCACCGAATCGGAGGCCACCTTCTGGACCTGGCTGTTCCGCGCCATCGCCGCGGCCGCCCTCGTCTATGTTATTCTCAAGCTGGCCCAGTCCGATATCCGCTCTCTGTTCTTCCCGGGGGCGGAGCGCAAGGGGAGCGGCTTCACCGAGATCGACGAGAACATCCATGAGATGAACTTCGACACGCTGATCGACGAGGCGGTGGCCGCCGCCAACTACCGCCGCGCCGTCCGCCTGCTCTACCTCCGTTCGCTGAAGCAGCTTACCGATGGCGGGTCGATAACCTGGAAGCCGAACAAGACCAATCACGACTATCTGCTGGAACTGCGCGACTCCCCTCTGCGCGTGCCGTTCGCCGATGCAACCTGGTTGTTCGAGTATGTCTGGTATGGTAATGTGCAGGTCAGCGAACCGGTCTTCCGGGACATCCGGCAGACCTTCACGGACCTCAGTTCCACTATAACACGCCGTTCGTGAAGCGCCCGAACAAATATATCGTCAGCCTGGTGGTCCTCTTCACGATCGCGGTGGTGGTGCAGCTTACCGCCCCGCCGCCGATCTCGTGGCAGGACAGCTTCACGCGCGAGGACCGGATACCGTTCGGCGCCTATATCCTCTACGAGCTGCTGCCGGAGCTTTTTCCCTCCTCCGAGGTGAAGGTGGCATCGGTGCCAGCGTACAACATGCTGGGCGATACCATCTACAGCGATGCCACCTACATGGTCATCAACAGCTCGTTCATGGCCGATGATCTCGATGCCGAGGATGTGCTCACCTTTGCCGGCGACGGCAATACGGTCTTTATCGCCGCGGCCGACATCACCGGCCCGCTGGCCGATTCGCTCGGCTTCGAGACCTATCAGGGGATAAACCTGTTCGAGGATACGGTCGGCATCAATCTCGCCAATCCGAAGCTTCATGCACCTACCCCCTACTTCTACAAGAAGCATCTGATCCGGAGCTACTTCACCCTGTTCGATACGCTGCGCAGCACCGTGCTGGGAACCAACACGCTGGGCGAGGTGAACTTCATCCGGATACCCTACGGCGAGGGGAGATTCTATCTCAGCACGGTTCCCCATGCCTTCTCCAACTACAATCTGGTGGACCAGCGGAACGCCGCCTATGCGTTCGATGCGCTCTCGTATCTCCCCTCCGGCGGAACCCTCATCTGGGATGAGTATTACAAGGACGGGCGCAAGGAGATCCGCACCCCGCTCCGGTATATTCTCAGCCAGGAGTCGCTCCGCTGGGCCTATTACCTCGTGATGGCCGGCGTGCTGCTGTTCATCATCTTCATGGGACGGCGGCGCCAGCGGATCATCCCGGAGATCAAGCCGCTGCCGAACACCACGCTGGAGTTCGCCGAGACCGTGGGGCAGTTGTACTACCAGCATGGCGATCACAAGAATATCGCCGAGAAGAAGATCACCTACTTCCTGGAATATGTCCGCTCCCGGTTCGGTGTGAACACCAACGAACGGGACAGCGGATTCTATCACATGATAGCGGCCCGCTCGGGCGTGGATGCCGAGGCGGTGAAATCCACCTTCGGATATATCGATTCCATCCTGGAGCGGGAACGGATCGACGAGGAGTCGCTGGTGGCGCTCAACAGGGCCATCGAGCGTTTCCATGGCGTCAGCCGCAAGGCCGGGCCCTCCGGCGGCGGTGCCTCCGGCGTGCAGCGGATAGTCGTGCCGGGCGCCGGGGAGCCGGCATCGGACCCACGGGGACCCAACCGAATGGATCATGAACGAAACCGAACCGATCGAAACAGCAACCTCAATGGATAATCAGACAATGTTCACCTCGCGGGTGGATCTGGGGGATCTTCGCGAGGCGGTAGACCGGATACGCGCCGAGGTCGGCAAGATCATCGTCGGACAGCAGGAGATGATCGATCTCATCCTGGCCGCCATTCTGGCCGATGGGCATGTGCTCATCGAAGGGGTGCCGGGGGTTGCCAAGACCCTGACCGCGAAGCTCGTGGCGCGCACCCTGTCGGTGGAGTTCTCCCGCATCCAGTTCACTCCCGATCTGATGCCGTCGGATATCCTCGGCACCTCCATCTTCAACATGAAGAGCTCCGAGTTCGAGTTCAAGCGGGGCCCCATCTTCAGCAACGTGGTGCTGATCGATGAGATCAACCGCTCGCCGGCCAAGACCCAGGCCGCGCTCTTCGAGGTGATGGAGGAGCGGCAGGTGACCGTGGATGGCGATACCTATATCATGGGAGCCCCCTTCCTGGTGCTGGCTACGCAGAACCCGGTGGAGCAGGAGGGAACCTATCGCCTGCCGGAGGCGCAGCTGGACCGGTTCATCTTCAAGATCGAAGTGGGCTACCCCACGCTGGATGAGGAGACCCGTATCCTGGGAGAGTATCACGGCCGCCGTTCGCGCAACGACCTGTCGGTGGTGGCGCCGGTGATGACCGCCGAGGATCTGGCCCGCTATCGCGAGAAGGTCCATCAGGTGCATTGCGACGAGAACCTGCTCCGCTATATCGCGCAGATCGTGGATGGCACCCGCAACAACGCATCGCTCTATCTGGGCGCCTCCCCGCGTGCATCGCTGGCGGTGCTGATGGGAGCCAAGGCGTTCGCCGCCATGACCGGCCGCGATTTCGTGACCCCGGAGGATATCCGCCGCACGGTGTTTCCGGTGCTCCGCCACAGAATCCTTCTCACCCCCGAGCGGGAGATGGAAGGGGTGGCCCCCTCCGATGTCATCCGCCAGATCGTGGAGCGGATCGAAGTGCCGAGATAGGGACTGCTCGGCAGTCCGGGAGCCGGGGAGGGAGGGGCCATGGCGCCCAGAGTGGCAGCAGCTCCTCTGCATCCTCCTTGACGCGCAGATTGAGCCGGCACCCCGCATGAGCCGGGATAACGACGACCGACTACTGATAGCGGCCGGAGGCCGCGGACTGGGCACCGACCAGGGTTCTGATCGGCTTCTTCCCAAGAACTAAGTACTCTCTTGAAATCCCTCTATCTCGATAAACGGTTCTTCATCCTGCTGGGTGGCCTGGTGGTGCTCTTCCTGCTGGCCTACTCCTTTCCGGTCTTTCTCGGCCTTGCCAAGATCGGGGTGCTGGCGGCTGTTGTACTGCTGCTGATCGATCTGTTGCTGGTGTATCGTTCCGGGAGCGGGGTGCGGGGAGTGCGCGAGGCCGCCGAGCGGCTCTCCAACGGCGATGAGAACGAAGTGCGGGTCTATCTGGAAAGCTCCTACAAGCATCCGGTGAGCGTTACGGTCATCGATGAGCTTCCGTTTCAGTTTCAGGTGCGCGAGCAGGCGTTCACCCTTTCGGTTCCCTCCGGCGGCAACACGGTCATCGCCTACAACGTGCGGCCGGTGGAGCGGGGAGAATATCATTTTGGCGCCCTGAACATCTATGTGGCCTCCCCCATATCGCTGGTGCGGAGGCGCTTCCGTTTCGGGCAGGATCAGATGTCGCCGGTCTATCCCTCCTATATCCAGATGCGGCGCTACGAGCTGCTGGCGGTCTCCAATCGTCTGAGCGAGGCCGGCATCAAGCGTATCAGGCGGATCGGGAACACCATGGAGTTCGATCAGATCCGCGAGTACGTGCGCGGGGACGACTACCGCACGGTCAACTGGAAGGCCACCGCCCGCAAGGGGGATTTCATGGTCAACCAGTACCAGGACGAGCGCTCGCAGCAGGTCTACAGCGTGATCGACAAGGGGCGCGTGATGAAGATGCCGTTCGAGGGGATGAGCCTGCTCGATTATGCCATCAACGCCAGCCTGGTGCTCTCCAACATCGCCATCCTGAAACAGGACAAGGCGGGGCTGATAACCTTTGCCGAAAAGATGGGCACGATGCTGCCGGCCGACCGCCGCCGTTCCCAGATGCAGAAGATCCTGGATGTGCTCTATAACCAGAAGACCAATTTTCTGGAGAGCAGCTACGAGCTGCTGTACGCCAACATCCGCCAGCGTATCACCAACCGAAGTCTGGTGATGCTCTACACCAATTTCGAGACCCTCTCCTCGTTGCAGCGGCAGCTCCCGTATCTCCGGAAGATCGCCCGCGATCACCTTCTGGTGGTGACCTTCTTCGAGAACACCGAGCTGAAGGAGCTTCTGGAAACCAACGCGGAGAGCCTGGAGGAGATCTACCGGCAGACCATCGCCGAGAAGTTCGCCTACGAGAAACGCCTGATCGTGCGCGAGCTGCAACGCTACGGCATCCATTCCATCCTCACCCCTCCGGAGGGCCTTACCGTCAATGCCATCAACAAGTATCTGGAGTTGAAGGCAAGAAGGCTGATTTAAGGGTAGAGCGGAGTGCACTACGGTGAATTTGTCGTGGCCCCCGGAGCCAACACCTATAGGTGTTGCCTATCTGTAGAAAATGCGCCCTAATTTTCTCCGGAAGCTTCGTAGGAGCGGCCCATTCTTGCTGGTCTGAAGATATCCCCCTCTTCCTCCGGAGCCTCCCGGCGAGAAAAGATCTGAACCCCTTGCTACAGAGGGGGCACCCTCTGGGGGGCAAAAACAGCGTTTCTACCATCATTTGGCCCTGAACTCCCGGCTCCTCGACCTCCCGGCATTCTTGGCAAGCCGCTTGCATTGCATATGGCAGCAGATGATAGAGAATGATCTGGTTGCCTGATGGGAGGTGTGATATGGAACGGCAGAATGAATACGCGGATGCAAACACATTTGAGAAGACGGTGATGATAGGCTCGCTCATCTCCAGCGTGGTTCTCTTTACGTTGAGTATGGTGGTGATGATGGTGATCGGCTTCTTTCTGGGCGCTCTGGTTCTTACCGAACGTATAGCGCAGCAGTGCTCGGATGATGAAGAGCAGTATACCGGACAGCTTGCCGACGGACGCACGGAGATCTACGAGGAACCGGAACGCTACGAGGAGATCGGCGGATACGATGGAGTACGTGCCGGAGTGGTGATACCCCAGCAGGCGTTCAGCCAGGCGGCGTAGAGATTGAAAATTGGTACGATAATTATGTAGATACTTGTCAGAGAGATAGTGGATTGGTTCTGTGATTGGTTAGTGTGATATGTGGGACGGCGGATCTTCTGATCATCAGAGGTTCCGCCGTTTTTTTTATGGCCCATAACCATGAATTGTTTCTCCGGAAAGGGGGAGCGGATTATCACGCAAGGCCATTATTCTCTGAATTGAATTCCGGAAGAAGACTATATCATGCAAAGCCGCGAAGGCGCAAAGAGTGACATCTTCTTTGCGCCTTCGCGGCTTTGCGTGATGCCTCTGGCATGGTTGAGTGCTGAGTCTATCAGGCTTATAATCGCCTTCTCTACTGATTCGTAAAGAAAAAAATGATAGAAAAAATCACTTCAGAAACAATCTGCTTAATTATTGGCAAGGCTATTGTATAAACTCTACACAGAGACATAAACGATAGATGTTGTGAAGAACAGAATGTGAAGATTAATGCAGAGGAGCGATGAACGATGGGCACGATAGATCTGTATAAGGTAGCTGCCGTGGTTGCGGCGACAGGGGTTGCAAGCTGGATGTTTTCCTGCGAGACACTGTTCCTTCTGGGGTTCGTTGTAGCGCTTGGCGTGGCCGCTGTGGTTGGCTCTCTGATAGGAGCCATGGCACTATCGGAGCGTCTCTCGGAAGAATTCGCACGTGAAAGGGCCGCATGGAGAAATGTGCGTGCCGGCACGAATATTTCGCATCGGTAGGAAGAATGGGCGGTCGCACCGGCTGCCGGAGGATGACGATGAGCGGGATATGATGAATGTGATGATAGAGTGGTATCCCGGATTATATGATCTATAATCCATTGATGTTATCTGGGAACCCGCGATAGAGAACGGCGGAGTCAGGAATAGGTTGGTATCCAAGGTGAACGGCGGGATGGGATAGCGCGGATCGCGTTGTTGCATGAAGATGCATCGGTACGATCACCACTGTCCCATCTGCCGTTTTTTTTATTTCATCACCGTTATCCGCTGCCACCGTACCGGTTCCCGGATTCCCCTATCATGGCCGGGGCATTTCCCTTTGCCCCATACCACGCCTTTCCTCCCATATCCGCCCTTCGTCTCCATACCTTTCGCTCATCTCGGCCGGACCCCGTTCCGGGAAGCGCACCCTTCCGGTTCTGTTACGCAATTTTTCCCTGCCCCCGATCCCACGGTATCGCTTTGCGCGGTACCTTTGTGCTGTCCCGTCCCATACGCCGAGTTACTCATACCCCCCTTTTTTCTCTGGTATTCTCCGCCGCGCTTCTGGTGCGGGGGAGCTTCGTCATGTGTGGATGCATTTTGATCCTTTATGAAGAGTAGGCAGCTATGCGACGTTTCTTATTACTGTTTGCCCTGGGCATTCTGTTCCTGGGCTTTGCTGAAGGGCGGCTTTCCGCTCAGATGATTCCGCTGGCTCCCGGCAACGAGTGGGTATACCACGATTCCGGTCTGCGCGATACCGTTTCGGTGCGCATCATGGGAAACGGGCCGGCCAGTGTCCGATGCGCGCGCGGCAGGCAGAGCCACGCCGCCTGGTTCGATAACAGCGGCTATTCCTATCTGCCCGTAGGCGGGGGGGTGATGATCTGCCGCAGCCAGCCTTCGGAGAAGGTTCTGGGGGCCGTGGAGCCGCTTCTGTTCCTCGCCGATACCGCGGCAACGCCCCGTCCGATGATAGGGGGGGAGAAGGGCTGCGAGGGGAGCTACAGGATGATCGGGGTGGCGACCGTGGAGACGCCGGCCGGGAGCTTCGAGAAATGCCTGATTTTCGACGATAACAACGCGCATCGTCTGTTCATCAAGCCGGGAGTGGGTATCGTGCGGGAGGAGCGCTATCGTGAAGGAGGGGCAAAGGCGGCCGGGGAGCGGGTGCTCGGTTCCAGCCGTGTCCTGCTCCGCTTTATCCAGGGGGGCGTAGGGCGGTAGAACGGATCGGGCAAAAGGCTGCCACGGCAGCTGATAACCGCCCGACAGCGATCCGATGGCGAATATATCCTTTCGTGTGATGGTGAACGCATGGCTGTACCGTTGCCGATCCGGATGGCGGAGTCCCGGCGCAGATTCTGTCTGGCGCCGGGTCCTGCCCGGGCAGGAGCTTCCCTGCTATCGGATCGGGGGGTAGAGCACCCTTCTTCCGTGATAACCCTACGGAATCCCTCTCTACACTATGTGATTCATCCGGCCCTGAAGGGCCGGGGAATGTGGCGTATCGCGTCCCTCCTGACCTGCCGCTACCCGGCTAGTGCACGGATCTCCTCTATGCGGATCGATGCCCGTGTGCTCGGGTCGTTCGGGATGCTGATATGAATTCTTCTGCCGTCATCGGTGACGGCCGTGATAAAGATTCGCCGGACCGGTTCGCCATCATCGTATCCTCCCAGCCATTGTACCGCGTCGCTGCCACTATCGAACTGAAACGGTATGGGAGTGCCGGAATCATAGACAATCGAAAGCTCGAAGTTGTTCATAGGTATCTTGCTTGCCCGGCCGGATACGGGACAGAGTCCGGAGGGCTGGATTGGTCGCTTGCATCGATCATGCCCCATAGGGTGAGTGGGGCTTGCACATGTAAGCGGAGGGTTGACCTGATACTATACCGAATCACGCAAAGGGCTCTGCAAGCAGGTTGGACTCTACCGCACAGAGCGTTGGAGGCTCCGGAATAATGTCTGGACAGGACTTCCGGGCCGGTATGCGCCGAGCGGTGCTGGACTCTGCACCAGCTCGGATGCTGGACTGACTGGACAGGACGCCGGCCGGTGCTGGACTACACCCGCCGGATATGGACAAGGAACGATGCCTGGACGAAAAATCGGCCGCCTTGACGGCGGCCCACCGGAACCGGACACACATCGCGCGTAATGGAGTAACGAGACGCCATCACGCGCGATGTTGTCGCGGTTCGAAGTGATGTCGGACCCCGGGAGTACCATCATTGCAGGTTAATGGTTCCCTTCGAGCGAGAACGCCCATCATTATCCGTCGCCCGTGGCTGCCTCTGGCTGCCGTCGCCGCGTTGTAATGGATGCACGGATTACACGCGCGCCAGCATGATTCGCCATATGATCCGGGACTGTGAGCTACAGGAGCGACTGGACGGACACTCCCAGCGGTACAGCCCCGCTTGTATGGCACAGGCAGCCTCTGTCGGCTGTCGGATGGTGGACGTTTGGACCTCAGATCCGTCAGTACCCGGAGGGCGCTCATATCCGCCTTCCCATGTCCGACGCATCTGATACAAAATTATCTTCTGCGACGCACGCGAACCATTCCACCTTTGTGTAGTATCCCCTGATTATTACTGACAACTCCCGATCGCGCACAAAAGTTTGTCAGGTTTATGACAACCAGTACCCCTTCAGGGGGCCCTTTTAGGGTACCATTGGGGAAGCCGTATCCCCTCTGAATGCGCAAAAAAGGGGATTTTACTCATAAAAGGTGGGATGGCAGGATTCGGCGTGTTCTGTCACGGTTGTGGCGGCGATCCCCTTCTGCCAGATCTCTTTTCCGGCGTGGTACCCGCCGGTGCCGGCACGGAAGCACGGATGGTAAAGTAGCGTTCGGTGATGATGTTCGTCTCCGGAAACCGGGCCCGGCGGAACACCCCCCTGGCGCGTTCCACAAGCAGGGGATGCCCGCAGGCATACGCCATGCAGGAGGCGTTCGTAAACCCTCTCCCATCCGCATATTTTCTGATGAGATCCTCCCCCTTGCCCGTCTCTCCGTCCCAGGATGCATCGTTCCCCGGCTCCTCTATCGTGGGAACGTACAGGAGCCACCCCTCCCGGGCATATCCCTCCAGCTCCGGACGGTAGAATTGCAGGCCGGCTGCGGTGTCTCCTTCGTGGATCAGAAGAAAGCGCTCCGGAGCCGGTCCACCGCTCCGGAGCGCTCCGGCATGCGCGCGGAGCATGCTGAGATACGGGGCGATGCCGGTGAGCGATGCGACCAGCAGATGGTTGTTAAATCCTCCCTTCCGGTCTAGCGTAAATATCCCCGAGGGAGCAGGATGGATGAGTATGGTATCACCCTCTCCCAGTTTCCAGAGCTCGGGGGTGAGCAATCCCCCCGGCACCCGCTCCACCAGAAACTCCAGCGATTGCTCCCCCGGCGCCGATACTATCGAATAGGAGCGTTGCAGTATCCGCCCCCCGGCCTCCACTCCCAGGCGTACGAACTGCCCCGGAATGAACTCGATGGCGCGTTCCGTGGCGATACGAAAGACCGCAAGAACGGGGGTGATATCGGTGCGCCCGGTGATCCTTCCCTCTTCAAATCCTCTCATCACGCTCTCCGGTCCGGTGTCATCGTTTTCTCCATTCCCCCATCCGTCGCCGTGGGGGAAGCCGCCGGAGAAGGGAACAATCGTCATGCCCCCCTCCCGCTCCCCTTTCAGGTACCTGCGGGTATGTTTTCCATAGGGCGATAGGCGATTTCAGATGTACGGTTGGCGACCGGACCATGAGCCGTGGCTGCTTGTTGCGCACATCGGAATGCAGGAACCATTCGGGTCGATACCCATCCTTCCGTGGGATATGAGCATAGGAGGAGAGGAAGCTCACTCAATGCAGCCGTAAACCTCTCCGGGGCAGACTGTGCCGATTGGCAGGAGAATTGCTTTGATTATATTACAAACTGTTAATGCGCCCTGCTGCCGGGCCGGCAATTCTTTTCGCACTCTGTCATCGTCTATGAGGGCCGCCATGAAAACGCGCTATTTCCTCTTCTCCGCTCCGATCCTCGTTGCCGTTCTGCTGCTGGTGCCGGCCCTGAACTACTATGGGGTGCTGCTGGGTACCAGCATGGTGCTGGGAGTGGCATTTGCGGTTGTGCAGGCTCTGCTCATCATGATCTCTGCGCTGGTGGTGCGTACGGCCCGGGCGGTGCTGCCCTCCCGCCGGCGCCATCTACGGTCTCATCTCCCCGTTGCCAACGGTCTTCCCCGCTGATTGTTCCGCACGGACCGGGGCGTGCATGGGGCTTTCTGATGTCCCCGTCTCGTTCCTCTCTCTCTTCCGGTGCGTTCCCTCTCCCTGCGGAGACCGGGAACCGGAGCCGCAGTGGTCTGGGATTGGCCGCTCTTGAGCGCGCGAATATCCCTTCCCCGGTGCTCTTCCCGCCCGTGGCCCCCGCCCCCGGAATATTATCATGCAGAGTGATATATCTATCGACTCTCTCGTTGATTGTATATACATTATTCACAATTACAACATAACGAGGGCATGGACCCCTCGTTTCAAGCTCACGTACCTGGAGTATTCGCAGTTATGATCAAAACAGCCACGATGTACCGTGCCCTGGTTCTGCTCTGTCTGATGACGCCAGCCATGCTTCGCGCGCAGGGGGGAGAGGATGTGGAACTCTCCATAGAGCCGGTCACCGGTGTGGAAACCCCTCAGTACTGGCCCTCGGTCTTCAGCCTCGACGGCCAGGTGTATGTCTCCTGGGGAGAGCTTCGTTCTCCGAATCCGGACGCGCTGCCGGAAACCTGGTATACCCTCGCACGCTGGACGCCGGGGATGACCCCGCCGGTCTCGATAATACAGGCATTGAGAACCGATACCATTGCCCTGGCCGAGGGTGCATCGGTGCGCCGCCTCCGTGGCGGAAGCTCGCAGCGCCCGCTCGCATTCAGCGGCATCTTCGCCGCCGGGGCCGCCCCCTGGCGCGGCGATATCATGTCGCCGAACGGCGATACGGTCTATCGTTCCCGGTATTCTCTCTATTTCCCCACGCCAACCGGATGGAACCGCGTGGCCGTGGACGAGCGCGAGCAGAAGCGGGAAGTCTATGTGGTGCAGAAGGGCTATGGCTATGACCCCGTGCAGCGCGAAGTGCTCTGCGCCTGGACGGTGGGGAACGAGACCACCGGCAATGTGACGAGCGTGGGTGTAAACGGAGCGGTGAAGTGGACCACCAGCAACATCCCGTTGAAGGGGGTGCGTGTCAACGTGGTCCCGATGGCCGAACAGGAGTTCCTTACCATCATCGACTCGGTGGCGATCCACTATAAGAACGGTGCCGCCCAGGATACCTTCATGGTGGGCCCGCACCAGCCGAATGCATCGTACCAGCGCCTTGTGGGAGACCACTTCCTGCGCGGCTATCTCACCGCCGACAGCACCCATCATGTGCTCCAGCGCTACGGGTTCGATGGAACCCTCCAGAAGACGCTCGATATGACCTGGGTGGGACGCGAATCGATGTATTCGGTGACCCAGGAAGAGACCTCTCGTCTGCTCGGGGTTACCTCCAGCGGACCCGAGGGAGTGTATGCCGCGCTGATGACAGAGGATTTCGAGACGATGGAAGAGGTGCGGAAGGTGAGCAAGGGGAGCGATACGGCCGCCTCGCCGGTTGGCCTGTTCCGTGGCGATACCCTCTACGTGGCATGGCAGAACAGCAACAACGGCAACGTTGATATCCGCGGAATCGCCTACAGCTACAAGGAGACCGATACCACGATCAGCGTTCCTTCGAACTCCGATCTCGCCATGGATGTGGGTTCCATCTTCCCGAACCCGGCCAGCACCAACGTGCGCATCGCTATCACCCTTCCGTTCAGCACGGCCGTGGATGTCCAGATCGTGGACGCCACCGGCGCGGTTGCGTATCGCGAGGGGGGCAAGGTGATGACCGCCGGAGAGCAGATGATCGATGTCCCGCTGAGCGGCATGCCCGCCGGTTCCTATACGGTGCTTGTGCGCGCCGGGGAGCTGCGCGCCACCGGACGCCTGGTCCTGGTGCGATAACCGGTACCCGGCTCCATCCACGGATGGAATCCGGTTTTCTTTACATCAGCAATGGCGGCCTCCAAAACGGGAGCCGCCATTCTTATTTGCATTGGGGAGGAACCGGGGCTGGCAGGGAGGGGAGCCTGGAGATATCGGTAGGAGCTGGGGGATCGTGGCGGCTGGCTCTGGAGTGGATTGCGCCCGAGTTGAAGCTCCCGCCCACCGTAGCCATGGTTTCCGGAGCGGCCGCCTCCCCGTACGGATAGCCCGCAGGATGTGCAGGCGAAGACCTCCGGGGCTGCCAAAGGCGGTAGCGGCGTATGGTCTGGCAGATGTGTGCTGCGCAGCCCTCCGGGTCTTCCTCCACGGTGCAGTACGAGGGCATGATGGCAGTTCCAGCCGCAACACCGGCTTGTACCCAGCCAACAGCAAGGAGCGCTAGGCCCTCTGGAACCCCAGCAAAAACAAACGGGGCACCCCGCATATTTCAGCGGAGTGCCCCGTTGTACTTAGGAGGCGGACTGGCTATGGACGATTAGTCCATGCTGCCGGCGGCCATGCTCAGGACGATGTGCTTGTTGCTGTCCATGCGCAGGTCCATCGAGGCACCGGTCCAACCCGGCTTGAAGTAGGTGAGGGTATAGACACCTTCCGGGAGCGTCGGGAAGGCAAAGTTGCCATTCTCGTCGGTCTCGGCAGTGTAGCCGCCCGGCTCGGCGGTCAGCATCACACCCTCGATGCCGTTGTTGCTGGTGCCGTCAGGATCGGTGACCTTGCCGGTGAGGGCGTAGGTGACCGGAGCCGGCGACTCGGAGGTCTCCAGCGGAGCCAGCGAGTGCACGACCTGCTTGTTGTCGTCCAGCATCAGGTCCATCTCGTAGTTGGTGTAACCAGCCAGCGAGGTGGTGATGTGGTAGTTGCCACCCGGCAGGCCATTGAAGGTCACGCGGCCATTGGCATCGGTGAGGCCGGAAACGCCCAGCTCTTCGATCTGGACCAGGGCGCCCTCAAGGAGATCGGCACCGGCGCCGTCAGGCGTGTTGACGATCACGGTGAAGTCGTACGGAAGCGGCTGCTGCGACTCGTTGATCTCGAGGCTGAGAACGATGTTCTTATCGGACTCCGGCATGTTCAGGTCCGTGTTGTACCCGTAGTAGCCGACCTTGGAGACGTTGAGAGAGTAGACTCCCGAATTCAGTCCGCTGATCGAGAAGTTGCCATCGGCATCGGTGACGGCCGAGAAGCCACCCGGCTCCACGGTGACATCAGCGCCCGACACGCGGCCGGTGCTGAATCCGTTCGGGTCAGTGACGGTGCCGGTGAGGGTGAACGCCTGAAGCGCAGTCGATCCGCACAGGCATATACATGCCATAACCAGCCAAATCCAGTGGGTCCTTTTCATAATGCTCGTCCAGTTTGTTATTGATACGATATGCCGTGCAGATGTCCGAAGGTCCATTCGACATTCCGCACGATGTTTATTGATATCGGTCCAGGTATCCTATGTGCCGGGCAGGGAGCCCGGACTTCGGGGTTCTGTTATCCGGAACCGGCTCGTTCCGATCCGTCAAACCTGTCGGGAGCAGGGTGCTGCCGGGCGGTGGCGCCGCTGGCATAATCGCCGGCGGGCGTCACGGGCACCGCAGGGCACCATTGAACCTTCTCTGGTTTGCAAGGGATGAGGGTGAGCTGCATCCGGATAACGAGAGATTCTGGATGAGGTCCAATTCATCCGATCTCCCAGGGCCAGTAGCCCTTCCGTCAACGGGAAGAACCCGAATAGATGGGGTGGCAGAGCAATACCCAGGCCAATTTCGTCGCAACGGTGCGCGGTACCGGGCGGCGGTGCATCATTGGCATCTGATCGCTCTGTCCCATAACTGAATGGGTTCCTGTATACGCCGCATCTATCCTGCCGGGGATTCTACGGCTTGGCTCCACAATAGAGTGGTCTGTGTCAAAGAACCAGGTTCGGTGCACGGCACACCTATAACGATTTATCAGCGCTAACCTAACAGGGGGGAGGCGGCGGGGGGAGTGCGCTCTATCCTGATCTGGCTCGCCTATATCGGTTCCGGGTGGAACGGGATAACAATTCGTTTCGAACTCCGAGAACCCTGTAGCGTGGTTCGCCGTTTCTCGTAAGTTCTTTCGAGCTGTCCTCCGGTATGGGAGGTAGGACCTACAACGTGCTACTCGTGTTGCTACGTTGTTGTTAAGCAAGTCGGACCAAAGCATGAGGTGGCGACATGTACTCGCACGGGCTGCAATAATGCAACAACTGAACACTTTATGCAATGGGCCGGGCTGAGGTAATAAATATTTATTCGTTCCGGCCGGAGCGGAAAAAGAAACGCCCGTTTGCTGCGGGCGTTTCAGGCTGCTGTATTCGTGCTGCATTTGTATCAAATGTTCCTGCACGCCTCATCTCCGGATTGCGCTGCCGGTGATGGCGCATCCCCTGCCGGGCAGAGGATTACCGGGGCTCGCTTTTCTGATCCTTTCCCTGCTGCCGGAGCAATTGCACCGGAGCAAGGCTCAGCACCACATGCTTGCTATCCCCCAGCACCAGATCCATCGTGTATCCGCCATATCCCGGCGCCGATGTGGTAACCGTATAGGTGCCTCCCTGGAGCTGCATGCTGAATTTGCCGTCTTCGTCGGTGGTGGCCGTGTGGCCCCCCGGCTCCACAACGATGCTTGCCCCGCCCACAAATTCGTTGCTCAGCCCATCCGGCGTCGTAACCGTACCGCTGAACGTGTGGGTCTGCGCGCCTGCGGCAGTTGTCAGAAGCCCCATCGCAAGGAGGGCAAAGGGAACCAGGAGTATCTTCTTCATGGGTTTCTTCCTCGTGAATACGTTGGCTGGGCGGGAGAGCCGCATCTGGCAGGCTGCGCTACCGGTGTGCTGCTGCTCCGGCACAGGAAGGAGAACGGGATATGGCCGGGCGTAATAAATCGGCCCTCGTGCGGCCGTGATATCATTTTCTCTGCCGGCGTAAATCGCAGATATTATCATGTCCGAAAATCGAACAGGCCAAGGTACGCAATAATCATTGAAAATGGCGTCCAATAATTTCGCTCCCGTGACGAAACGTCACGCCCCATTTCACATAATGTGGCCTGCCGTCATCACAAGGAATATCGGAAATATGATGCGGGGGATATAATTATCATCACCTGAAACGTTCCCTCCACCTCTCTTCCGGCCGGTTCGCTGCCGGTGGCATCTTCTCGTTTCCTTGCGCCTGGTTTCCTGCCGCCGGTATGCGCGCCCCAGCAGACGGAAAGGAGGATGAGTTCCATGGTCTCCTCCGGTCCATCTCGGCTGTTCACCCTGGTATCATGCCTTGTGTCCCCAATGTTGCCCCCTCTCCGGCTTCAATCCGGGGGCGATGCTCTCCTTCCGGGGCGTATCTCCGGGCGTAGAGGCAGTTCAGGGTGATTCCGCTCCGTCCAGCTGCGGAGATACCTGTATAGCCGCGCCCGGCGTTCTACAAATGGATGAGCTTGTTGAAAAATGAACGATTGGTCCGCGCATTGCGATGCTAGCATGGACTGGAACACCAAATCCCTCTGCCGATGATTCCGCGGAATCCGCCGGCAGCAACTACATCATACCAGTTCATTTCATCGGACCTGATCCGGTCCATGTACAGGAGACAGCCGCATGCAGCACGGAAGCAATCAGATGGGAGACACTACCGGGGCGGAGCACGGTGCCGGGCTCTTCGATGAGCGCGGGCAACTGAACAGCGCCATTCCCAGAAGGCTTGAGGAGGAGGGAAAGCTGGATGGAGAGCAGGCAATCGCATTTCTGGCGGAGACGCTCGCCAACCAGACCCTGGAGAACTACGAGGGGAAGACCCTCTACGACAGAGCGAAG
>JBMDXA010000113.1:0-15445 GCA_048594725.1 Candidatus Kapaibacteriota bacterium
TACTTGAGCGACCCCAGTAGGCGCTCTCGGAAGAACTCCACGCAAAGCCGCGAAGGCGCAAAGAAAGACACCTTCTTTGCGCCTTCGCGGCTTTGCGTGATGCATCTGGCATGCTTGGGTCTATCAGGTATATAATCGCCATTCTTTTTTTGCGTGAATATCTTCCCCGATCGAACATCACTTCACCACCTGCACGGCGGTGCTCAGGCGTTCGGTAGGAGTTTCCAGCACCAGGAAATACATACCGGCCGGAAGCGTCCCGGCATCGAATGCGGCCTGGTACGCACCGTGCGTCTTCTCTCCGGCGAGGAGCGTCTCCACACGCCGCCCGAGCTGGTCTATCAGATACAGCCCGGTGGGGCCATCCTCGGCGATCTCGTACTCCACGGTCACACGCCCGGACGACGGATTCGGGCGAACCGATTTCAGAGCGATATCGCCGGAGGCGCTCACCAGCCGCTCCCCTCCCTCGCCGCACAGCCCGTTGAACCGGATCATACCGTCGGTAGTGGCAATGGCGGCGCGGCCATCCAGCCATTCGAACGACACCAGCCCGAGCGGAGCCATGGTGGTATCGCCCATGGCGAGCGTGAACTGGATATCGGCGAGCGACCCGGAGGACACCCCGGCAGCCCGCTCCCCTTCGAAGGTGAGGAGATAATCATCCCAGTCTGTTCCGCCTGCGCCCGCTGCAACCGCCGGGACCGGCCCGCAGCAGGAGAGCACCGATCCGGGGATCAGCAGGCTACGATCGAACCGGATGGTGGCACGAAATCGCTTCAGCCCGTCCTCGTCCAGATTGTGCGACTCCACCAGCATCAGCGGCACCGTTACCAGGGCACCGGGAGCACCCTCCACCGTGGGAAGAGCCACCATCGAGGCCGCATTGAAATAGGAGTACGGGGGAGAGATCGCGGTGCAGCCGTTCTCGTTGGTCACCGCCACCGTGTAGATGCCGTAACCGGCGGAGATCTGCATCCGCTCGTTGGCGCCGGCCAGGGGCGCATCGTCCAGATACCACTGATACGCGGCTCCCTCGGTTGCAACCAGCGTCCCGCCATTTTCGGAGATGGAGGGTACCGCCGGAGCAGGATAGATGCCGATATCCACCGTATCGGAGAAGCCCCTGCACTCCTCGCCGAGCCGCACCTCCAGATGATACCGCCCCGGAACCCGCACGGCGATGATTCTGGTACGCTCGCCGTTCGACCAGATATACTCCCGGTACCCTGGCGGTGCCTCCAGTATCAGGCTGTCGCCGGGACAGATCATGGGGGGCCCGTTCAGGATGATGCGCGGGGAGGCGACCTCTCCCACTTCCACCGTCACCACGGAGGAGGCACCGGTGCAGCCGTTGGAATCGGTCACCACCACGCTGTAATCGCCGAGCGTACGCACAACGATATCCGGGGTGGTCTCCCCGGTGGACCAGCGATAGGCGGCATAGCCGGGGGTGGCGCGCAGCATCAGGGTTTCGCCGGTGCAGAAGTTGACCGGCCCCTCCGGCGTCACCATCGGCACGGGGCGCTCATGTACGGTTACCACCACCGGCTCCGACGTTCCGAAACATCCTTCGGCGTTGGCGACCGTCACGAAATAGGTACCGGTATCGCTCACGACGATGCGGGAACCGCGCTCCCCGTTCGACCAGAGGTAGGATGCATAGCCATCGCCGGCATCAAGCGTAAGGCTATCACCGGCGCAGAGCCGGACGGCCCCGGAGGGTTGCAGCACCGGTTTCGGCGCTTCCTTCTCCTCCACATCGATCGTGGCCGAACCGGTGCAGCTATGCTCGGTGGTAACCATCACCGAATACTGTCCCCCCTTCTCCACGATGATCGTCCGCGTGGTATCGCCGGTGGACCAGCGGTAACGCGCATATCCGGCACCGGCATCGAGCGTAACGCCAATTCCCTTGCAGACCACCAGCGGGCCGTTTGCGGTGATGGTGGGAAGCGGGCGCGGATGCACCACCACCGTCAGCGGTTTGGAGGTTCCCTCGCATCCCCCGGCCGATGTCACCGAGACGGTATACTGGCCGGAAGCGGTTACAAGGATGGTGCGCGTGGTTTCTCCGGTGGACCACCGGTACCCGGAATAATCGGCGCCGGCATCCAGGCGCACCCCCTCGCCGTCGCAGAGCTGCGTGGGGCCGCCCGGAACGATGAACGGATGAAGCTGGATTCCCCTGGTCACCTGCACCGGCTTCGAAGTGGAGGTGCAGCCGTTTTTATCCACGCCGCTCACCCAGTACTCCCCCGGCTGCTGCACGGTGATGGTGCGGGTAAGCGCTCCGGTGGACCAGCGGTAGAACAGATAATTATCCCCGGCATCCAGCATAACGCTATCGCCGGTGCAGAGCACCAGGCTCCGGTTCGGCAGGATGGTGGGCGCCACGGTCTTGTGGACGATGATATCCACCGGCGCGGAACTTCGCGAGCAGCCGAACTCGTTGGTTACCTGCACGCTGTAGCTTCCCTCTTCGGTCACGGCGATACGCTGGGTGCGCGCGCCGTTGGACCACCGGTAGGTGGAGTATCCGGGTCCCGCGTCCAGAAAGCTGGTATCGCCGGGGCAGAGCCTGCGCCCGTTCGTCACGGTCACCCTGGGATCGGGACGGGGCGATACACTCACCTTCATCACCCGGTCGTAATACAGATCGCGGCAGCCGAGCTTCTCCAGAACCGCAACCTTGTACTCTCCAGGCTCGCGGACCACAATGCTTTTCGCTCTGCTGCCGTTCGACCAGATCACCTCCCCCTCGGCAGTCGGAACCGTCAGCACCAGACTGTCCCCTTCGCAGAGGTTCGAGGGGACGCTCTGCAACAGGCCGAGGCTGGAGGAGCGCCAGGAGAGGATATCGTGATTCTGCCAGGAGGAGGCGGTGCCGGCCGTCAGACCGAACCACGCATGCCCATCCTCCAGATCGAGCGTCTTGGCGATGTCGATGGGAACTCTGAGCGCGGGGTTCTGGCAGTCATCCAGATAGATCGCCAGCCAGTTCTCCAGATATTCTATCCTGACGGTATGCACGGCGCCATCCCCCATATTGGGAAGGATGGAGGTCTGCCCACGGGAATAGCCATGATCGGCGCTGTTGCGGCCGGTGCCGTTGGTATGCACGGAGACATGGTTGTGGCTGGGATCGCCGTTGGCGCTGAAACCGTTGTTCCACATATCGAACTCCACCGCCACGCTTCTGGTGATGGTGCCATAGCCGATCTGCCCGCCGCCAAGCCCTATCGCCTCATCCCCCTGATCCGAATTCTGAATCACGAATGCAATGCCGTCGCCGCCATTGGCTACGCCATCGGATTCCCCGCCGGGAGAGCTTATCTGAAACCGGAACGTGGTGATGAACCCCTCGCGCACATACTGACGGGTCTTGTGCCAGGCCGCCCCAACGGTGTTGAGCCGGCTCGGGGTCAGGCGCAGGCGGTTGGCATCGTAGGCGGCCGCGCCACGAAGCTGCAGCGTGGATGCCGGACGGAAATCGGAATAGCTGATCTGTGCCTGGGCCGCACCAGCCCCAAGGAGAATGCAGATGATGAGTGCAACAACAGTAACGGTTGTTCTCATACCGGTCAGAGCGATTATGACATTATGAAGCGTTCCAGGAACTACGAACGCTCCATCGAACGGACGGTTGACGGGGTGCAATGGTCGGATGACGTACGATATTCGGGGTACACGGGGGCGGAGCCTCTCCCCTCTGGAATGGGGATTTCAATCTACATCAACTTCCGTTGGGATCATAGAGGAGGGGGGCGAAAAAAAGAGGCCCCGCGGCGCGTAGCCGGTGGAGCCTCTGTAGAAATTCGAACGCCGCGGAATGTTATGGCCCGCGCCGGAGCGGGCAGTTCATCCGGAGCGCTTACCAGCCTCTATTGCGCCGGTCATCATCATAGTTATCGGTGCGATAGCCGGCATCGCGGCGCACATCCATCTGGCGGCGGCGCTCGGCATCGTCGTCGCCGAACCAGGAACGAACCTCATCGGCCCCGCGCTCCAGGAAGCCGCGCTCATGATCGCCGGAGCGGTCATGGCTGCGCTCGTTGCGGTAGCCGCTGTTGCCGGAGCCATAGTTCGAGCTGGAACCGTAGCTCTGGCCGGACGGGGTGCCGTAGCTGCCATAGGAGGAGCGGCCGTAGCTGGAATCATCGCGGCGATCGCCCGGACGGCTCATCTCCCACTCCCCGCGCGACTGGCCGTAGCTGCCCCCCTGGGTGTTGCCGGTGCCGTACGTATTTCCAGTGCCGTAACGGTGCTCCTCCGATCCCCTGGTTCCGCTGTTGCGGCTCAGATCGGTACGAACGCGATCGCTGTCATAACGCTGGTTGCCGTAGTTGTGGCGGTAATCGCTTCCGTGATCGTAGTCGTAACGCTGGCGGAGGTCGTCGCGGCGCTCGTCGATATTGCGGCGGCGCTCGGCATCGTTATCGCCGAACCAGGAACGGACCTCATCGGCCCCGCGCTCCAGCGGCCCGCGCTCGTTGTGGGAGGAGGTCCCGTAGGAGCCATAGCGGTTGGAGGAATCGTAGCGGTTGCGGTCGCGAAGATCATCGCGGCGCTCGTCGATATTGCGGCGGCGCTCGGCATCGTTATCGCCGAACCAGGAACGAACCTCATCGGCCCCGCGCTCCAGCGCGCCACGATCGGAATCGTAGCTGCTGCGATTGCGGAGGTCATCGCGGCGCTCGTCGATATTGCGGCGGCGCTCGGCATCATTATCACCGAACCAGGAACGAACCTCATCAGCTCCACGCTCCAGCGCACCACGGTCATTAGGATTATAACGCTCGCCATCTCGTCGGTTCCAGCGGTCGTTACGGTCATAATTCGCTGCCATCTCGTACCTCGCTATAAATTAGGTTGATTCAATAGTTCAGGCCGATACCGGAATAACGCGGGCACCAGCCGTTCGATACTAGAGCAACTGAAATACAACAATCGAGCCGATCCATATATGGGCAGAATTACCAGTCGATAACAAATGGCCCCCAGCCGCCGGTGAAGTTGTTTTGCAGCGCATTTTTTACTCCGTCCACGCGCAATGCACATCGCGCCACACCGATCCCTATGCAATAGCACGTGATTGATTTCCGTTGGGTTTCTCGTATCACTCGGCCGAAGAATGGGCCGCTCACTCCGGAGCTTCCAAAGAAAAATCTGGCTCCATTACTACAGACCGGTGCCCCTTACAGGGGCCACAAGTGATATACTCAATTGAAATCCGTTTTAATGCAGTGTCCGGCAGAGACCGTGTTACGTACTGATGATAACCATCTATAGCACATGAGCCCGCCAATTGCCGTAACGCAACCGGGCGGGCCCATGTATAAAAAAACATCGCTTCTCCCTGCGAAGAAGCTTATTCACCGCTATCTGCCAGCCAGCAATTATCTGTTAATACTGCGGAGCACGGTAGTGGCGTCGTAATGAAATCCGAAACGGTCGAACGAACGGCAGAGCGATTCGGCATCACGGCGGAGGAGCGCTTCGGCGCTGGAGTTATGCTCCACTACCACCACCTGCGGCAGATCGATCACCACGGCACGGCGATTCCACCAGAGGATGTTATAGGCAGAATAATCGCAATGCACCCATCCGCATGCGGTGATACGGGCAAGGATAGCAACGCATTGCTCGAAGGCATAAGCGGCCTCATCCCTGTCCAGCATGGCTTCGGAGAGACGGGGGGCAGGGCCCGCATCATCGCCGATAAATTCCATCGCTATCGCCCGTCCCGATTGTGCCAGCGGGTGCGGCACCATAATACCGGCCTCATGAAATGCGCGTAGCTGCCGGTATTCCTCCTCGACCCAGAGCGCCTGCTGCGCGCTCATGCCGATGCGGGAGCGTTGTTCGATCGCCTTCTGCAGGCGGTGGTCGCCGATATGGCGTCCCTGCCGGTAGACCGCATCGTTGCGGAAGGGGCGGATCACCAGATCGGTATACACCTTTACGGCCAGCAATCCGGCGGGGCCTCGTCCCGCATAGACCGTGGCCTCCTTGCCGCTTTTAAGCTGGTAGAGCAGTTCATCGAGAAGTCCCTTCTCGTGAAACTCCTGCAACCCCGGATCTTTAAACAGGGGAGGAGTATCATGTATTTCCATGGCGGCGGCTTCCGCTCTGCTTACCGTAAGAGCGCCCACCGAGCGCATGCCGCGCGGCCTGCGAGGCCGCCGGTGTGTAAATCGCTCGAACGTCTGTTCGAAATACCCGTCACGTTTTTTTGCCATAGGCAGAATTGAGTTGATGAAACGATACGCCGGTCCGATCTCCATACTACTATCGCAGGAGAAATCCGCTGGAGAATACCAGGCACGGACGGCCGGCTGGAACGATCAATGGAATACGGGGGGAGTGTGCTGGGGGAAGCGGGAAAATAGCAGAACCGTGGTGATATTTTTCTCCTTTTTTTGGTGACGGCATCTCAGCGCGAAGGAAGCGATTCCCCGCCGGGCGCAGATCGTGGCCCGAGGGTTGCCGGACTCATTATCCGGAACTCCCGGTATGGCGTTCCGGAACAGAATTTTCCGATAAAGATTCCACTCCTATGCGTCATCGGCATCGTTTCCATGCAACTCCCATAGCGCTGCTGATGCTGGCCGCGCTGGCATCGGGGTGCACTACAACCGGGGGGACAGCATCCTCCGGGACGACGTTCGCAAACGGTAGTTCTTCAGATGGTGGTGTGGTATCCGGCACGATCTCCACCCCCGCCGATACCCTGGCCGGGACGGAGGATCGCTCCTATCCGCTACAGACATTCCCGTATGCGCGCGCCTACGTGACGCTGATGGGAACAACCCCCGGACTTACGATCCCCAATGAGGCGCAGGCGCGTGTGCTGGCCTATAGCTGGGGCGGAGCACGGCCGAGAATAGTTCCGGAGCAGGCCGATTCGCTCGGGACGCCGCTGCAGATCCCCGGCGCCACCCCCACGCTGAACATTCAGAAGCAGGAGGATGCGCTCTCCCCCTTTCTCCTCCAGTTGTTCGAGCAGCAGATCCCGGTCAACCAGGTGAATTTCACCATCGACCCGGAGACCGCTCCGGCCACGACCTATGCGCTCTACGGCGTGAGGATAGCCTCCATGCGAACGGTAGGACCGCAGAACTCGCCGGTGACCGAGGAGCTGGTTCTGGTGTTCGGACGGATCGAGCAACTGCCAACGGGACGGTAGGCGGGCGACCCCAGGATGGCGGCCGCAAGCTGGCACAGCCGCCCCCGCCGCCAGGAAAATGCCAGCGGGCTCAGGTTCCGAGCGACTCGATCGTGATGCGGATATCCCCCTCCCCTTCCTCCAGGAGATTACGCGCATTGTTGTAATAGCTCTGGGATATCGCCATGCCGATAGGACCCAGCACCACCAGCAATACGAATGTGGTAAGGGTGGCCGCGCGCCCCTCGGTGATCTCCTCGGCCCCCTCGCTGTAGCGCCAGAGCCAGTAGATATTTGCGAACGGAACGAGCATCAGCCACGCGCTGGGGATGCACGCTCCCATTTCATTCATCTCCTTCTTGGTCTGAATCAGCCAGATGATGGAATAGATTCCGCAGGTGAACCAGGAGAGGAGGAAAACTATAAAGGGATTTCGATTTCTCATGACGTAACCTTCTAATGCGTTGGGAGGCTGGCATACGGATCGGGATCGCGATAGGTTGCTCTCCGGAGAACAACCGGAACAGACGGCGGAGAAAATCATTTCATTTCCGCCCGCAAACATACAATGCGGAATATGGAGTTACGGCACCCGCACCTGCTGTATCCGAGATTTCTCCGCTTCCTGTTGATCGGCCACGGACTTTCTCCAATCGAACATTCCCCCTCTCCAATCCTCTATCCCTCAATTTTCCGCATCGCTTTCATCCTCCGCACCGGCGGTAGCGGGGGGAAGAGCGGGATCGGCCCGATTTTCCATCAGCATCAGCTCGATATAACGCCGCCCCGAAGCCGAGAGGGAATAATTCTCGTCGTGCCCGGCCACCACCGATTTGGTCAGCCATTTATACGGGAGCTTCGAGGGGACCGCGACCGATACCCGTGGCTCCGGAACCTCATCGGTCCCCGGCGTCACCCGAAGCGGCAGGCCGTAGGAGGTAAAGGCGATCTTCCAGCAGCGATCCGACGTATCCACTCTGCGCGAGAGCATCCAGGGATAGCGCCCCAGCAGACCGGGCGGATCGGCGAGCGGAACGGCAACCTCGTAATAGGGTTCCTCCTGTGCCAGAAACTCCGCGATCGTCAGGTCCGGATTCTCCCGCAGCGCCAGATAGAGGCGCGCCACATCCAGCCCGGCGAGGTTCATGCCGTTGTAGGGGCCATGATGGTTGGACTCATCGCTATAGAAATGGCCGAACCAGTCGCCGAAGCGCTCGTTGAGCAGGAGCGTGATCTCGAAATGCAGATGGGCGCGCTCGCGGTTGATACCATCGCCGGTATAGCCCAGCCGTCCCAGCAGATCACCCTGGCGGAGATCCTGCCCCGAATCCACCCACACCTCCGCCAGATGGGCATAGAGGCTGTAATAGGGCGCCCCATCCCAGATATGCTCCACCACCACATAATTCCCGTAATTGGAGCGTCCGGGCATGCTGTTGGCGTGCACCACGCGCCCATCGGCCACGGCCACTACCGAATCGAGCGGCCGCTCCTTCTGATCGCGGTACAGGGGTTTGATATCGATCCCCTCGTGATAGCGGGTGAAGACTCTCCCCTCCCGTGTCTCACGCGGATTGCGGACGAAGCCGAAACGCCCTGCGGTCCAGGGCTCGGCGCGCCCGGTGGCTGTTCGCTGGTAGAAGAGGCTATCGGCCCCATCGAAGATGGCGGTGTTCCCGGTAGGGAGGATCAGATCGACCGGCTGTGCCAGGGCGGAGCCCCTCGCAAACAGGAGCATCGCCCCGCAGAGGAGCAGCGCTCCCGGCATGATACGCCCGGCAGAACGTAGCAGATGGTTCATCGGCACCCCAAACTCCACTTGTTGAACAAACGCCCCCGTTCAGGTGAAGGTAGGGATTTTCGATATAGGATCGCGGATGTATGATTGATGATGAGCCATCCAACAGACCCGGCCAGGATAGATTCCTCAGGGAAAGAGGAGAAAAGCCCATCTTCGCCGCGCATCGCCCCGGCAGCATCCTTCCATCCCATTATCTCCATTTATCTCCATCGCATCATATTCATCCCCCATTATCTCCATCCCTCCATCATATCATCCCCATCATCGCATTCGCATCATCCCCATCATCGCATTCGCGCAGATTTCAGATGTAACGCGCAATAGCGATTACTCCCCCTCCAGTTCCCCCGATCCAGATTCGCGGACATTCGTGGCTAGGTTGAGGAGCTCACGCTGGTAAAGCGGAACTCCTTCACCTTCAGAGCCGGCACCAGCATGGGCTGGTTTCCTTCGCGGGTCACCACGCGCTCCGGGCGCGACATCATCTCCACATTTCTGAAGACCGATACGGGGCTCTCGTTCCAGCGGAGGTTGATCACCGGGCGGGTGATAACCCCGTTCTCCACCAGAAAGACGCCGTCGCGGGTGAGCCCGGTATAGAGGATGGTTTTGGGATCGACCTGCCGGATATACCAGAAGCTGGTCACTAGCAGACCGTAATCGGTAGCGGCGACCAGATCATCCAGCGACCGCATCTCCCCCTCCATAATGATATTGCTTCCCCAGGGGACCGGCTGCAACCCCTTCTGTTTGGCCCAGAAGCGCCCCACCGAGAGATTGCGCTGCACCCCCTTCTCCACCCAGAGGGTGCGCCCGATCGGCATCCCCTCGTCATCCCAGGGCTGCGACGGCACCAGCGGATGAAGCGGATCGGTGTACAGGGTGATGTTATCGCCGAACAGTTTCTGGCCGATACGCGTCCCCTTCTCCGGATCGGAGAAGAAGCTCCGCCCCTCATCGGCGGAACGGCGGTTCAGGCTCCAGCGGTAGAGGTTCACCATATCGCCGACTGCCGACGGCTCCAGGATCACCCGGTAGGCCCCCGGTTCTATCGCCGTCGCGTTGCGCGAGCGGAGCGCCTTTTCGATGGCGCGCGAGGTGATACGGGCGGCATCGATGCTTCCGCGCCTGAACGATTCGGCCGCAGCCCAGCCGCTTCCGGAGCCATCCGGGGTGCGGGCGGTGAGGGTATAGGAGGCGGCGGTGGAGGGATGATAGGCGAACAGGCCATGCGAGTTCGCCAGCGCGGTAAAGCCGGAGCGGTTCTCGAAATACCCGGCGGCGTGCAGCTCCTCCTTGCGCGCCGCCTCGATGGCGCCAAGCGCGATGGCGGCGCGGGCATCGGGGGAGAGAGCGGCGGTGGCATCATCCCACTCCGGGGTCCGGCCATAGGTCTGCGCTCCCAGGCGGGGCATATACTCCGGGTTCTCCGGAGCCAGCCGGGCCAGCTCCTCGGCGCGGCGCACCACCGCTTTCAGCGATTCATCGTCCACCTGGGTTGTGGATGAGGAACCGGTGCGCCTGCCGAACACGCAGGTGATGTTCAGGCTCATCCCGGCACTCTCTCCGGAGGTGGTGGGGATGTTCCGGGCGAAACGGATGTTCCCGGAGGAACCTGCCGAAAGGGTGGCCTCCGCCTCGTCGGCAGAGGTCAGGGCCAGCGCCCGGTCGAGAATCGCCTTTGCCTCGGTTGATGAGAGCATCATGGGAATGAACCTGGTTGATCGGAGATGGGGCTAGACCTTGCTGCCGGTGTTGATGAAATTGATAGATCTGAAACGGGCCGGCGAGCTTCCGTGCGAGACCGGCGCCACCTGCCCCGGCTGTGCCTTGCCGCACCAGTAGGAGCCGCCGAGCCTGTAATGTTCGCGCGAGCAGATCGCATCGCAGGAGTTCCAGAAATCGAGCGTCATCGACTGGAACGCCACATCGCGGTACATGCCGTCGATCTTCCCCCCCTTGATCCGGTGGAACACCTGCCCGCCGAACTGGAAGTTCCGGCGCTGCTGGTCGATCGACCATGATCCGTTCCCCTCGATCATCACCCCGTCGTCGATGCCGGAGATGAGATCCTCCGGCGAGAGCCTCTTCTCTCCCGGCATCAGCGAGACGTTCGGCATGCGCTGCATCGGCACATGCTCGTAGCTGTCGGCGTAGGCGCAGCCGTGCGAGGCCTTCTCCCCAACCCATGCGGCCTGTTCGCGGATGGTCTGGTAGCCCACGAACATCCCATCCCTGATGATATCGAACTGCATCGCCTTTACCCCTTCGTCGTCGTAGCCGACGGTGGCAAGGCCGTGCTGCTCGGTGCGATCCCCCACCACATTGACGATATCGGAGGCGTACTTCAGCGTGCGGAGGTTGTCCGGGGTTACGAAGGAGGTGCCGGCGTAGTTCGCCTCGAAGCCGAGCGCACGATCCAGCTCCGTGGCATGCGCTATCGATTCATGGATCACCAGCCAGAGGTGCGAGGGCATCAGAATCAGATCACGTCTCCCCTCCGGGATGGGCGGGGCTTTCAGCTTGGCGGCGGCGTTCTCCCCGGCACGGCGGGCATCATCCAGCAGAGGATACTCCCGGCAATACTCATATCCCTGCCCGGTGGGCTGGCACAATCCGGTGCACGACTGGAAGTCGCTCCCATCCTCGGAAACCGCGGTCACCTCGAACGAAGGCCAGATGCGGTAGATATCCTGTTCGATCACCGATCCCTCCGTAGAGGCGAAGAACTTGTCCTCGTTCGCCAGGAAGAGAGAGGATTCGCAGAACCTGGCTCCCCTGGCCTTCATCCCCTCGCGGTTGATCGCCAGCAGCAGATCGATCTTCTCCTGCATCGGCACATCGAACGGGTTGGCGGTGATGGGGGTAGTCCACCGGTCACGATACGAGGGGACCGGCGCCAGGTGTACCGGCTCGCGCTGGAGCGAGGCATTGGCCTTTGCCACGGCAACCGCCTGCCGGGCCATGCGCACCACCTCGTCGCGGGTGGCATGCGTGCTGGAGGCGAACCCCCAGGCCCCGCCGGCCAGCACCCGCACACCGAACCCGAAGCTCTCGCTGTCGTTCACCCATTCCACCCGCTCCTCGCGGGTGCTGATGATCTGGTTGCGGTAACGGTTGATACGGATATCAGCGTAGCTGGCCCCGGCCGAACGTGCCGCTTCCAGAGCCATCGCGGCCAGATCGGTGCGATCGGCGTCCGGAGGTGTGGAACCGTGCATGGAAAGACCCTCTGACGGCCGGAGAAGAAAAAGGCCCGCAGCAGCGGCCGAGGAACACCCGATGAATTGGCGGCGGTTCATAGTTGTTGGTCAGTAGTCGGTGCGCGGGCTTCGCCCGCTGTCAGTGCCAAGGGTCGTTGGGACGGAGTTCGGTAGTTCGCCGCCTGCACGGCTGCGGATAGCGGCAGGGAGCAGAATTCACCTGGATTGCTCGCAGAGCAGCGGAGCATCCGCTACGGAGACCGTGAAGAGAGGGAAGGTGGCTGGATAGATGCGAAGCCGCTCCCGGACTGCTCTCCCCCCGAACATCCTCAACCGGAACTCCCTACTCCCCCGTCAGATCCACCCGGACACCGAACTGCACGCCGAACGAGTTGAACGTGGCCTGTCCGAGGGTGGAGGTATAAATATAGTTATTTCGCACGTTCACCTGTCCCAGCTCATCGGCGCTCCCATCGCGCGCGACCGTACGATTTGCCGAGAGGGCGCATTCCATCGACACCCTGCTGCCGAGACGGTAGCGGACCGGAAGCTCCACCCCCACCCGCCACGAGGTATTGCCGATACCGGCGCTGAGGCCGGGATCGAGCGTAAGGCCGGCCACCAGCGGCACCGAATAACTGTAGCCCAGGCCCAGCCAGGTCTCGCTTCTGGCGATCTTCTCGTACTCCTGCACGCCCTGCCGCTGGGTGGCGGGACGGTTGGAGGAGGGCACCTGCGAGGGAGTTGGAGCGGAGATGGCGATGCCGGTGTTCCGGTATCTGGTCTCGGTGAGCGTCGGGCTGGAACCCACGAGAAGCGCCATCCGGTGCCCCCCCTTCAGTTCCATTCCCACTCCCACGCTCATCTCCCGGGCGCTCTCGCCGCTGGTACCGATCGCGGCTATCCCTCCGCGTACCCCGGCGCTCCATCGGGCTCCGCGTTCATCCGACTGAACGGGAGAGGAGAGATTGGAATCATCCGGCGGCACCGGAAACTCCGGGGCGGCGGCAAGCGCCATCGGCTGCGAGGAAGCCGAACGTGCGGTATCGCTACCGGCCGGGGAAAGATCATGGGCGAGGGAACGCTGGCGAGCGGGAACCTGATAGGCGTTCGCAAGCTCGATCGCCTCGGATTCCTTCACTATTGTATCGGCTGGAACCAGCAGGGGATCGGCCGAAGCAAGCGTTGAAGAAGTATTCAGGGAGGTGCCCCGCCGGGCGGCGGAACGAAGCGGAGAGGAACCGGAGGAACGGATCGCACGGGCAGCGGCATCCCCGCTGTTCTCCGGAATGCTCACGGCCGGGAGTTCGCTTCTGATACCCCTGCCGGCCAGAGAGGGCGGCGCAACCGAAACGCGCACATCCGCATGAACCGGAGCCGGGGGAGCCTGATGCTCATCAAGAAGGTATCCGCCGCCAACCACCGCTATCAGCATGGCCGCGGCCAGCGCAGCGCGCCGCACCAGAGCCATCAACGAGCGCTCCGGTACCGGCCGGAGCGCCGCCGGAGCACGCATCGTCGGCGGGGTCTCGCGATACAGCCCCTCCTGGCGCAGCCGGTGGAACAGCCGGGTCTGCATCTCCGCGCCGGGCGCATGCAGCCCCGGCGTGCGGCGGGCGGCGCGTGCCAGCACGGTCATCTCCCGCAGCAGAGCCCGTGCGTCCTGCGACTCCACCAGCAGCTTGCGCAGGCGCGTCTCCTCCGAGGGAGTAAGCTCACCATCGAGATGGCGTGATATGAGCCGTTCGATCTCGTTCACGACAGGATACCGTCAACAATGGAACATGGGGGAATTATTTCTCTCGCTCGGCAAAGAGCGACTGAAGCGCGCGGCGGATGGCGCTTCGGGCACGGCTCAGGCGCATCCGCGCGGCCTCTTCGGAGCAACCGACGATATCGGCGGTCTCCTCGTAGCTCATGCCGTTGACCTCGCGAAGAATGAACACCTCGCGGAGCGCCGAGGGGAGGGTCTCCACAACCGTATTGACCGCCTGCATCAGCATCTCCTCATTATCGGCATCGCCGTAGATGCCGGCGTGCGCCTCCTCCACGGTCACCAGCAGATGCTCGTCGTAGACCACCGGCAGCGGCGCCAGATAGCGGCGCGCGCGTATATGGTTCAGCGCCTGGTTGCGCGCCACCCGGAACAGCCATCCCCCCACGTTCTTGATCGGCTCCGGCGGCGGGCTCTCGCTGAAACGCCGCTCCCGTTCGCGGAACAGCCGGATGAAGCATTCCTGGAAGATATCCTCGGCGGCCTCCTCGTCTGCTCCGACGATCGAATGGATATAACTCAGAAGCCTGGAGCCGTAACGGTTGTACAGCACCGCATAGGCATCATCGTCACCATGCAAAAAATGCGCGAAGAGGTCTTCATCGCGCAGCAGATCGAGTGCGACATCGGTATGTAGTGCGTTCTGTGCCAGACCAGATACCTCCGAGCCTAGGATTTCATCCGCCATCGGACCATTGACACGCATCCTCCGCCGTTGTAACACCCCGGTTCCGATCACCGGCGAGCGCACGGAGGAAGCGCCGGGAATGTAGCGAAGAATCCATCGCCAGTCCAGACAATGAGAGGGTGGGGAAATAGATAGCAGGTGATGGATGGAAGTGCTTCGGGGGGATTGCATATCGGCCGGCAGATCGCTCCGCCCCGGACATGACAAGGCCGATTTCGGATGGATGGATCTCGAAATCGGCCTCGCCTGCCGGAAGTTCTCAGACCGCTCGCCGTACACCCGTGGCGAGGGTTTGCATGCAATCGGTACCGGGGGAGTCAAGACCCGGAGCGACCACCGGATTGCATGCCGGAATCGGGAACTTCAGACTGCTCTGTTGTCGATAACCCCTGGGGGAAGGACTCGTCCGAAAGAGAGAGGGCAGGTGTCATCCTTAGGTCGTGGATGATAGATGCGCTCTCCAGTTGCGCATCGTCGCGGCCCTCCGGCTCCCGTGCCGGCCGTGTTGTCTTCCTCTTCCGGTAGCCGCGCCAGAGGGGGCGTTGCCGACGCGCTCCTACGACGCGACTACCGTATCCGAGGGTCCTTGGTATCTTCTTCTTAGGGTGTTCCTGCTGAAACTTAGTTGGTGTAGGCGGCGCTGACGGTGAAGGTGCCGCTGTAGTTGCCGCGCTGCTGCGTCGCTCCGGGGGTCACCGACCCGCCGATCCACAGGTACGACTGACCCAGACCGTCGTTGCCAACTCCGTCGCCACCGTTGTCAGCGCTCAGGTTCGTCGATGCCGTCCCGCTGCTCGCGTCAAGAGCCACC
>JBMDXA010000114.1:0-4059 GCA_048594725.1 Candidatus Kapaibacteriota bacterium
TACTTGAGCGACCCCAGTAGGCGCTCTCGGAAGAACTCCACGCAAAGCCGCGAAGGCGCAAAGAAAGACACCTTCTTTGCGCCTTCGCGGCTTTGCGTGATGCATCTGGCATGCTTGGGTCTATCAGGTATATAATCGCCAATCGAAAATCCCTACTCTTCCCTGCTACGCCTGAGCAGATAGATGAACATCGGCGCGCCGATAAGGGCGGTGACGGCGCCTACCGGGAGCTCCGTGGCGCTGGAATCGATGGCCGGCATCAGCGAGCGTGCAAGCGTATCGCAGACCACCAGGAAGATCGCCCCTCCCAGCACCGACAGCGGCAGCAGAGCGCGATGATCGGGCCCGAACAGCCGCCGTATGATATGGGGCACCACCAGCCCCACAAACCCGATGGCACCGCAGAACGCCACCGACACCCCCACGATGAACGAGCCGGTGATATAGGCCACCAGCCGCGCGGCCGTGACGTTCACCCCCAGGCTTGCGGCCTCCTCATCCCCCAGCGAAAGCGCGTTGAGAGGATCGCCGGCCACGAAGCTCCCCGCAAACAGCAGCAGCAGCAGAACCAGCGAGCCGTAGCCGATATCGGCCGAGGCGGTGCTCAGATCGCCCATCATCCATTGAATCGCCGAGCGAAGCTGCGGGCCGAGGAAATGGAGCATCAGAAAGATGAACGCCGCGCCGATGGCCCCGACCATCACCCCCCCCAGCAGCATCGACTCGGAGCGGGCACCGTAGCTCCCCCGGCTTATCATCAGTACGGCCAGGATCACGATCCCCCCGCCGATAAACGACATTACCGGCTGGAGGAAGGGCCCCACCCCGAGCATGAAGCCGGCGATGGCCCCCACCGAACATCCGTTGGAGACGCCGAGGATATAGGGCTCGGCGAGCGGATTGCGCAGGAGCGCCTGAAAGATCACCCCTGCGGTCGCCAGCGCCGAACCGACGCTCGCGGCCAGGATCAGCCTGGGAAGGCGGAGCTGCAGGAGGATGGTGGAACCGGCCGAGCCGGTATCTCCCGCCAGAAGCGTGGAGATGATCCGCCACGGCGATATCAGTTCCGGCCCGATGCAGAGTCCGGCCAGAGCCGTTACCACCAGCAGCAGAGCCGCCCCGGCCACGGCTTTGTACAATCCCCCTCTGGTAAGACGCCGCCGTACCAGCGGAACGCTCACAGCTCCGCGCGCCATGCCTTCAGCTCCCGGCTCATCGCCCGGACCAGCTCGTTGATGCCTTCGCCTGCGACCGAGGAGATCACCAGAGGCTTTACCCCGTCGGGGCGGAGCGCCTCCAGTTCGGCGCGCCGATCCTCCATCATCGCATCGGCCTTGGTGATGCAGATGATCCGCCGCTTCTCCAGCATCTCGGGGTTGAACTTTTTCAGCTCGCCGGCCAGGGTCTCATAATCGGCCACGGGGTCTTCGCTCAGTCCGTCCAGCAGGAAGCAGAGCACGCCGGAGCGTTCCACATGGCGGAGGAACTGGTGGCCCAGCCCCTTCCCCTCGCTTGCTCCCTCGATCAGTCCGGGGATATCGGCCACCGCGAAGGATTCCCCTTCATCCACCCGCACGATACCGAGGTTCGGGATAAGCGTGGTGAACGGATAGTCGGCGATCTTCGGGCGCGCGGCGCTGATACGGGAGATCAGGGTGGATTTCCCGGCGTTCGGGAAACCGACCAGCCCCACATCGGCCAGCAGCTTCAGTTCCAGCACCACCTTTCTCTCCTCCCCCGGCCGTCCCTTCTCCGCATAGCGGGGTGCCTGGTTGGTGGAGGTGGCGAAATGCTGGTTGCCCCGGCCGCCATCGCCGTGGCGCGCCACGATGAACTGCTCGCCATCCTGTGTCATATCGGCTATCACCTCGCCGCTGCCGGCCTCGCGGATGATGGTCCCAACCGGCACCTTGATCTCCACCGAGCGGCCGTTGCGGCCGGTCCTGCGCGATCCGCCCCCGTTCTGCCCGTTCTCGGCGGCATACTCATGCCCGTACCGGAAATCCATCAGGGTGGAGATATGGTGGCTGGCGATGAAGATCACATCTCCCCCATTCCCTCCGTCACCGCCATCGGGGCCCCCCTTGGGAACGAACTTCTCGCGGCGGAAGCTGACGATTCCGTTGCCCCCCTTGCCGGCTCGGACTATAATCTCTGCGGTATCTATAAACACGGTATCTCTCGGAACGTTGCTGTAGACCGGGAATAGCACGGGGCTTGACGCGCAAGCCCCGCACCTGTAGTTGGATTGACTTATGGCCCGTACGGGCTCGCTGGGACGCTATGGAAGATAGCGGCCGTAGACGCTGTCGGTGAACCGGATGGCGGTACGCGAATAGGGATCGACGTTGAATTTGAGGAACAGCTCGTCGAGCACCTGCGAGGCCATCTTCCAGTTCGGCGCGGTGTTGAGCCGGTCGAGCGCCACCTCGTAATCGGCCCGGTTCTTCGCGAAGATCTTCTTCACCACCTTCCGTTCCAGCGCCGGATCGATAAAGCGGCGGACATCGGACATCGCCGGGGCGGTCCTGGCAGCGCCGGTCCCCTGCTGGGGAAATGCCGGTTCAACCGGAACCGACGGCTCCACCGTGGGGAGCGTTTCGGTGCGCATGATCCCTCTGGAACTGCGATCGCCGGGATCGGCGGCCGGAGATGCCGGGGGCTGCACGGCCGATGGCGCGGGCTCCTGGTGATGATGCATCCCGTTGGATGCTACCGGCTCGGCCTCCGGAGTTTCCCGCAACGGCATCCCGGAGGAAGCTGTTCCGGAGGAAGACGTTCCTGAAAGGACCCCATCGGCGAACCGTGGCTCCGCCGCCGGGGCGGCTCCATCGCGCGCGGGCTGGAAACTGGGAACCTCGCGGGAGCTCGCCGGAGGCTCACCGGCAACCGGCGGAAGAGCCGTTCCGGCCGTAACCGGGAGCATCTCCTGATGGCCGCCGATCTCGTCATCGTCGTCATCATCGAAGTCCAGATCCGGCTCGTCGTCGCTCTCCTCCACACCATACAGCCGCTCCCCGCCGGGAGCATAGAAGGAATCGCTCCGGATGGCACCGTGCAGATGGCTATCCCCTGCCGGCTCGGCACCGGGCTCCTGGTCGATGCCCGCATCCTCATCGAGCGGCCATTCATCATCGTCATCATCCTCGTCGAAGGGATCATCCCCCGGAATCTCCTCCGGCATCTCTTCCTCCGGCGCACGCTGAAAGGGCTCACCATCGTAGGGAGCTTGTTCCGGCTCCGGCTGGAAGGCCCCGGGCTCCGGGATTGCGATATCCGGCTGAACGGGCTCCTCATCCCAGAGGGGATCGCCGGCGAAGGGATCGGCCCCTGCATCCTGAACCGGCGCGCTCTCGCGGTATCCTCCCTGCAGATGCTGGCGCACCACATCGTCCAGCTCGTCGTTCTGGTAGACGTTGGAGAAATCGGCCTCCGGCCCCTCTTCGGCCGTGGAGAGGAGTTCGTCCAGGAGGGAGACGAAATCATCACGTCCCACATCCCCGCCGCCTCGATCGCGGTAGGCCTCCAGCTGATCGACCAGCTTCTTGATGTTCTTGTCATCGAAGAAGATGATCAGCGCATCCACCGGGAGCTTCTGCTCGGGTCCCTCGCCGATGAACTCGAAGAGGGGGCCCATCATCTCGAGAAGATCCTCCACCGTGCAATGCAGGAGGATCTGGTCATCGGTACGGCGGATCACCCGCTCGAACTCGGTGGCCGAGATGGCATCGAAGGTCGGGCGTTCGGCCCGCTTCCGCTCCACCCACTCGATGAAGACCGTCCGGAAATATTCATAATCGATGAACGCGCTGAAGCGAAGCATCACTTCGTTGAGCGGTTTCACCGGCTGCCCCCGGAAGATGTACCACTTCAGGGTGGTCTGGGGGCGGCAGAGGTAATTATAGATGAGCTTCACCGCGCTATCGAGCACCGAGACGAACTCCTCGCGTTCGAAACGGGCATGACGGAACTGCACCTGCTCAAGATAATTGAGAAGCGATGCAAGCTCCGGATGCTCGTAATCGAAGCGCTTGTTGGCAGCACGGGCCAGGTGGTCGT
>JBMDXA010000115.1:0-146526 GCA_048594725.1 Candidatus Kapaibacteriota bacterium
TCGAAAATCTCCCCCCCCCACCGGCCTGGGCGGGTAAGGAGCTGCGCGCACAAAACCGCCGGCATGCCGGCGCAGCCCCGATCCCGATTTCCCCGGCCCCGGTGGTAGATATCCGTGCGGCAAAATGCGCAGCCCGGCTGATCGTGCCGCTACTGGTTTATTACTGGAGCGCGCATCTCCCCCTGTAACTACCCCTCCTGCACCAGTAGTATCCCAGTAGGAACTGCCTGGCCGCCCCTTTCTAAGTTTGCCCAGGACCTGGACCAATAATTTTAGAGGACTCACCATGAACGTTGATGTACGAGCATCCCGCTGGACGCGGCCGGTGATCGCGGCGCTCGTCCTGCTCTTCGCCGCAGCCGGCAGTGCGGCCGCAGCACCCGAAATCTCCAGCGTGGAGGCCAAGGTCGAGAAGCGGAAAAATCAGACATCGGGACGGGATGAGGCGTGGGTGATCGTCACCTACACCGCCACCGATATCCCCGCCGGCGGAACCCAGTTGACGATGGAGGCCAGCTTCACGTCCAAGAACGACACCGCCGGCATTCCCTTCACGATCACGCCGGGCGCACAGGAGATGCAGGGGGCGATAGGGCTTATCACCTCCGATGGAAAAAAGACCATCGAATGGCAGGCCGAGCGGACGCTGGTACGCCTGAATAAACAGGGAAAATACACCACCACGGTAGCGCTGGAGCTTGAAGGAGCCGGAGGCGCAACCCAGGCGGTGCTCAACGTCACGAAATACGCCAAGACGAACTGGAATTATTTCCAGACCGGCACCGCCATCATCACCAATCTCTCCCGCACCAACGGGTTTCAGCCGGAGTGCACGCCCAGAGGGGGCAACTGGCATGACTCGGTGGAAGCAGGGGCGGTGTTCTACAAGGGAACGGTAACATCCATCCCCTCCTGGCGTGGCCGCCGGGTGAACGATCCGATCAAGGGAAGCTACGACCGCTCCGGCTGCTCGGCGTTCCTGGCGATCAAAGACCGGGGAACGCCGAACGAAAAAATCTGGGTGAATTTCGCGCGCCATTTCGACGGCAAACTCACCATCAACGGCACCACCACCACCGTGGACTGGGAATTTCAGTTCCGCTACATCGAGCGCAAGAAGGATAATTTCAAGAGCCTGGTGGCCGGAAACGCGGGCGATGCCGATGATAACGGCTTTGTGCTCTGGGATACCGGAGAGGAATTCAGCCTGAAGCTGGAAGGCGCTCCCGCCGACAAGGAGCAGAGCAGCGAGTTCGAACTGCTGGTGCCGCGGCGCGATTACAAGCACTCCTACCAGGGAGAGCATATGATGACGTTCGTGGCCGAGGGCGACGGATACTTCGACAGCGACGACTCCAAGCCGCACACGCTGGTGCTGAAGGATGGCGGAGTGAAGGTCAACGACTGGCTCAGCTTCGAAGGGAGCATGGAGATAGATACCAGCGCCTCCAGAATGACCACCAACGGCCAATGGAGCACCCCGTCCAACGGCATGCTCTTCAACGGGCCGATGGTGGCAACGCTGAACCGCGCCATCGATGTGGTCCCGGACTCCACCCTTCCGTTCCCCATGCCGCTTCCGGGGCAGAGACCGATAGCAGCGCCATCGGCGCTTCCGAAGCTCAGCTCCAAATGGAACATCGGCGGGTTCTCCCTGTCGTTCGAGAAACTCCGGTTTGTCGGCGGCGCCGAGAGTGCCTCGGGGATAGAATTCGACCTGCGCATATTGATCGAACAGCTCTCCTCCGGCTGCGCGTTCGATATCAAGAAAGATCCGCTGAAGGCCCCCGGAGCATCGATAGCGGGGTTCCTGATAAAGGGAGTGCAGATGACCCGCGACGGCTGGTCGATCAGCGGCGTGGAAGCCCAGAACGTGGGGATCGCCAGCGCGCCGGTCTTCTGTCTGAAGAGCTTCAAGGCGAACTACGACAAGGGCGCCGACAAGCTCACCGCCGAGCTGATCGCCAAGGGACCGATCTTCGATGATATCGGTGGCGGCCTGACGCTCGTCAACGGCGAGATCGACGGGTTCCGCATCATCATGAAGCTGGCCGGCGGCGGCGTGCCCATCCCCTACCCCCCTCCTCCGGCGCATGTGGCCGAGTGGCGCGGCTTCGATGCCTCCGTGCTCAATGTGCGGCAGGGCCCCTACACGCTCGATGGAAAGATGTTCTTCTCGAACAACGGCAAGTGGAAGGAGCTCCCCCCCTACCAGGCCATCATGAATACCCTGAACAAACTTCCGGGCGTGTCGATCGACGACGTGAAGCTCTATGATGCCGATGGCACCGCCAAGTACGTACATGGGGAGAGCTTCAATGGCGGCTTTGCGCTCCGGATGTTCTCGCTGAAAAAAGATGTATGGCTGATGCAGGGTGATGTGGATATGGCGATCCAGCTGAACCCCTCCCTCTTCACCAACCAGATCAGCGGCGGGCTGAAGGTGCTCAACTTCGGCGGCAGCCTGAGCAACCAGTGGATGTTCGACGGCCGCGTCACCGCGGGGCTGAGCATCCTGCCGGATTTCAACGTCGGCGGATCGATCACCGGAGAGCTTCAGGTGCCCCAGCTCTACAGGAACAACCCGGTGTTCACGGCCATCAACGACTGGTTCGCACTTCCCTGGAAGATCGGCGGCGCATCGGCGACGATGAACAACCTCCAATTCTCCGTGAGAGCCGATATCCCGCGCTACGGCATCGCCGAGGTGGCGGTGGATCTGGGAAAGAACCCGCTGACCGAGCCCACGGAATTCATGCGCATCACCAACAGCGGCAACCTTCCGCGCACCCGGCTGAAAGGTAACGGCGGGCGCTCCGCTCTGGGAGCCGATACGGCCTGGAGCCAGTTCACCGTCACCGCCGATATGGAACGGGCGTTCGTGCAGATCTGGGGAACGCCCTCGCCCCGCAACTCGGTGCTGATCGACCCGTCCGGCAGGCTGATAGCCGGCACCAGCCCCGATCAGTCGGTGGTATTCTATCCCTCCGAGAAAGCCGGACAGAGCGCGATGTGGGTGGTGATGAGCCCGGCTCCCGGCCAGTGGAGCCTCGGCATCGCCGGCGGCACCGATGACGACTCGGTCTATACCTGGGGACGGTATCGCGACATGCCGGCGTTCACGTTCGCATCGGAGACCCAGGGGCGCACCATCGTGGCGCGCTGGAGCGGCGCGACGGTCTCCCCGAACGCGACCATGAACCTCTATATCGACAACGACCAGGAGGGTTACGACGGCGCGTTCATCGGAACGGTGCCGGCAGCTCTCGGAGAGTTCCGCTATACGCTGAGCGACAGCCTGCCGGAGTGCGGCTACTATATCTACGCGATGCGCATCGACACGGGATCGCTCACGAAGGCCT
This sequence comes from Candidatus Kapaibacteriota bacterium, assembly GCA_048594725.1. Taxonomy (GTDB): domain Bacteria; phylum Bacteroidota; class Ignavibacteria; order OLB7; family OLB7; genus JAFDZV01. Next base: position 3,363 of record JBMDXA010000115.1, read on the forward strand.
ATTCGCCGGTGTATCACGCCAACGCGAAGAGCTGGCTGGCCGCGCCGGGAAACATCCAGGCCGTTGCCACCCCGGCAGGCGATGTGACCGTCACCTGGAGTCCCTCCCCCGATCCCAAGGCGCTGACCTATGCCATCCAGGTGAGCGATCCGGCCGGCCACGACTCGGTCTACGCCACCGTGAACCTGAACTACACGATGGTGCAGATCCATGTGGAGAACTGGCAGAACAAGAAGATCTCCATCAGGACGCTGGGCGAGGAGAATCTGAGCGGCTGCTGGTCCGATCCGGTGAGCTTCACGCTGAGCGGCGTGGAGGATGCGGTTACCGGCAACGATCGGACGCAGGGAGCCGAAGTGGCGGTGTCTCCGCATCCGGTGGGGATACACTCCACGGTCTTCGTCAACCTCGAACGGAGCACGCAGCTTTCCATCGAGCTTTATACGGCAACCGGCGAGAAGGTAGCCACGCTCGCCGAGGGAACATTCGGTCCCGGCACGGCACGCGCCGAGCTGATGGCATCGGAACTGCCGAACGGAGTCTACTTCGTCCGCATCGCCGGCGATGGCATCAACGCTTCGCGGAAGATCATCGTGCGGCACTGAGGCGGCACGCATCATCCCCGCACGGGCGGTATCACACAGCACCGGCTCCCTCCGTTCAGAGGGGGCCGGTGGCGTTTAACGATACGCGCTACGAACTGCCGGCAACCGGCCGGTACCCGAGATCGGTAACGCGATGCCTTTTCATCTGTACCGTGTCGGGCGCCAGTAGTAGATTTGCACCGATAACAGCCGGACAACCCCGGAGAGCATATGAATGACAGTAGCGCCAGTTCCCTCCAGGGACCGGAACATCTGCCCGCCCCGGAGATGATACTCCGCCTGCGGGAGTTCACCGCGGAGGAACCGCTGCGCCTTCTGGTAAGCGGATGCCTGTACGGAACCGCCTGCGGCTACGACGGAAGCACCTATGGGGAGCACCCCGCGATACGGCATCTCCTGGGCCTGCCGAACGTCCGCGCGGCCGCATTCTGTCCGGAGGATTACTCGTTCGGAACGCCCCGCGAACTCTGCAACATCACCGGAGGCGATGGTTTCGATGTGCTGGATGGAAGAGCCCGCGTGCTGGCCGAATCGGGAAAAGACTGGACCGAACCGATGATCCGCGCGGCCGGAGCGATGCTGGCGGCCGCGCAGCGGGAGAACATCCATCTCGCGGTTCTCATGGATATCAGCGCCGCATGCGGATCGCAGGTGATCTATGACGGGAACCGGGCGTTGAAGAATTATCGCAGGGGACCGGGAGTCTGCGCCGCCCTGTTGATCCGCAACGGCTATCCGGTAATGAGCCAGCGGGACTACAGAACGCTGGCGCTTCTCTACGGCAAACTGAGAGAGCCCGCCCCCGGCACGCTCCCCCTTCTCGATCATCATGAAACCGAGTGGTACCGGGACTACTTCGGAACGTAAATCTATTTCCAGCCCGCAATGCCGATAACCATCCTCGCCATTTCCGGAAGCCTCCGGGCCGATTCATCCAACACCGCGATACTTCGCGCCGCCGCCCTGCTCTCCCCCGAGGGGATGCGGATGGATCTGTACGAAGGGCTGGGCGATCTCCCCCATTTCAGTCCCGAGATCGATAACGACGCCCCGCCGGACAGCGTACGCTCGTTGCGGATGTTGCTCGGCCGGGCCGACGGCGCAATCATCTGCACGCCGGAATACGCGTACGGCATGCCCGGCTCGCTGAAGAACGCCCTGGACTGGACGGTGTCGTCGGGAGAATTCTTCGGCAAACCGGTGGCAGCCATCAGCGCATCCCCCTCGGCGGCCGGCGGGGAGCGCGCGCAGGCGTGGCTGCTCTCGACGCTCACCGCGCTCGGCGCCGATATCGTTCAGGAAAGCTCGCTCACCATCCCGTTCGTACGAACCAGGCTGGCGCAGGATGGAACGCTCGCCGATCCGGCCACCGCTACAGCCCTCCGCTCGGCACTGAATGCGCTTGCAGGGCGAATAGGCGCGGCGGCCGGGTGATGCCGCGCCCGGCGAGCAGGAAACTTCAATACCGTCAGCCCCAACCACAACACCAGCCATTACCATGATGCCACACGATCGACGGATACCGATATGCAAACCACGCGCGGCACGTGCCCGTATTGCGTTATGCTCTGCCATGCTCGCCGGGATTTTTTTCCTTGCAATCGCATCGGATGCGGCCGCGCAGATGGCCGTGGGGGAGATCAACGGCACATTCTCCTCCGGCGGAACCACGAATATCTTTCACGGATATATGGTATTTCTGGAAACCCCGAGCGATAAATACAGCGTGGCGGTGACAAATCCGGCGAGCGATATCTGCTTCGCCAAGAATAAAACGATCGGCCTGATGCCGGTCTATCAATGGGCACAGCAGGCCGGAACATTTCTGGCGCTCAACGGAAGTTTTTTCGATCCGGAAAGCGAGTTCAAACCGGGGGACTGCCGGCAGGCGTTCGGTCCGGTGAAAAGCGGCGGGGCACTGCTGGTCCCTCTCACGAAACGCCCGGACGGCAGGGGAAACCCGGCGCTGCTTTTTTCCGCGAACGGCACAGCCTCCATCAAGATGGCAGCAACGGCCGATGTTTCCGGGGCGCTGAATGTGATTGCCGGGCAGTGGGAGGCGGGACCGGGTCTGGGAAGCAACGGTTCGCTGCTGATCGAGAATGGGATACTCAAGGGAGATAGCGCGCTTCCGGTGCCATCGGAGATCGCACCGCGAACGGCGGTTGGGCTGACCAACAACGGCACCCTGATCGTGGTGATGATCGAAGGCCGGCTTCCCGGCAGCGATGGCATCACCCTCCCCTATCTGGCCCGGTTGCTCCAGATATACGGTGCATATAATGCGATCAATCTGGATGGAGGCGGGTCCAGCACGATAACGTATATGCCGGACCGGCGGGTCCATATGCAGGAAACGCCCAATCTCTATAATCTGATGAAGTCCGCCCAGACCGATACATCAAGCACGCTTACGGTGAATTTCGCCCAGCGCGATCCGCGAATCCCCTTCAGCAGCCGCCCATCGGATCTCTTTTCCTCGTCCGACTCCACGCTGCTGTACCGGCCCGTGGCGATCCATTTCGGCTTTGTGGCGCAGCCATAACATCATTACGGATATTCCCCTATAAATCTGCAACGGCGCCGCGCAGCTATATTGCGCGAAAAAGAAAATCCAATGTTCGATTTCGGTGTCTACCTCCTCTGCGCCCTCATCCCGGCGGCGATTATCGATCGTCTCTGGCGGCGGATGGCCGGGGGGCCGGGCTCGCGTGCGCGGCACATCATCCGGACGGTTGCCAGCGTTGTCCTGGGAATGCTGATAGCGGGCGTTGCAAGCTGGAGGCTCAGCAGGGCGCGCTCGTTCCAGACGTTTGGGGAGATCGTGACGCGGGTTGAAACCGGCGATTCGGTGGTAGCGCTCACCTTCGACGACGGGCCGCTCCCCGGCACTACCGAACAGGTGCTGGGGATGCTCCGGGATGAGGGCGTTCATGGAACCTTCTTTCTGGTGGGGGAAGCGGTGGAGAACCATACCGAACAGGCACGGCGGATCATCCAGGCCGGACATGAAATAGGCAACCACACCTATACGCATCCCAGAATGGTGGGCCTTTCGATGAGCCGGATCGAACAGGAGATAACCCGCACCGACACGCAGATCCGGCGGGCCGGATATAGGGGTGATATTCATTTCCGCTCCCCGTATGGAAATAAATATGTGGCCCTCCCCTGGTATCTCTCCGAAACGAACCGGAAGAATATATTCTGGGATATCGAGCCCGACAGCTATCCGGAGATATCCCGCGATCCGGCGCTCATCGCCCGGCATGTGATCGGGGAGGCGCGCCCCGGCTCCATCATCCTGCTGCATGTGATGACCCCGCACTATGCCCCGTCGCTGGCGGCGGTGCCGGCAATCATCCGCGGCTTGAAGGAGCGCGGGTACCGGTTCGTGACGGTTTCGGAACTGCTGAAACGGAAGGCAGAGAACACATAACTCCCGGCACCGATCCTCCTTCCCATGATTCCATGATAATGAGAACATGGGGAGGGAGCGTATGGGCTGCCGCAGGTTCTTCAGCCCGGATGCCGGCAACGGCCAGGATCTCACCACTGACTCTTCTCCTCCTTGGTTTCCAGACGGAACGGCAGTATCATGGGAAGCTATACCCGTACGATCATTCCAGAACAACCGGAGGAACCAGATGGCTAACGAACGCATGTACCCCTGCTTTCCCTGCGCCGATCTCGACGAAGCGATCTCCTTCTACGAGGCGCTGGGCTTCAGGCCAACCTACCGGCAGACCCGCCCGAATCCCTATGCGGTGATGGCGCTTCATGATATGCACGTGCACCTCTTCGGCATGGAGAATTTCAAGGCGGCCGATTCCTATGGATGCGTCATCATCACCGTTCCCGACCCGGACGCTCTCTACCACGATTTTGCCGCCCGGCTGCGGGAGACCTTCGGCAAACTGCCGGTTGCCGGGATTCCCCGCATACTGCGGCCTCGCAAGAAATTCGGGACCGTCTATGGCTTCAGTGTGGTGGACCCGGGAGGAAACTGGCTCAGAATCTACAGGCTCGGCGATACCGAATCCCAGGAGAAAGCCGAAGGGCTGGCCGGGGCCGTCAACGTGGCAATGCGTCTGGGAGATGCGAAGGGTGATGAAGCGATGGCACTGAAAACGCTTGAAAGCGGCATCAGGCGTTTTGCCGATGCGGCTGCAATGGAGCGTGCACGGGCCTATCTGTACCGGGCCGAGCTGGCGGTCCGGATGAACGACCTGCAACTGGCGCACGAATCTCTGGCGGCCCTGGCCTCCCTTGAATTGACAGAGGCCGAACGCGCCGAGATCGCGGAGGAAGTTGCATATGCAACGCAACTGCCTGAACAGGAGAAGTAATTCCCACCCTACGAACCACTAGCCCGGCAGCGGGCCGGAGACGCGTTCCGGTCCGGCCGGCACTATCACGATACTGCCGATTATTTTTCCTTCTGTTTTTCAGAAGATAGTATCAGCTCTCTTCTCTCCTGCCAGAAGACCCTCTATCGCCACAGCGGAATGCATCGGGACATCATAAGGTTCAATCCGTGACAGAGATCCGGAGAAGAGACGCGAAGGATATATGCTGCGCAAAAAAATACGCAATAATCCATCCGAATATATACGCATCGGTATCCACTGAGCCCTATAAATAGCAATATAGATTAGGTGATATCCTGCGAACAGTACATCTTTGGGTACCCCTGCCCGTAGATAAACATGAGCGCCGCCGTGGCACAACAACCCGTAGGGTCCATACCCATGTGGAATGGCAGGGATACTACTACCACGGGTTCCTCATCACGAATAATTCACTATCGCAGCAGAAAAATATTGCATTCGCTTTCAAGAATATTATTTTTGCTCACCGATTAATTCGATTCCTCCCTGGGAATCCATTACCAGTTCATTACCAGCGAAACAGATCACCAGACACCGAACATCCCTCATTTTCCGTTGTCTCATACAGCAGCATCATGCGGTTCCGGCCCCCTCTTTCTGCCCCGGGTTCCGGTCCTTATGATAGGAATTCCGCCATCGTAGTGCCGCCGGATGTATCCGGTACCGGCGCGGCCGCTCGGCGCGTGCAGCGGATGCACGCAAGCCAGCTCACTATTACGATAACAGCATATACAACCCCCGAGGTATCATTCCCATATCACCATTAACCAAAGGGATTTCAATGCGACACCTCCGTTCACTACGCGAGGCAGGCATCAATCATGCCCGCTCGCTGCGACTCGCACTTCTCAGTACGGCACTGGCAGCAGTGCTGGCACCAGCCGCCCTCCATGCCGACTCCCCGCTCATGCCCCTGCCTGGAGGAGGAGGAGGACCGAACATCGTCATAGCCGATTGCAGCGGCGATGGCGGCGCAGAACCGAGCCCATGCCCCGTCTACTATAAAAGCCCATCGATCTATATCCGGCACAACCAGGACGGCCTGACGCCGGGGAACGACTTCATGATGTATCCGATCCCCGGACAGGTAAACTGGGTGTATGTGAAGCTGAAGAATATCGGCAGCGGAACCCTGAACAATGGCAAGGTCTATCTCTACTTCTCGAAGGCCGGAACCGGCTTTACCTGGCCTTCCAGCTGGATCAACAACTATATCAATGGCGTCGCCTATGGCGACGAGATCGGCTGGGTCTCGGTGAGCAACATCGCTCCGGGAGGAACGGTCACCGTAGAGATCCCCTGGGGGAACGTTCCCGATCCGAACGATTACAACGACAGCGAGGCAGATCACTTCTGCCTGATGGCGCGATTCGTTTCCTCGGAGGACCCGATGACATTTCCGGAAGGATCCAATGCGGGCACCAATGTGAGGAACAACAACAACAGCACCCAGTGCAACATTACGGTGATGCGCCGTCCGGACCCTCGCGCGGCTCTGGACATCCACAACATCGATGACAGGCTGGTTCCCACCCGTCTGAATTTCGATGTCGATGATAAAGACGAGGCCAATGGGGATCATGCTCTCGATCACGTTCAGATCAAGGTAGATCTCGGTGATGAGCTCTACACCAGCTGGACCAACGCAGGAAGCGAGGGTGAAGGCATCACCGACAACGGCGACAACACCATCACGATCGAGGAGCCGCACGCCTGGATTCGCGGCATCGATCTGCCACCGGCATCCACCAATACCATCCATGTGGAAATCGATTACGGAAACACCCAGCCGAGCGATGAGATCTACCACTGGGCCATCACCCAGTACGAAGATCAGGGGCCGGAGGATGCCGACGATATCATGATCGGCGGGGAATCGTACGATATCTGGATGTCGGAGGATGCTCCGCTCAAGCGGAATATCACGGAGAGGGCGAACCTGGCGGCGGCACTCGAACTGAGCGCCTATCCGAATCCGCTCAGCAACACCACCGCTATCGGCTTTACGCTGCCGAACAGCGGGCAGATCTCCCTCTCGATCTATGATGCAACCGGCAGGCTCGTGCGGACGCTGCTTTCGAACGCGGAGCGGAACGCCGGACGCCACGAGCTAAGCTGGGATGGGACCTCCGCGGATGGCGGGGCCGTCCCGGCCGGAACCTATTTCTACCGCCTGAGCACCCCGATGGGAACAACGGAGCGGCAGTTGAAGGTGGTGCAGTAGAACGCAGCCGGCCTACCAGCCAGTCTCCGGGATATTATTCACGGATCGCTTACCGGCCCCCGCATGCATATCATATCATGCGGGGGCCTTGCTTCATGTGCAAAAGTTCGATACACTGGCCCGCATGATCGCGTTGCACGGCAGTAGCGGCATATCGTGGTATCAATCCACCGTATGCGCTATCTCCCACGGCGAGACCGATCGGCAACTGGGATATACAGTAAAAACTCGGAACAATGAACGATACCAACGATCTCCTGACACGCATCTACCACGCATTCAACACCCGCGATATCGATACGGTGCTGGAGGTTCTGAGCCCGGATGTGGACTGGCCGAACGGCATGGAGGGAGGGCGCGTGCAGGGCCGCGATGCGGTGCGGGAATACTGGCTCCATCAATGGAGCATGATCGACCCCACGGTAACCCCGCAGTGGTTCGAGGCAGCAGATGACGGCACCGTGGTTGCCCACGTTCATCAGGTCATCCGCGATCTGGAGGGAACGATCCTGGTGAATCAGATGATACGGCACGTGTACAGCATCGAAAACGGCATGATCGAACGTATGGAGATCAGGGCCAATCCGCTTACCTCACCGCAGTGACGGCAGCATGGCATACGATTCCGGTTCCATCGAACGATTTTTCGCACGCTACGAGCGAGGGGCCAACACCTTCGATACCGGCACGGTGGTCTCCGAGTTCACCCCGGTCTTCATGTCGGCTGATCCCAACGGGGTGGCCTGCATCAGCAACGACGGGGAATTTCGCGCGGCGATACCGCAGCGCAAGGCGCTGTTTGAAAAAATCGGTTTTCGATCGGCGGAGCTCCTTTCGCTCTCCCCCGCCCCGCTCGATGAACGATATACGATGGTGAAGGCGGAGTGGCGGATGATCTTCGAAAAAACCGCTGGCAGCCCGCAGGAATTCATCTTCTTCATCACCTATATTCTCTTCGATGACGGCAGCGGCCCGAAGGTGGCATTCTATGTTTCGCACGACGACGAAACGAAAACCATGCGGGACGCCGGCCTGATTCCCGACGACGAGAAATAACTACTCCATCAATAGTACCAGCAGCGCCGGAAATGAATCCGGCAGGAAACCCTAATGAATCCGAACAACCCCGTTGTACAGCTCTGCATGGAAGGCATGCAGGCCGAAGGCGCAGGGCGTACCGACGATGCCCGCAATCTTTTTCTCCAGGCCTGGGAGCAAAGCGCCGACGACTACGATGCCTGCGTGGCCGCCCATTTTCTGGCGCGCCAGCAGCCCACCCCGGCCGATACACTGCACTGGAATCAGAAGGCCCTGGAACTGGCCGATGCGATAGGCGATGAGCGTGTGGAGGGATTTTATCCATCGCTCTATCTGAACATGGGGCACTCGCACGAGCAGCTCGGCAATCAGGGGGAAGCGCGCCGCTACTACGATCTGGCCGCCGCAATAACCAACCGGCTCCAGGATGGGCGCTATGGCGATCTGGTGAAACAGGGAATCGAAAATGGACGGAAGAGAGTGTAGGAGGATTTTCGATTGCCGATTTTCGATTGCCGATTTGGGAGAGGAGCGGGGGGAGGCGATTTTCGATTGCCGATTGCCGATTTTCGATTTGGGAGAGGAGCGGGGGGAGAATTTTCGATTGCCGATTTTCGATTTTCGATTTGGGAGAGGAGCGGGGAGGCGATTTTCGATTGCCGATTGCCGATTGCCGATTGCCGATTGCCGATTGCCGATTTTCGATTTTCGATTTGGGGAGAGGAGCGGGGAGATGATTTTCGATTTGGGAGAGGAATAGAGAGATGGGTACGTAGAGATGGGTACAGCTCTGTGGCCGGCATTGGAGCGGCAAACAGCTGACCACGAGCCACCGGCCGATAGCACAACGACACCCGGTAGCATAACGGCACCCGGTAGCAGTACCGGGTGCCGTTGCAGATATGGTATGGATGCGCAGAGGGAGAGGCCGGATTATTCCAGCGACGAGGGCGTAAGGCTTATCACCACCTGCTTGTTCGCATCCAGCAGAAGATCGGCCGTCAGGGTCTGGTAGCCGGCCCTGGAGAAACGGACCTGATACCGTCCGCTGGGAAACGACGAAGAGCAGAATCGCCCTTGCGCATCGGTGGATGTTGTTCCCACCACCGTGCCGGACGCCATCATCTCCACGCTCGCCCCGGCCAGCACCGCCCCATTGCCATCAACTCGTGTGACGACCCCGCAGAGGGTGAACGGCCCCTGCGGAAGCGGCGCCTCGGCACCCAGCCCGATCACGACATGCTTGTCGGCATCGGGCATGATAAGATCGGGCATGGTGGTCTGGAAGCCCGAAGCCGAAACTGTGAGCCGGTGATAGCCCACCGATAGCGGGCGGGAGAACTGGAACGTCCCGCCGGAGCCGGTGGTGACGGTGACATCGCCATCGAGCATCACGGAAGCCCCGGCGACAGGAGAGCCGGCATCATCTACCACCACCCCGCTGAGGATGCGCCGGACGGCAGTGGAATCCGGGCCGCCGTGATAGACGAAGGCGGCCCCCTCGTTGTAGTACCGGACCGTGGCCTCGTAGGCTCCCACGATCAGATCATCGTAGCCATCGCCATTGACATCTCCGGCACAGTCGGCAGCGCCGGTACCGCTGCTCCAGACGGCGGTGGCCGACAGCCCGTCCGGCGAGCCGTAGTACAGGCGGGTGGAGCCGCCGCTGACCTGAAAGGACTGGCTGGTGAAGACCACATCACCATAGCCATCGCCATTGATATCCCCGGCGCTTTCACAGGCCGATCCTCCCTCACGGTCCCCCGAGACCCATGCGGGTACCCTCGCCAGCCCGGTCGCCGAGCCGTAATAGATATAGTCGGCGTCCCGCTGCGATGCCACCGCGACATCATCATAGCCGTCGCCATTGACATCCCCGGCATCGGTAACACCCTTGCCGTACCCCCCGTTCACGATGGTTCCATCCATCGTCCAGGCTGGAGTTGCGGACAACCCCGATGCGGAGCCATAATAGACGAGGGCACGTCCCTGGGACTGCTGGCTGTTGGTATATCCGGGCGCACCGACGATCACATCATCATAATGATCCCTGTTGACATCACCGGCGCTCGATACGCTGTTGCCCAGGTATCTGGCGCTCCCCCCATCCACCGTCCACGCGGGCGTCGCCGAGAGCCCCGCCGAACCTCCCCGGTACAGATACGCGCGCCCCTCGTAGCCGTTCGCAGTGGTGTAATAGGGCGCACCGACGATCACATCATCATAGCCATCGTTATCCACATCCCCGGCATTGGAGACGCTGGTACCATACTCCGCGTTGCTGCGATTGCTCTCGCCGATCCATGCGGCGGTTCTGGAAAGCCCGCTGGCGGAGCCCAGATAGAGGAACGCACGCCCCTCCTGGTTCTGCCCATTGAAATCCCTGGGGGCGCCGACGATCACATCATCATAGCCGTCGTTATTTACATCCCCCGCACCGCAGACGCTCCAGCCGTAGTAGCTGAATCCGTTGACCCCGTCGGTCTGCCAGGCGGCACGATCGGCCAGGCCGGTATCGGAACCATGATAGACGAACGCCGCCCCACGGAGATAATCGTAGCCTCCCACGATCACATCATCATAGCCATCGCCATTAACATCTCCGGCACCAGCGACGCTCCAGCCATAGGAGGCATCCTCCTCATTGCCGAGACCTCGCCACTGGTAGGTGGATGAGAGGGGATCGACCGTCACCGGATACTCCGCGCGCGTATCGTCCACCACCAGCGCTATCCGGTTGTCGTCGGCCTGCATGTGGGCCGGCAGCTCCCGCCCGCTTGCATCCCACGCCTTCAGCCCCTTGTACCAGACCACCTGTTCTGCCTCGCCGTCGATAAAGACGATATCATCCTCTCCCTGCACCACCGGGCGCAGGCCGCCGGCGGCACGCAGATTCACCTTCAGAGGGCCGTCGCCGGAAGGAGGACGCTCCACGATAAAATCCTGGCGCATCCCATTGCGATCGTTCCGGTACTCGACTCTGAACCCATCGTGCTGGAAGCTCATCCGCTCCCCTGCCACGCAGATACGGGAATCGCCCTGCGGATCGCCGATCGGTTCCGGCAGGAGCTCATCGGCAGCACGGCCGATCCCTTCAAGATCGAGATCGAGCTGCCAGCCCGCACCGCTGCCGGCGCGGGGTTCCAGTGAAAATCCATCGGCGGCGTAGCGCACCTGAAGATTCTGCGCACGGTTCGGGCTGGAGTACGCGGCCAGTTCCGGCTGATAGGCGATATGATATTCCTCGGCGGCAAGCTGCTTCCGGATACGACTATACCAGTCCTTTGAAATATTTTCCGGAATATTCTCTCCGGTATTTTCCGATAGTTTTGCGATGGGAACGGCCTGGTACGGTTGCAGGGCGGGACCCGGAGCGGGACATTCCGGCATCGGAAACAATCCGCCCAGGAACATCGCTGCTCCGGCGCAGAGCGCAGCGGCGATATGGTAACCACGTTGCCCGAACATAGTATTTCTCCAAAAGTAAAAATATCGGCGCATGATATTTTCATGCACCAGCAGTATAACAGTATTGAAAAACGAAGATGGGAGTAGTGCCGATGTGGCAACAACCGGTCATCCACCGGATGGGGGGTGTGCTCGAAGAGAGGGGTTTGGTAACGATCTCAGCCATTGCAAGAGATATGGCCGGAGCGCTATCAGGCGAGCGTGGCGAACATAGGATAAAACATCCATATCAGGCAAGCCAGCTTCTCCGGCAATGAATTATTAAATATGATGCGATTTTCCTTTGCGGCGGATAATCCGGTTCGCGGTAGTAGATTCCGGCGGATCAGGCCGCTTGCGGCCTCTAAGATGATGACGATATGGGAATAAAGATCTACCTGGATGATGAACGTCCCGCCCCCTCCGGCTGGATCGGGGTCCGCTGGCCGGAAGAGGCCATCCGCCTGCTTGAAACCGGGGATGTGACGGAACTCTCGCTGGACCACGATCTCGGCGATGACCGGCACGGCACCGGCTACGACGTCATACTCTGGTTGGAAGAAGCCGTGGCGCTACGGGGATTCAGGCCGCCCCGCATCACCGTGCACTCGGCCAACAGTTCGGCCAGAGAAAAAATGGAGCTGGGGTTACGGAGCATCGTGCGCCTGGCGGCCGGCTCCTCTGGACAACAGGAAAATAATCGCGAAAATCCCACCGGCGATCGTAGCCAGGATCCCTATGAAAAGTGAATTGATTCTCTGGATGGATGCGATCAAATCAGGATTCGCCAGAAGCGCCGCATGGCAGCGGTGGGCGGAGCGGAGCATCAGAGAGCGTCCCTTTGCTCCTCCCTGGCTTGCGAGTCTTCTGGATGAGGAGAGGCCGGAGGATGCGATCGATGCGTTTGCAACGGGCGTGGAAGAATATCGCGGTGTATGGGATGGCCCGAGCGATCTTTATTTCAAGCTGGGATTTCTCTGGCTGGGATACGAACGGGAAAATCATTCATTGCTAGAAACTCTCATGGCCGCCGGAACAATAGCCGATTGCAGGAACAGTTCCGATCCGCACTGCGAGGCATTTTTTCTGCTCGCCAATGAAATCGATGGGGGTGGTCCTGTCATTCCCGGACCGCACCGGGGCACACTGGAAGAACGTGCATCGGAGCTTTTCGCTCCCTCGGTTGCGATCACCCTGAGTGCCTGCCGGAGAACGGGGATTCCGATACGGCGGTAACAGGGATCGGCCAACATTCAACATCAGAAGCATCGGTACGATACATGGAAACCGTACGCCCTCTTGCAGCATGGTATTTCATTCTTCAGGGCTGCATCATCGCACTGTGGTGGTGCGTACTCCTGCTGGAACCGGAATCGCGTGAGCTCTTCCGTATGGGTTCCTCCGATACCGCCCTCCTCTCGTTCTGGGCCTCCGATATATTGCTTGCAGGAAGCTCCCTCCTGGGAGGGATATTGCTGTTCAGGAGAACTGCGCTGGCTCCGTTCATACTCTGGCTGGTGGCCGGAAGCGCCGGAGGAGGAACGCTCTATACCCTGGCCTTTGCCGTCTACAGCGATTCCGGCTGGCTGGGCGTTGCGATGATGCTCCCGGCGATGATCCTCAGCTTCGCGTTTGCCATAGCGCTCACACCGGTGCATCCGTTCCGGAAGGCACGCCCCGCCACGCCGCTCTATAATACCGGAAAGACCGCCCTGCAGATCGTGATATTGTGGAGCGTTCTTCTGCTGGTTCTCCCCCGGCTCATCGTGGACCTTGAGACGCGCTCGGGATTCGGGCAACTGGCATTTCCGGCGCAGGAGGAGATGGGGATCATCCTGTTTCTGCTATGCAGCGCCGTAGGGTTATGGAGCGGAGTTACGATAGCACGGCATGGCGGCGGCACTCCCCTTCCCTTGGACAGCACCACGCGGCTGGTGATCGGCGGGCCCTACGCCTACCTGCGCAACCCGATGGCGATAGCGGGGCTTGGGCAGGGCGTTGCGGTGGCGATCGCCCTGGGCTCGCCGTTCGTGCTGATCTACGTGGCGCTGGGAAGCTTTCTCTGGCAGTACATCGCCCGCCCGCTGGAGGAGGATGATCTGCTACGGCATTTCGGCCAGCACTACGAATGCTACCGGAAGGATGTACGCTGCTGGGTTCCGCGGCGGCATCGGTATCGTGGCGGCGAGTGAACGCTGTTCGATATTCCGATGTTCTTTCTGATATGCGCCCCATCTGAATATATACAGTCTGATATTTGAGGAACCATCAGGAATATTCCATCGTTATCCCCAGAGCGTGATTTTTCTCCCATATTTTGATCTATTTGTTTTGCAATAACGGCTTCCGGTGTTTGCCCAGAGTTCTACCCCGCCCGCCTCGCTGTTCGCAGGCGTCGCGGAATAGAACTCCGCGACAACGCATCTTGCGATGATCCCCTCCTGCGTACATGACACAAAAGGGCACGGAAAAGAACGCGGAATTAAAACCCGGTTATTAATGATACCGGCCCGTAGTAGTCATGAACCGCTGCTCGCGCCCTGTTCCTGCAGGAAAGAAGATCCGGAGAGGATCATTCTACATGTTTCACTCTCATCCCCCCTCTTCCTGGCGCTCTGTGCGTCTCCGCACGAACATCTCCAGGCACAATAACCCGCACGCAACAACCCGCACGCAACCGGATATCGGCATACCTTCTCTCCTACCAGAGCCTGATTTTTCCTCCATATTCTGTTTATCATTCTTTTGCAATAACGGCAACCTGATATAAAAGAATATGTTCATGCCGATTTCCAGCGTACGAAAACGCCCCGAGGAACATATTCCCCGGGGCGCGATCGTTCTGGCCTCTCAGCGTCGATTGCCTATCCTTCCTGAGTGCCCAGATCAAGCGATGCGGCCACCGGGTCCGGCATCGGCGACGGCTTGTCGGATGCCGGCTTGCGGCGGAAGATCTTCCGCACGGTGGCACCGATCCAGTCGATGAACTGGTCCAGCGTCAGGTATACCACCGGCACCAGCACCAGCGTCAGAAGAAGCGAGCTGGTAAGACCGCCGATGAGCACCCATGCCAGCCCCGACTTCCACTCGGCGCCGGCGCCGGTGGCAAGTGCGATCGGGAACATGCCGATAATCATCGTGGCGGTGGTCATGATGATCGGGCGCAGACGTTCGCGCCCGGCCTCCACCAGCGCCTCGCGGATGGTATGCCCCTCCTCGCGGAGCTTGTTGGTGAAGTCCACGATCAGAATCGCGTTCTTCGCCACCAGGCCGATCAGCATGATGATGCCGAGGATCGAGAAGATGTTCAGCGAGTGCGCCGTCAGCGCCAGCGCCAGCATCGCACCGATCATCGCCACCGGGATCGAGAAGAGCACCACGAACGGATAGCGGTAGGAGTCGTAGAGCGCCACCATCACCAGGTACACGAAGAGGATGGCCGCCATCAGCGCAAGGCCGAGCGAACCGAACGCATCACCCTGGTTCTTCAGATCGCCGTCGTAGCCGATCTCCACTCCCGGCGGGAGCTTCGTGGCCGCGATCGCCTTCTGGATATCGGCGCCGACGCTGCCGCTGGGGCGCCCCATCACCTGCGAGAAGACGGTGATGGTGGTATTGCGATCCTTCCGCTGCAACTGCGTGGGACCGGTCGTGCGGGCGATGGTCGCGAACTGGTCGAGCTGCACGCGATCACCCATGCGGTTGACGAAGGTGAGCGCGCCAACATCGGCGGTGCGGGAACGGTCGAACTCATCGAGCATGATACGGATATCGTACTCGGTGGTGCTTCCCCCCTCGCGGAACTTCGCCTCGTCATCGCCGGCGAGCGCCATGCGAAGGGTGGTTCCCACCTCGGCGAGATTCAGCCCCAGCGCTGCCATCTTCTCGCGGTCGATCTCGATACGGGTTTCCGGCTTGCCATCCTCCGACGAAAGCCGGACATCGGCGGCGCCGGGGGTCTTGCGGGCGATATCGGCCACCATATTGGCGGCGGTGCGGACGCTCTCAAGCTCGGTGCCGTTGACGGCGATCTGGATCGGCGTCTGGTTGGCGGTACCGAAGATACCGATCGGGTTGACGCGCACCTTCACGCCGGGGATATCCCCGATCTTCTCCTTGATAAGCTGTCCCACCTCATCGGTGCTGCGGGTACGCTGC
Source organism: Candidatus Kapaibacteriota bacterium (assembly GCA_048594725.1). Taxonomy (GTDB): domain Bacteria; phylum Bacteroidota; class Ignavibacteria; order OLB7; family OLB7; genus JAFDZV01. Next base: position 19,226 of record JBMDXA010000115.1, read on the forward strand.
TCCTTGGGAACCAGGGAGATGTTCAGCTCCGAGCTGTTGTTGGAGCTCTGCCCCACCAGACCTTCGGTGGAAACGCCGACGTTCACGAACGCCTTGCTCACCTCCGGCATCGCCAGCACCATGTTCTCCACATCCTGCGTCACCTTGTTGGTCTGCTCGATGGTCGCACCGGCAGGCAGTTCCAGCGCCACCGCGAACTCGCCGCGATCGGACTGGGTGATGAACTCGCCGCCGACGAATCCGAGCGCCGGCAGCATCAGCGCGCCCACGAACAGGACGATCACCGAAGCATATACCAGGATACGATGTCCGAGCGCCCAGCGGAGCACCCCGACATACTTGCCGATCAGCTTCTCGTACTGCGCCTCGAACCACAGACCGAAGCGCCCCATCAGGGTGCGGTTGGTAAGATGCTGAAGCTTCGAGAAGCGGGATGCCAGCATCGGCGTCACCGTAAAGGAGACGAAGAGGCTGAGCATCGTGCTGACCACCACCACCAGCGAGAACTCGCGGAGGATGTTCCCCACCAGGCCGCTCACCATCGCAAGCGGAAGGAACACCACCACGTCGACCAGCGTGATCGACAGAGCCGCGAAACCGATCTCGTTACGTCCCTTCAGAGCGGCCGTGCGCTGGTCGTCGCCCATCTCCAGCCGCCGGTAGATATTCTCCAGCACCACGATGGAGTCGTCCACCAGGATACCCACTACCAGCGAGAGCGCAAGGAGCGTCATCAGGTTCAGCGTCATGCCGAACGCGTACATGGCGATGAAGGTAGAGATAAGCGAGGCCGGGATGGCGATCATCACGATCACCGAGTTGCGGATGCTGTGCAAGAACAGCAGCATCACCACCGCCACCAGCATCACCGCGATCATCAGATCGTGCTTCACCGCATCGGCAGCATCCACCGTGAACAGGGAGCCGTCCTGCGCGATATCCACCTTCATGTTATCGGCGGCGTACTCCTTTTCGATCTTGGCGAGTTCGGCGCGGACCATCTTGCTCACATCCACCGAGTTGGCGTCCGACTGCTTCTGCACCAGGATACCGACGGAGCTCACGTTGTTGATACGGCTCATCGTCGTGACCTCCTTCTGCCCGTCCTGCACCTCGGCCACATCGCTCAGCTTGATATCGCCGCCAACCGGCGACTTGCCGATCACCAGCGAGCGGAGGTCGGCGAGCGATCCGAGCTTGCCGGCGATACGGACCACGAACTGCCCGTCCTGATCCTTGATGTTGCCGGTCGGGAAGTCGAGATTGGAGGACTTCACCGCCTGCGACACCGCCAGGATGGAGAGGCCGTAGCTGTTGAGTTTATCCTGATCCACATTGACGCGGATCTCGCGCTCGTTGCCACCCACCAGGGTGATCTGCCCCACGCCGGGAACCTTCGAGAGGCGGGGCTGGATGCGATCCTTCAGAAACTGGTAGAACTCCCGCTCCGGCATCGTGCTGGTGGCACCCATGCGGAGCACCGGGATCTCGTCCAGCGCGAACTTGGAGAAGGTGGGGGTATTGGAGCCATCCGGAAAGCGGGAGGCGATCTCGTTGACCTTGCGCTGCACGTCCTGGAGGGCGAAGTCGATCTTGGCCGTCTGGAGGAACTCGATCATCACGAAGGAGACCCCCTCGCGCGAGGTGGAGCGGACCGAGGAGATCTTGTCCACCCCGGAGACCGCGTCCTCGATCACCTTGGTAACGCCGGTCTCCACCTCGCTCGGCGAAGCGCCGGGATAGACGGTCGCCACGGTGACGACCGGCGGGGAGATGCGCGGCAGCAGCTCGTATTTAAGCTGCGAGTAGCTGAAGATGCCCAGCACCCCAAGCACCGTGAAGATCACGACGATCAGGCTCGGGCGCTTTATTGAAAGTTCGGTAAGGGTCATTACTCTATTCTCACTCGCTTGTAAGCATTAAAGGCACATAGCCATCGAAACAAAATGGGGGGATGGGCGGAGGCTCCGTCGTTCATCGTCCCATGCGCCGGAACCCTCCTCTCTGGTGCCCATCCCCCCACAGCCTGTCACATCCTTACTTGGTCTTGTTCACCACGGTCACCTGCACGTTTTCGCGAAGGTTGTTCTGGCCGCTGACCACGATGCTCTCACCCTGGGTGAGCCCGTCCACCACCTCCACGGCGGTGCCGGCCTCGCGTCCCACCACGATATCGCGCAGGCGGACGGTGTTGCCGTTATGCACCACATAGACCTGCGGCTTCTTGACGCTTCCCACCAGCGCCTCGCGCGGGATCACCAGCGCATCGGTGCGGGGGATGGAGGTAAAGGAGACCTTTCCGAACATCCCGGCCTTCAGCGGGTTGCGCCCGTTGTTGGAGACCGTGATCTCCACCGGATAGGTATGCGCCTCGTCGGCCTTGGCGCCGATCATCGAGACCCGGCCCTGGAAGCTCTCCCCCGGATAGACATCGGTAGTGATAACAGCCGGATCGCCGTTCTGGAGCTTGAAGACATCCCCTTCCGGGACATTGACCTTCACCTTGAGCTGCGAGATATCGACGATGGTGGCAACCTGTGCCCCCGGCATCAGCGTGCTGCCGATCTCCACCGGACGCGCCGTAAGCACGCCGGAGATCGGAGAGGTGATGCGGGTATCGCGATGCTGGCGGCGGGCGATGGTAAGCGCGGCCTCGGCCGACTTCATCGCCTGGCGCGCGTTGTCCACCTGGATGTCGGCGATGCCGCCGTCACCCGACTGGAGCATCATCTCGTAGCGCTCGAAATCGCGCTTGGCCTTCTCGTAGTTCACTTCGGCGTTGGTGAGCGCGGCCTGCTTCAGCTCCGCATCCACGCGGGCCAGGAGCATGCCGGAGGAGACACGGTCTCCCACGCGCGGCCCCACCGCAAGGACACGTCCCTGGGTTTCGGAAGCCACCACCACCTCCCGGTTCGCCACGATCGTGCCGACCAGCGCCAGATCATCCGTGAGAGTCTGGCGGCCGACGTTCGCCGCGGTCACCGCGATTGCGCGGGGTGCGGGAACCTTGGCCTTTGCGTCGCTCTTTGCCTTGTTGTTGATCAGTACGGTGATAGTGCCCACCAGGGCCAACATCACTACGACCGTGTACAGAACCTTTTTCATGGCGTCGTTGCTAAAAGTGTATTTCTGATGTTATGCGTTCTTCTCTACTACATCTATCGGCGGCGGGCGAAGGGGCTCTTCGGGGCATTATTCCGAGTCACTCCCCTCTGCCGGCCGGTCATCCAACTTGTTATCGGAGGCTGTACTGCACATCGTTGCCGCCGTCGATGAGCTGGTAGTGCTCACCGAGGAGCTGTTCCAGTTCGGCCAGGGCCACGCTGTAATCGTACACGGCGCTGAGCTGGTTGAGCTTCGACTGCGCCACGGCCAGATCGGCATTGGCGATATCGAGCTGGGTGCCGGTTCCCGCCTTGTAGGAGGTGGTGGCGATCTTGTAGGCCCGCTCGGCCTGGCCGATCGTCATCGCACCGGTTTCGATCCGCTGCCGCGCGAAGTCCACCGTGCGGAGCGTGGTCTGCAACTGGGTCTTCAACGCCTGCTCGGCCTGCGCCAGTTGCAGCTTGCTGGTCTCGTACTCGAGCCGCGCCTGCTCCACCTGCGAGGAGGTCTTCCAGCCGTTGAAGAGATTGAAGCTGAGATTGAGCCCCACGTAGGAGGTGGGCTGGAAATCGAGGTCGCTGAAATTGTCTGCCTGCGCCTGAAGCTGGTAGGTGCCGAAGACCGAGAGCGTGGGCAGATAATCGGACTTGCGGAGATCGATGAACTGGCGGTTGGCATCGGCGCTGAGGCGGAGCGCCTCCAGCTGGGCGTTGTAGCGCTCCAGCAGCACCAGCGCATCGGCGATCATCGGCTCCACATTGCCGCCACCGGTAGAGGAAACCGGCACCGCGAGCGATTCCCCGAGCTCAAGCTCGACCGCCGGGTCCATATTCAGCAGCAGCTTCAGATTATCGAGCGCCTGCTGGTAGCTGTCGCGCGCCTGCACCACCACCGGCCGCTGGTTGGCGGCCTGCACCTCGGCGCGGAGCGCGTCGAACTCGGCACGCAGGCCGCTCTTGTGGAGCGCCTGGGTATTGCGCCAGTTCTCCTCGGCGTTCCGCAGCAGGCTCTCGTTCACCTGGAGCGCCTCGCGCGCCAGCAGGGCGCTGTAGTAGGCGCGCTTGACGCCGAACACCACATCGGCCGCGCCGGCGCGAAGCTGCTGGCGGGAGATGCTGGCGTAGGCCTCGGCGGCATCGGGGGCCGCGAACGCCGCCTGGTTGTAGACCACCTGGTTGACCGTCAGATCGGTCTGCAACGAGTTATCGGAGCCGATCTGGATGGGGCGGGTGATGCCGTCGGCACCGGGGAAATAGAAAACCTGCGCCTGGATATTGCGGGTATATCGTCCGTTGAGCGAGAGGGTCGGGAGGGTACTGGAGTAGGCTTCCTTCACCTGTGCATCGGCAGTCTCCACGGCAAGGCGTGCGATCTCAAGCTGGCGGTTGCTCTTGATAGCCATGTCGATCGCCTCGTTCATCCCGAGCCGTACCGTGTTCTGGGCGCCGGCCGTGGAGGCGGCAGCCGCTATCATCATCATCGCGAGAAATAAGCGTTTCATATCGGTATCTGCTGTTCCTTGCATCGTCGCCCGTTCAAGAGCGATGAGAACCTTGGTGGAGTGATTTTCTCTGCCACTGCCATCCCCGGCCGGGGACGCGTCCCGATGGCGCACGGCCGCGTCTAGCGGGCCCATCGGGAGTAAGTTTCAATGCCGTTTGCATCAATCGGTTATCGGCTGCAACCCGCCTCCGGCCGCAATGACGCTCCTGAACGAAGGAGGGTGGAAGAAGTTTCACACTGTTCATAAAATGACCAGTTGGTCACCTTTCGACCATGTGGTGCAAACTTAGACCCTTGAGATGGACCGGCAAACCCACTAATTGTAAGTTGATGTAGGGGGTATCCGAGGGGGGGCATGATCGCATCGCCCGTCGATGGCGAGGATACCGGCCCCATCGTGCACCTGGCTCATGGGAGGGTGCGGGGGCCGGAAGATGTACCGGAATCAGGGGGAATTCCGATAATGGGAGATAGAACGAACAAACGGCCGGAATATGCTTCGCCTCATCGGAGGAGCGCACGAGGCCGGCCGCGGGGAGGAAATAATCGGTCCGGACGTATGAAATGAGCCTCTCTCGAGCGGGGGCTGGCCTGTGGTCCGCCGGCACGAAGTGCCAGCGGACCACGGATGACCGGCCAGTCTCCCGGGAGCAGTCCGCTCCCCTGCCTCATGCGGGTGCCGTCACACCCTCTCCCCTGCTGACGCCCTGGAAGAAGACGGTATGCACCAGCCGGGTTCCGGCTTCGATCTCGCGATCGATCTCCTGCGGGGTGATGCCGGCGAAAAGCGCCGCAAGATTCCCCTCGCCGCAGAGGCCGGGAGATTCGCCGGTGGCCGCATGCACGCGCCGGTAGATGCGGCAGGTGAACTGGCTGAAGAGCATGTTCACCAGCATCAGGGAGAGATCCGCCGGATCGACATCGGGCACCACCCGCCCCTGCTCCTGCTCGGCCGTCACGGTCACGGCCACGATCTCCAGAAGCTGCGGCATAAGCTGCATCATCGAGTGCCCGCCGCGCACATGATGCGCCTCGCGGAGCATCAGCTGCACGCTCTCCAGATTCCTGAAGAAATAGCTGAGCTCCCCCCGGACGAACGCCTCCACCTTGGCCGAGAAGCTCTCCGGGCCGGCAAACGCATCCTGTGCAATGCCCTTCACCGTGTCGAACGAATCCTCGATCACGCTGATGAAGAGCGCCTCCTTGTTGGGGAAGTAATTGTAGAGTGTGCCCTTGCCGAACTCGGCACGTTCGGCAACATCATCCAGCGTGGCGGCATTGAAACCTTTCTGCGCGAACACCACCCGTGCGGCATCCAGGATCTCCTGGCGCCGCATCAGACGCTCCCGCTCCCGTCGTGTCACCCGTTGGGTCATTGTTACTGTCATCGGCAGGAAGTTATCATCTCGGAAAAATTGGAATGTCGTTCATCATGTGACCAGTCAGTCATATTCCGACCATCAAGTACGAACATAGTACCCCGAGACCATTCCGGCATCATGATGAGTTGTAAGAGTTGGTAGATAGCGGGTAATAGTGATTAGTTGTGGAGTGTAGTGGTAGGGGTTCATTCAATAACGGCTGGTGGCGAAGATTCCTCCCGATACCGGTCTTACGTCTCCCCTGCCCGCCACTTCACGAGACCGGGCTTCCTCTCCCCCAATCGAACAATCCAACATCGTCAATCGAACATCCCCATGCCGATCCTGTTCGCGATTCTCCTGCTCCTGTTGCCGGCGGCACTGCCGGCGCAGCCCGCCATCGATGCCGATGCCGACAGCCTGGTGCTGGAATACGAGGATCTGTTCGATACCACGCTGGTGGCATCTCCGGGTCTGGAAAACCGCACCGAAAGCGACCCGATGCTGGAGCAGCGCCCCTCCGGCTGGGCGCCGGAGCTGCAGAGCACCTTCCGGCGCCGCGATCTGCTGGGTCTGTACGATTCCCCCCCCGTTCTTCTGAACTATGACCGCGCCGACGGGCTCTTTCTGGGCATCGGCGGCAACACCCCGGCGAAGCTCTTCGAGAGCCGGCGCGTGCAGGGATATTTCGGGCTGGGCTATGCGTTTGGCTCGCACTACTGGCAGGTGTACGGAGGGCTGAAAAAGGATTTCCTCTCCCCGGAAACCCCGCTGCGCATAGGAGCCGAGGGGCATATCCTCACCGATACCCGCGATGCCTGGAAGATGGAACGTCTGGAGAACACCCTCTTCGCGCTGCTGGCGGGGGTGGATACGCGCGATTATTACCAGCGGCGCGGGTTCTCCGCCAGCGCACAGTGGTTCCTCTCCCCACGCATCGCCCTGAAAGGGGAATACCGGCACGATAACTACCGCAGCTCCCGGCGTGAGGCCGGCTGGTCGCTGTTCGGACCGAGGCAGCCGTTTCAGGAGGTGCCTCCGGTTCGCGAGGGACGGATGGGATCGTTCGTGGCGAGCATTCTGATCGATTATATGGCACTGCGGAGCTGGGATGATCCGCAGATAGGATTCGAGGCGCAGGCGGAGTTCGGATCGCTCGGCGGAACGTTCGCGCAGTACACCGCCGATGCCCGCCTGAAGTTCACGGCCGTGGACCGGCATCTCTGGCTGGCGCTCCGGGGGCGGATCGGCATCACCACGGGCGATGCCCCGCCACAGAAGCTCGCCACGATAGGCGGCCTGGGCACCCTCCCCGGCTACCCGCAGAACTTCCTGGCCGGGAACCGCCTGCTGCTGCTGCAAAGCGATATTCTGGTGGCCCCCATCCGGACGTTCGGGCTGCGGGTGATCCTGGAGAACAATATCGCCTACGCCGGCATGAGCGATTCCTCCGCCGGCATCTTCGAGGGGTTTCCGGAGGAGATCTCCGATCTGAAATACTCCACCGGCCTCTATCTTGGCACCGCCACCGGCCGCTTCCGCATCGGCTTCGCCTTCCGCACCGATATCTTCGCCGACCCGGAGTTCACCGTGCGGCTGACGCAACCGTTCTAGAATTTTCGATTTTAGATTTTGGATTTTCGATTGGGGAAGAGGCGGAACCAACGATCTGGCAAGGGAATGTTCGATTGAGAGATCATCACCCCTGACGGGGACCATGGACTGATAGGCTGCATGCATGATGCAAAACGGCGAAGGCGCGAAGAGAATGGATCTCTTTGCGCCTTCGCGGCTTTGCGTGAGTTCTTCTTTGTGACACGACTTCAGATCTCTCACCTAGAGAGCTGATTGCGATGGCCGCCTCCACGAAACCGAAAATCCCTCACAACGGCCTATGGATTCCCTCCAATCGAAAATCCAAAATCGAAAATCCCTTCTCCCTCTCCCCCAATCGAAAATCCAAAATCGAAAATCGCAAATCGATCAGTCTCGCAGTCGCGGATCGAGCGCATCGCGGAGGCCATCGCCGATCAGGTTATAGCTGACCACCGACAGGAAGATCAGAAGTCCGGGGAACACCGCCAGCCACCAGGCATAGACGTTGGAGCGGGCAAGGTTCAGCATGGAGCCCCAGGTAACCACCGTGGCCGGAACACCGAATCCGAGGAACGAGAGTGCGGACTCGGTGAGGATGGCCCCGGCGATGCCGAAGGCTATCGACACCAGCACCGGCGCCAGGGAGTTGGGGAGCACATGCCCGAAGATGATCTTCGGCGTGCGGAAGCCGAGCGAATTGGCGGCGGTCACATATTCCAGGTTTCTGACGCGAAGCACCTCGCCGCGCACCAGACGGGCTATTCCCATCCATCCGGTGACGCCGATCACGATCATCACAAACCAGATATTCGCATCCAGAAACGAGACGATGGTGATAATCAGGAAGAACGACGGGAAGTTCAGGAACAACTCGATCACGCGCGAGATCAGGATATCGACCCATCCCCCGAACTACCCCGCCAGCGCCCACAGTATCACGCCGATGCCCGCGGCTATGCCCATGGAGATGAACCCGATGGAAAGAGAGATGCGGGAACCGTGGATAAGGCCGGAAAGGATATCGCGGCCAAGCTGGTCGGCGCCGAGCAGGTGCCCGTTGCCGCTGAACGGAGGGGCAAAGGAGTTGAGCAGATCGGTGCTGCCGGCGCTGTACGGGATCGGCGCGGAGATCTTCCAGTCGTAGTTCAGGTTCGGCCAGTCGGCATTGACCAGCTCCGCCGGATACGTGGACAGGCCGAGTCCCACGGCGTAATCCTTGAACACGGGCATATAGAACTCCCCCTTGTAGGAGCAGGCTATCGGCTTCTCGTTGGCGAGAACATCGGCCAGAAGCGCCACCCCGAACATGAAGAAGATGAAATAGAGCGATAGAAGCGCCAGCTTGTTCTTCTTGAACTGGTGCTTCACCAGGCTGAAATAGCTCTGGCCGGGGCGCTTCTTCTTGGAAGCCTCGTCCGCTCCATTCGTATCGGCTGCCGTGGCAACCACCGTCGTTGTTTCGTCTGACATTTAGTACTTAATGTTTAGTACCTAGGGATTCTAACGAACTGCAGATGCGAACGGGCTCATACTACCGGTCCGGCACTGGTCCATGGCCGGTAGCGCGTCGTCCGTGGCTCCAATGCCCGGTTACAGCGGACAAACGAGCCATTCTGATTGAATCCTTTCGTTCGTAGCAGGAAGCTCGCTCCTATGGACGCCCCCCATCGTTTCTCCCCCTCCCCCGGACCGCCGATCGCACATCGGCAATCCCTCATCCCCAATCGAAAATCCAAAATCGCCAATCGAAAATCTCCTCCCCCTCTCTCCCAATCGAAAATCCAAAATCGGCAATCGAAAATCCGCTACCCGTCTTTCTTGGAGAAGGCGATTCGCGGATCGACCACCGAGTACATCAGGTCGGCCAGGAGCACCCCGAGCATCGTCAGCACGGCGGCGATCGTGAGCTCTCCCATGATGATCGGGTAGTCGCGTTCCAGAAGCGCCTGGAAGGCGAGCTGTCCCAGACCGGGTATGGAGAAGATCGACTCCACGACGATGGAGCCGCCGATCATGCTGGGAAGGATGCCGGCCAGGAGGGTGATGATCGGGATCAGGGAGTTGCGCAGCGCGTGCTTGAAGATCACCACGCGTTCGGCAAGCCCCTTGGCGCGGGCGGTACGGATATAATCCTGCCGCACCACCTCCAGCATCGCCCCGCGCATCTGCCGCGAGATGAATGCGAAGCTGCTGTAGGTATAGATCGCCATCGGAAGGATGAGATGCCAGAGCAGATCGCCCGCCTTCTGCAGGAAGCTCCAGTTCTCGGAATATTCGTTGGAATAAAGGCCGGCCGGCGGGAAGTAGTTCATACCCCAGTCCGGCTGGGCCAGGAAGATGATCGCCAGCGTGCCGATCCAGAAGTTCGGCAGCGAATACAGGGCGAAGAGCGTTGTGGATGATATCCTGTCCAGAAACGACCCCGGATGGGTGGCCGAGTAGATCCCCACCGGTATGGCTATCAGATACGACAGCACCACCGATATGAGGCTCATCAGCAGCGTGATCGGCAGCCGCTCCATGATCTTGTCGATCACCGGGCCGTTATCCTTGAACGATTTCCCGAAATCGAGCGTAAGAAGCCCTTTCAGCCAGAGCCAGTACTGCACCGGGACCGGTTTGTCCAGGTTCCACTGCTGGCGGATCTTCTTGACGATCTCGGCGTTCATCTCCCGGTTGGCCTGCTGGTTTTCACCACTGACGCCGGTCTTCAGCTCGGCCGGATCGCCCGGAGCCAGACGGCTGATCGCAAACGTCACAAGGGTGATGGCAAGAAGGGTGGGAATGAACAGGAGGATGCGTTTGAGGATGTATGTGCCCATGAACGATTATCCGGTTGAGAAGCAAGAGTCTCCGCGCCCGCCCCCTTTCTACGTTACAGGGACGGAAGATTCCCCCGGCAACGCTCCGATGCCGGAATGGGAGATGAACGGCAGCGCCCAAAATACAGCGCCCGGAGCCTCGCCACCAAGGGATTAGTTCTGAGAAGAGCGTAGTTAATGGCGGGGAGCTGTGGGTTGGCGGCAACAGGAGAGCTGGGGCCGATCGGCCCTCGCAGCCTCCGTGCACCCTGAACGTCCCGGCTCCCGTCCCCTCCGGTCTCCGCAGGGTCTCCCATAGCAGGAAGGGCCACAACCCTCTGTTCGAGAGCGTGGCCCTTGCAAGGTGCCCATCAGATGATGAGGCTTCGGGGGTCATCCAGGGATTAGTGCAGCGTCACGCAGGTACCGCCACGGTTGATCACGAACACGGTACGGCCGCCGAGGTCACCCTCGCGCACGAACTCCACGTCGTTCTCCAGGCAGAACCGCTCGTTGTTGAACGGACGGAACGAGCGCACGGCGTCGTTGACGAACACCAGCTCGGTACGGCTCTGATAACGAACGCCGGCGATCTCGCTGATAGCGTAGAAGCTGAAGCGGACGCGGGCCGGGAAACGCTCCTTGGTGTTGTACGACTGAATGATGGCATTGCTGGAGGTACGGCTACGGTCCACCTCGGTGCGGATCGGGCCGTATGTCGGGCTGTTGCCGGTAGCATTGATCGAGACCGGGGGGAGGCTCAGGTTCAGCGGGCCGGTCGGCGGGACCTCGCGGCTGCAATCGAAGTCGCCGGTGCCGGTGCTGGGGCAGATGGTCTCGGTGCTGATGGGATTGTCGAACTCGTCGTAGAACGTGACGACCTTGCAGCCATCGACGATCACGCAGCTGCAGTTGGACTGCGCATAGGATGCGGTATTGGCGCCGAAAACGCCGATCATCGCCATGACGGCGAGAAGAGCAACGTGTTTAATACGTATGGACATCTGTATCCTCTTGCTGTTTTAATTTGAGGTTCATTCCGCGAAGAATGCCGGTCCGGGACCGGCGTTCTTCGTGATACAATGATACGATTGCCCACACGGTGAAAACTTCTTCCAGATTGCTCAATTGGGTAGTCTGCCCGTCTGTGGTAGTAAGGGATGTCCGAGGGAAATCGGGTTGGTCGGTGGTGTGTTCACGGGCGCAGGGAGAGTCCATCGTCGTTGGAACTACCACGGACTACTCACTACCTACGGATATGTTCTCTGAGATGCGCTGTCGCGGAGCTGGACTCCGCGACGCCTGCGAACAGTGAGGCGGGCGGAGCCGAACTCCGCCCGAGCGGGCCATGCGGCAAGGACAGTTTCTCCCAGGTACGCGACTACCGCCCACCGATTCTCTCGCCGGCCGGACATCACTTCTCCACCCACTCCCGGAGTTTTGCGGCGATCTCCGGTTCCCCCAGCGACGGGGTATCGTACATGCCGGCGGCAAGGCGCTGGCGCATCGCCTCGTAGAGCGTGACCGCGCAGGCCACCGAGATATTCAGGCTCTGGATCAGCCCCATCATCGGGATCAGCAGATTGCCATCGGCGAGCTGGGAGGCCTCCGGCGACACCCCCCGTTTCTCGTTGCCGAACACCAGCGCCACCGGACCGGTAAGCTCGGTAGCATACAGGCTTTCGGCGCGATCGCTCAGATCGGTGGCGTAGATACGGCAGCCGAGCGAGCGCAGATGCTCATAACACTCCTCGATGGAGGCGTGCGAGACCATCTCGGTCCACTTCCAGGCGCTGGCCGAGCTGGTCTTGCCGAAGCGTTTCGGGAACTGCTCGTAGGTATACACCAGATGCACCGTACCCACCCCCACCGCATCGCAGGTGCGGAGCACCGCCGAGACGTTATGGGGGTCGTGCACGTTCTCCAGCACCAGATGGAGCGTCTGCTGGCGCTGCTCGATGGTGCTCCGGAAACGGGCGAGGCGCCGCTCGGTAATCATGAACTCCGGATCGATCACAAGCTGATCGACCGGTATCTCGTTGGTTCCGTCAAATGCGCGATTCTTTCCGGTGCGGCTCATTCGTTCCCCGACTGCTCGAAACGTTCCACATTCTTCACATTACGGATCTTCCGCAGGCGCTCCAGCACACGATTCAGATGATCGATATGCTTCACCATCACGATCACGGTTCCCTCGAAGAGCGAATCCTGCGATGAGATGTTCACGCTTCTGATGTTCGTGTTCTGATAGGTCAGAATCGCGTGCGTGATATCGTTCAGCATGCCGGGGCGATCCTCGCCGGTCACCTTGATGCCGGCCATGAACTCGAACCCGTCGGAGCCGTCCCAGTTCACATCCAGCGCCCGGCTGCGGGTTCTGGGCTGGCTGAGCATGTTCAGGACGTTCTTGCAGGTGACCCTGTGGATGGTCACCCCCTTGCCGGTGGTTACCATGCCGATCACCTGATCGCCGGGGATGGGGCTGCAACACTTCGCATAGGAGAATTTCAGCCCCTTGAGCGTGCCATCGACGATCACGCCGTTGGTGGAGGTGCGGGCATCCGACAGATACTTGTCGTAGAGCGCCTGCCCGTCGAACGAGCTTATATCCTCCTTCTGCGGCGCCTTCTGCCGCTCGCGGATCATATCCACGGCCTGCTCGGCGGTCATCCGCCCGGCACCGATCTCCAGGAACAGCTCGGTACGGTTGTCGTAGCGGAGCGAGTGGGAGATGCGGTCCAGCTCGTCGTCGTTGATATGCAGTTTCTCGCGGCGCGCCCGTTTCTCCCACGCCTCGCGTCCCTCCTGGATCTGGCGGCGGCGCTCCTCCTTCAGCCAGCGGCGTATCCCCTGGCGGGCCTTGTGCGTGGCCGCGAACTTCTCCCAGTCGGCGCTGGGGGTCTGGTTCTTCGATTGCAGGATCAGCACCTGGTCGCCCGATTTCAGCTCGGTATCGAGCGGGACGATCTTGCCATTGACCTTGGCGCCGATACAGTGCAGCCCAACCTTGGAGTGGATATCGAACGCGAAATCCACCGGGGTGGCCCCTTTCGGGAGGATACGGAGATCCCCCTTCGGGGTGAAGACATAGATCTCGTCCTGGAAGAGGTTCAGCCGGAAGCTCTCCATCACCTCGTGCGGCACATCCTCCTCGCCGGCGCGCTCGAACACATCGCGAATCCAGTTCACCCACTCCTCGAGCTGGCGGTCCTCGGTGATAAGCGGGTTTACCGAAGACTCCTTGTAGATGAAGTGCGCGGCCACCCCCTTCTCGGCCACCTCGTGCATCTTGCGGGTGCGGATCTGCACCTCCACCTGCTTCCCATCCGGGCCGATCACCGTGGTATGGATGGACTGGTAGCCGTTTTTCTTCGGCACCGAGATATAGTTCTTGAAGCGCTCCGGCACCGGCGTATAGATCTCCGAGACCACCCCGTAGACAGTAAAGCAGTCGTTCGGGTGCTCGGTATCGAGGATGATCCGGATGGCGACCAGATCGTGGATCTCATCGAGCGTCTTGCTCTGAATCCGCATCTTGTTATAGATGGAATACAGGTGCTTTGCCCGCCCGTTGATCTCGAACTTGAAGCCCTCCTCTCCCAGGCGCTCCCGGATCGGCCGGATGCAGCCGTCGATATATTCCTCGCGTGCCTTGCGTTTGGCCTTCAACTCCTTCTTGAGCTGCGAGTAGATATCGGGGTTCAGATACTTGAACGCCAGATCCTCCAGCTCCCACTTCAGGTTACCCAGGCCGAAGCGATGGGTGAACGGGGCGTAGATCTCCAGGGTCTCCTTTGCCATCCGCTGCTGCTTCTGGGGGGAGAGATACTGGAGGGTCCGCATGTTATGCAGACGGTCGGCGAACTTGATGAGCATCACCCGGACATCGTTGACCATCGAAAGCAGCAGCTTGCGGTAGCTGGCCGCCTGGGTGACCTCGTGGCTGTTGAAGACATCGGTGATCTTCGTGGCGCCATCGACGATCTCGGCAACGGTGGAGCCGAACTCGGCGCGGATATCCTCCAGCGTGAACTCCGTATCCTCCACCACATCGTGCAGCAGCGCGGCGGCTACCGAGACATCATCCAGCGGGATCTCCGTGGCGACGATGATCGCCACCTCCACCGGGTGGGTGTAGTACGGCTCGCCGGAGGCCCGGATATTCCGTTTGTGCGCATCGACACAGAAATAGAACGCCTTGCTGATAAGATCAGTATCGCAGTTGCGCAGATTGCGCAGGCAGACCTCGAGCAGGCGGTTCAGAGTCTCTTCGAGCTCCTCCTTCTGCACGATAACCACACCGTCAACGACCTTGAACTTGCCGTTACTACCGGACGGACTCTCCTCCTCCCGCGCCCCATTGGCGGGAGTCGTTTCCGGCACATCGGCTACCGGGGCCATATCTTTCTCAGTTTTTTTCACGTACTAATCGTTTTCGGATAATATCAGCTATCTATCACTCTAATCAAAGATTCTATTCGCATTCCTTCTTCAAACGACGCACCAAGCGAAGGATGGGTGTAAGGTCCGTGGTCGGCAGGCCGCCCGCGGCGGACCACTAGATAACGACCACGGACCATCTTCCCAATCGAAAATCCAAAATCGTCAATCGAAAATCCCTACAGCCCGTACACCTTCTCGATCTTGCCGGTGATGTAGCGGAGGAACGCATCCTCGGTCAGCGGGCGGCCGCAGACATCCCGAACCAGCTCCGAGGCGTTCTTCTCCTTGCCCCAGCGGTGGATCTTCTCGCGCAGCCACCCCAGCACCGGCTCGAACCTACCTGCGGCCACATGCTCGCGCAGGCCGGGGATATCCTGCTCCATCTGCTCGAAGAACATCGCCGCATAGAGCTTGCCGAGCGTATAGCTGGGGAAGTAGCCGAAGCCTCCGAACGACCAGTGGATATCCTGAAGGCATCCCTCGGCATCGTTCGCCGGCCTTACCCCGAGCAGATCCTCCATCTTCTGGTTCCAGACCTCCGGAACATCGGCCACCTCCATCCTCCCATTGATAAGGGCGTCCTCGATCTGGAAGCGGAGGATGATATGCATGTTGTAGGTGAGTTCATCGGCCTCGATACGGATCAGGCTCGGCTTCACCACGTTGATGGCGCGATAGAATCCGCCGGCATCCATGGAGCCAAGGCGCTCCGGGAAGGCCGCCTGGAGCTTCGGGAAGCCCCAGCTCCAGAACTCCTCGCTCCGTGCGATCATATTCTCCCAGAAGAGCGACTGCGATTCATGGATGCCCATCGAGATGCCGCTTGCCAGCACGGTGCGGGCCAGACGGGAATCGAAGCCCTGCTCGTACATGCCGTGGCCGGCCTCGTGGATCAGCCCGAACAGGCAGCTCCGCAGATCGTTCCGGAACACGCGCGTGGTAAGGCGCACATCGCTCGGGGCGAACGAGGTGCAGAACGGATGCGCCGAGAGATCCACCCGCCCGGTATCGAAGCTGAAGCCGAGCGCCGAGACGATCTCGCGGGAGAGCCGGAGCTGGGTCTCGGTATCGAAATCGGTGAAGAGGACCGAGTCGTCCACCTGCGCACCTGATTCCCCTATCCGGCGGAGCAGATCCTTGGTCCCCTGCTGGAGCCGCTCGAACACGGGGTTGAGCTGCGCCACGGTCATGCCCGGCTCGTGCAGGTCGATCAGGGCATCGTACGGGTTCTCCTTGTAGCCGAAATACTCCGCCTCGCGGCACTTCAGCTCGACAAGGTGCGACAGAGAGCCGGCGAACAGCGAGAAGTTGCTCTCGGCGCGCGCCTGCTTCCAGGCGTGCTGCGCCAGCGAAGTGGCCCGTGCGAACTCCCGCACATGCTCCTCCGGCAGCTTCAATGCCTGCTCGTGCTCGCGGGCGGTCTCCCGGATAGCCGCCCTCTCCCACTCTTCCAGGGCGCCGTTCTCGGACTCCTGCTTCAGATCGCCCAGCAGCGTTCCCAGCGACGGCGATACCACCATCTGATGGATGAGCCCGCTCAGCGTTGCGATCTGCTCGGCGCGTGCCAGGGCGGCTCCCTCCGGCATATAGGTTTCCTGATCCCAGTTCAACACGGCCGATGCGGCGTTCACATCCGCTATCGTCCGCGTTTTCTCCAGTAGATTCTCAAAGTTGGTTGAAGGCATAATCGATGATCCGCTGTATTGGTTATGAAGGTTGATAGTAGCTGTTTGTTGGCTAGTAGAGAGCAGCCGGAAGTTGGCAGCAGGGGAGGAATGGGACGCTCCGGGGAGCGGCACACTCTTCTCCGGTCCGGGACCAACCGCATGCTCGTGTACGGCCGGGATGCAGCACCAGGAATGCATCTACGGGAGAGATCACCATGGGATTCATGGCGACACCATCATCCGGGCAGCTGATGTGAAATCCGCTCTCATAATCTACTCCCCCCCTCCCTCGGCGATAAACGACAGAGAGCTGCGATCGGGCGAAAGATACCGCTGATGGAATTCGATGGCCCCCTGCTGCCAGAAGCCGCCGTGAAGGGCAAGGCCACGAAGGTAACGATCTTCCAGATCCCGTACGACCCGGTTTGGCTCCAGCGGCGGCGATTTCCGGTACAGCAGGCACACCCCCTCTATCACCTCGCGCGAGGCGCCGATGGCCCCCGCCGCAAGCGCCACCGGAAGCAGCGCGTTCATCACGATCTCCCGCGCACGGCTCATCCCCACGTAGGCGGAGCCGTCGGCCGAGACCAGAAGCATACGGGCGGCAACGTCGAACGCGCCATGTAGAACCGCTTCATGCAGACGCAGAAGAAGCCCTTCGCGATAGACCCCGAAGAGGAGCCGGACCGCGCCCCAGAGACGGCGCTCCGGAGCATTGGCCGGCCGCGTATCGTAATGCCATGATGGGCTCTGCCTGGGCAGAGCGCCGCCCCGCACCTGGCGCAGGCGGCCATCGCTCATCAGCGTCCCGCCGGCGCGCGCCACCCGCTGGAACGGCAGGCCGGATGCGGCGAACACCCGAGCGGCCAGCTGATCGAACGCCGCCCCGGCCAGCGCCCCCTCATCCAGCAGCAGCAGCTCCGCCACAGCCCCCATCCCCTCGCGGTTTCGGGAATAGCCCAGGCAGTCGAACAGCCGGCGGATGAACGCACGGCGGAGACGATCGGGGGCGGAGAGCCCCTCCTCGGCGCGGATGATCGCGATGGCACGGCGGAGCAGCCGGCTCCAGGAGAGTTCCGCCAGGAACGGCGCATCGATGGAGGGAAGCGAAGAATGATCCGTGGGAACGGCCGGGGGGGCGGAATGGAGATCGCGAGCGAACAGCGTGGGAAACCGGAGCCGCAACGGACGTTCGGCGGCGGCCAGCAGATGCAGCCGCACATCATCGTAGGCCGGATCGCTCCCATGGCCGTGAGCGAACCAGTCGGATTCCCGCAGATGCATCTCCACAGATCCCACCTCCAGCGCGCCATCCACCAGAAGCACGGCATCGAGATAATCGGGACCGGGGCCGTGATTGCGCCGTCCCGGCGAGATCACCACCAGACGCTCCCCGCCGGCACACCGGAACGAGGCGCCGGTACGGGCCCTGCTTTCCCAGAGATCATATAGATCGGATTCGGACATGGAAACGTGGTGAAATAACCGGGAACAGGTACGTACCTGCCGATACGTTTCTACGGTGCGTTGTCGCGGCGTTCGATTCGGCGGCCTCTGCGCGCGGCCTGGAACGGGCGGAGCAAAACTCCGCCCGTTCCAGCCCAACTGATCTTAGCCCGCATTCATCGGCTCGCGGAGCTGCTCCACGAACGACTGCGCGGCCTGGCGGGCCTTCTCGGCGAAATCCTCCCCCTTGCCGGCGCCGCTGATGCCGCGCGACACGTTGAAGAAGGCCACCCCGCCGTCATTGGCGCGCACGGTGGCCTCGGCATCCCCGCCCTGGGTACCGAGACCCGGGATCAGAAACGGTATCGTGCCGCCGACGTGGGAGCGGAGACTGCCAAGCTCGCCGGGATGGGTGGCGCCCACCACGAACCCGAGACTGCCGCTCTCGCCATAGGTCTCCACGCACTTGTCGATCACCCGCAGGTAGAGGGGCCTCCCCTCCACATCCAGACGCTGGAAATCGGCGGAGCCGGGGTTGGAGGTAAGCGCCAGCACGAACACGCACGTCCCCTCGCGTCCGAAGAACGGGGAGAGCGTATCCATCCCCATGTAGGGGTTGACGGTCACCGCATCGAACCCGAGGGTCTCGAACAGGGCATCGGCATAGCGCTCGGCGGTATTGCCGATATCCCCGCGCTTGGCATCGCCGATGGTGATGATCCCCTCCGGGATCGCCTCCAGCGTGCCCCGCAGCGCCTCCATCCCGCTCTCCCCGGAACTCTCGTAGAAGGCGAGGTTCATCTTGTAGGAGCAGCAGAGATCGCTGGTCGCTTCGATGATCCGCCGGTTGAACTCCAGCGTCGGATTGGCGGCGCCGCGCACCGCTTCCGGCAGGTTCCGGGCATCGGTATCAAGCCCGACGCAGAGCCGGCTCCCGTTGCGCTCCATGATGGAGAAATAGCGTTCGTTGAAGGTCTGGTTGCCCATGATGAGGAAAATCCCGGAGAGAGTGAAGAGAGAATGAACTGATTGCCGAAGCCCACCCCCTGCGCCCGGCTGCGGTAACCGCAGCCGTTACCGGCTGCCGGTAACGGCCGGGGTTCTAACGGAGGTTCTGCAACAGCGAACGATAGCTGTCGGTCTTCAGCGTGGCCGGCGTGGGCGCGGGGATCTGGTTCTCGCGCAGCAGCGTGTTGATGTTGTCAACACGCGACTGGTCGGTCGGGTGCGTGGAGGTCCACTGCTCCAGAACGCTCGCCTGACGGCCGCCTCCCTGCTGCATCTTCTCGAAGAAGTAGCGGATGGAGCCGGGCCAGTACGGGGTGCTGCGCAGATACTGGAACGAACGGGTATCGGCCTCCAGCTCGTCCTGGCGGCTGTTGCGCATCAGCGCCAGCAGGGCGCCCGCATTGCCGGCGATCTGCGCCAGGCGCGAGGGGTTGTTGCCGAGCGCTATCTGCAGCGCGATATCCACTCCCAGCGACTGGGTCATATGCTCGGTGCCGTGACGCTCCTCGGCGTGTGCCACCTCGTGCGCCAGCACGCCGGCCAGGGTGGCCTCGTTGTCGAGGAAGCGGAGAAGGCCGGTATAGACGTAGACGTATCCCCCCGGCGTGGCGAAGGCGTTGATCGTCTTGTCGTCGTTGATCACCGTCACCGTATAGGGGAACTTGCCGCGATACTTGATATCGGGCGCCTGCACTATCTGATCGACGATCCGCTGGAGCTGGCCGCGCACGGCCTCGTTGTTGAGAATGGGGTACTCGGCGGGATTGGAGCGGATCTCCTTATCCATCTGCTGTCCGAGCGATGCATCTTCGTTGATGCTGAAAAGGTTCACACCGCAGGCGACCGCTCCGGAAAGGAGAGTCACCAGAAGCGCATAAAAAATCCCCGTCTGCCCCCGCCGGGCCGCCTTAACCGAACGTGTACTGCTCATGGTCTGCACTGTAGTTGTTGAAATCGTTATGCTCCCCGGCCCATCCCGCCGCAGATCGGACGCGAGGGAGAGCCTCGGCATACCGGAAGGGGGAGCTGAATTTACGATTCACAAAGCATATACCGAGCCGGACATCAGCGGAGACCGCCGGAGGATGAATTTTACGATGCGATTACAGACCGAAGGCCGCTACCCGGATGCATTCCCGGACGGCATTCAAACCATGCCGCGAGCCCCCCAGGGGTCGAACTCCGGCGGATAGCCAACATCCACCAGGGAGAGCCCCGCCGCCGGAGCCGAGGTGCTCTGGAAATTCCGGTCGCGGGAACCGAGCAATCGCACGATATCCTCCATCGGACGCCGCGCGCGCCCCACATCCATCTGCACGCCCACCAGCAGCCGCACCATGCCGTACAGGAACCGGTCGGCGGTGACATGATATTCGGCTCCCCCCTCCCGCTCCCTCCACTCCGACCGCGTCACATGGCAGACCATATTGGGCGTATCGGGGTTATGCTTGGAAAGGGAGGTGAAATCATGCTCTCCCAGCAGCAGCGCCGCCGTTGTGTTGAGCAGATGAAGATCGAGCGCGCCATCGAACCGCCAGCAGTAGCGGGCCAGAAAGGGATCGGGGCGGGTGATGATGGTGTAGCGATAGCTCCGCGACCATGCCTTGTAGCGCGCATGAAAATCGGGGGACGCGGCACGCAGAGCGGTAACGGCCAGATCCGGCGGGGACATGCGGTGCAGCGCGTGCAGCAGGCTGGCATCGTCGTAGCGGGTGAGGAGATCGGCATGGGCGGCCTGCCCCCCGGCATGCACCCCAGAATCGGTACGCCCGGCCCCCACCACATTCACCGGAAGGTTGCCGCAGAGCCGCGAGAGCATCTTCTCCACTTCCTCCTGCACGGTACGCCCATGCGGCTGCCGCTGCCAGCCGAGGAAATCGGTGCCATCGTACATGATCCTCATGGCGATGCGGCGGGGATGGAGAACGGAATCGATGGCGGGGTAGGGGTTGGTTCTGAACGTTTGGTTTTCAGGAAGAGCTATCCGGGAGCGCTCCGTAGCCAGTACGCCGCCTGCGGCGGCTGTAGTGGTTGTTGGGTCAGTAGTCCGTTCGCGGGCTAAAGCCCGCGGTAGTGGTCCGTCGCCGTTGCTGTTGAGATCACCGGTCAGTAATGCGGCTCCGGTGGAACGGCCACGGACGACCGACCTTCTGCCCGATCGAAAATCTACAATCGCGAATCGAAAAGCCTCGTCACTTCCGCCGCTCCGTCACGATGGGTGGGAAATTCCAGTCGTTCGCTGGCTTCCCCGAGCGTCATCCAGCGATATTCGGCATGTTCGGAAGAAAGGACCGGCAGAGCCGATTCCTGGAGCTGGCAGGCGAAGACCGGTGAAAGGATCACCTGATCGGCGGGAGCGAAATAGAAAGCGGCCACGGTGGGGAGCGGCACCCAGCGCTCGGCCAGCAGGCCGGTCTCCTCAAGCAGTTCCCGGCGGGCCGCATCCAGAGAGGTTTCCCCCGGATCGATCCCGCCGGTAATCACCTGCCAGATCCCGGGGTAGATATCCTCATCGGGGGAGCGCCGCAGGAGCAGATGCTCCACGACGCCCCCTCGCACCCGGAACGGATGCACCTGTATGAGATTGGAGACGATCTCCGGCATACCGGTGCCCGCCTACTTGTTGCCGATTGCGTCTGCCTCGGCCTCCTCGCGCTGCCGGTCCTCGAACTCCTCCTCGCGCGAGCGGTAGCCACCGGGGCCACCATGAGCCGGACGACGTCCTCCAGGACCACCGGGCCGGCGATCCCAGCCGCCACGCTCCCCTCCCCGTTCGCCTCGTTCTCCTCCGCGACGGAAGCCATCGCGAGCATCCTTCTTGAACGGAGGCTTGCGCTCGGTTCTCGGCTTCATCGGCGGGAGCGGTTCCGGAGGGAGTTCCCCCGGAGTGAACTTCGGGATGCCGAGAGCGGCGATCTCGAAGCCGCTCAGCTCCCGCCATTCTCCCGGCGGCACCATCTGCTCGTTGATGAGCGCGATACGGGTACGCCGCATCGCCAGCACCTCCGCGCCAAGCACCTTGAAGGCACCGTACAGGCGCTGGTAGGAATCATCCAGCAGAGTGATATCGATCCACATCGAGTTCTTGTTCTCCCGCACCGGGCTCACCCGCAGCGGCACCAGATACTCATCGCCGACCAGCACCCCAAGGCTAAGCTCGTCGAGCTGCTCCTCGGTCAGAGTCTTGTTCAGCTTGATGCGGTACTCCTTCTGCAATTCGATATCCACCGTGTGCTGGCGCTTGACCATACGGGGATCGTTGGAGAGCACCACCAGACCCGAGGCGGACTTGGTAAGGCGGCCGAACGGGAAGCTCCATGCCCCCTCCGACTCGAAGATCTCGTTGAACACGGGATCGCTCTTCTCGCAGACGACATTGCGCGGCTTGTTGTAGATCATATAACAGAGCCGCCGCGGATACTCGGTCGCGGCCTCGTCGATCGTCACCCGTTCCTTCCGGAGGTTGACCTCGTAGTACGGGGAGGAAACGATACGGGCATTGACACGCACCCGGCCGGTTTCGATGAACATCTTCGCAAGCCTCGGCGAGAGGTACTTCGCCTTGGTGAGAAGTTTCGGCAGGAGGATGCGGGTAAGAGCCTGATGGAAGAAGACGCGCACCTTCTTCTTCTTCTTCAACGGCGGCCTGGGGGTTCTGAACCGGGAGCCACCGCTGCCATAGCGTGCCGGGTACGGTGAGGATGAGCGATACGGCCTGCGCTCGCGATCGTCGCGGCGATCATCACGCCGGTCCTCTCTCGGGGCAAAGCCCTCGCGCCTCGGCGCATCCTCTCCGCGCGCTCCCTCATCCCGTCTGGGGCCATCTTCTCTGGAGAACCGGGGGCCGAACTCGCGGCGCGGGCCGCCACGTTCCTCACCACCGAACGCCGGGCGTTCCCGCCCTTCCGATGCGCCACGATCGCGCCATCCGCCGCTCTCGCGGCGCGGACCGCTGCTCTCGCGGTCACGGAACCCGCCGCCCTCACGATGACCGCTGCTCTCACGATCGCGGAATCCGCCGCCCTCGCGCGGGCCGCCGCTCTCGCGGTCACGGAATCCGCCGCCCTCGCGGGGGCCGCTGCTGCGGTCGCGGAATCCGCCGCTCTCACGATCGCGGAACCCGCCACCTTCGCGGGGACCACTGCTCTCACGATCACGGAATCCGCCACCCTCGCGCGGGCCGCCGCTCTCACGGTCGCGAAAACCACCACCCTCGCGGGGGCCGCTGCTGCGGTCGCGAAATCCGCAGCTCTCACGATCGCGGAACCCGCCGCTGCTGCGCTCGCGCCAGTCGTTGCTTTCGCGCGGGCCGGTGCTCTCGCGGCGCGGAGCGGTGTTCTCGCGGTCACGGAACGCGCCGCCGCCGCGTTCGCGCCAGTCGTTGCTTTCGCGCGGGCCGGTGCTCTCGCGGCGCGGAGCGGTGTTCTCGCGGTCGCGGAATGCGCCGCCGCCGCGTTCGCGCCAGTCGTTGCTTTCGCGCGGGCCGGCTTCACGCGGGGGAGCGGCGCTACGTTCGCGGGGGGGGAATCCCTCTTTGGGAGCTCCTTCCTCCGGCGGGCGGCGTTCGCCGGCATCATCGCGGCGCGCCTCGTCCGATTTCCCCTCTCCCCGGCTGCGCCATACCGGCTCGCGGCGGGCCCAATCCTGTTTTGTTTCATCGCGGGAAGTGCCTTCCTTCTCGCTGCGGTCGCGGCTCCCCACATTGCGCCGCGGCCGCTCCTGATCGCTTCCATGATTATCTGAAGCTGCCATAAGTACTATCCTGAGATATTCGATCTCATCGATTAAAGTCCCCAAAAATCCGGGTCAGGTAATATGCGCGGCCTGCCCGGCCCATATGCCCCCATATGCTGCATTACATACTTCTTCTCAGCCATTGCGAGCCACTCCGGCCTCGGCCGTCGTGGTCCAGACGCCGATAGCCGCATAGCGCTCGGCGCGGAGTTCCAGAAGCCTGTCTCCCGGAATGGCGGTAAGGTCGCTCAGCGCGGCCACCAGCGATGCCTTCAGCAGATCGGCGGCCACGCGCGGATTACGATGGGCGCCCCCGACCGGCTCCGGGATCACCGAATCGGCGATACCGAGTTCCACCAGATCGCGCGCGGTAAGCCGGAGCGCCTCGGCGGCCTGTTCCTTGTAGTCCCAGCTTTTCCAGAGGATGCTGGAGCAGGATTCCGGCGCTATCACCGAATACCAGGTATTCTCCATCATCAGGAACCGGTCCCCCATGCCGATGCCGAGCGCGCCGCCGCTGGCCCCCTCGCCGATCACCACATTGACGATCGGGGTCTTCAGGCGCGCCATCTCCAGCAGGTTGCGGGCGATCGCCTCGGCCTGTCCCCGCTCCTCCGCCTCGATGCCGGGATAGGCTCCCTGGGTATCGATGAAGGTGACGACCGGCAGGGCGAACTTCTCGGCGAGCTTCATCAGGCGAAGCGCCTTGCGATACCCCTCGGGGTTCGGCATGCCGAAATTCCGCTTCAGGTTCTCCTTGGTATCATGCCCCTTCTGGTGCCCTATCAGCACGATCTCCCGCCCGTCGATCCGGGCGAGACCTCCCACGATAGCCGCATCGTCGCCGAAATTCCTGTCGCCATGAAGCTCGATGAAATCATCGCAGATCAGAGCGATATAATCCAGCGTGAACGGACGGTCCGGATGGCGGGCGAGTTGCACACGCTGCCAGCGCGTAAGCTGTTCGTAGACGCTGGTGCGCAGCCGCTCCACCTTCTGTTCGAGCACTTCGATCTCATCGCCGATGTCGAGCTGGTCGGCCATCGACCGCATCTCGGCGATTTTCTCCTCCAGCTCCAGAATCGGTCGCTCGAACTCAAGAACGTATTTCGCCATAATTGTAGTTGTTGCCCCTGTACGTATCGGTAATTGAAACCAACTGCGGCCGCCGGAGGTTCCCTCACCTCTGGTGGCGGATCATCGAACCGGGGCAGTGGCATGCTGCGTCTGCCTCCGGCTCATCTCTTCTATTTTTTCCCGGCTTCATCCGGTTTCAGGGCGGGCACCCCGGCGGGCCGTTCCTTGTCGGCCGTGCGGTCGTGCGCCAGCGAGAGCGTCCGGTGCCTCAGCAGAGCGATGATGATCTCGCAATCCAGAAGGAAGGATTGATTGGACTCGTAGAACCCTTCCAGCTGCGCCAGTTCGCGGCTGCTGAGCGATCCGCGGCGGTAGAACCCCGCCATGGAGAACACCGGCTCCGGCGTTCCCGCACCGGAGCCCTGCGGCGGTCCGCCGCTGACCCCCACCAGCTCGCGCCGGCCGGTGAGCACATCCCACAACGCTCCGAGGTAGCCCCCCGGCTTCCGGACCAGCAAATATACGAGCGGGGCCGATACCAGACCCAGGAATGCTATAAAACGATCCCGCACGGAGCGAAGAACCGGATGCGACGGGCCGCGCCGTTCCGGATGGAGCATCCCGGAGGGGACCTCCTGCCCGGCGGTGATCTCGCCGGTGCTCTCCAGCGCTCCATGTACGATATGATAGCGCAGCGGCTGGCTTGCGGTGTGCCCCATCGCGGTAAGCACCTCGCTGTAGCTCAGCGTGGAATCCAGCACCACGATATCGGTGAGCCGGTGCTGGCGGACGATCTTGGCGATGTTCTCCACCGAGCCGAGCGCCTCCTCGCCGATGGCACCGGCCTCGCTGAATGTGGGGACGATGGTGCCGATGATCGCCACCGGGCGCGTGGGGAACATCCGCCGCACGCCGCTGCGGGTCTCCGGGCCGATCTCCTGGCGGCTCAGGAACGCCACCCGCCGTATCGACTCGGCCCCGAAGGTGCGCCGGTACAGCAGCCAGAGAAATCGCGCCCCCACCCCGGCGGCGGTTGCCACGCCGGTGGTAAGAAGCACCACGCCACGGCTGAACGCATAGTCCTTGAAGAAGTACGGCAGGGTGCTGAGAATGAAGAATCCCACCATGAAGCCGAGCAGCGCCTTGCCGGGAACGCGGTCGTCGGAGGAATATCCTCCCACCGCCGCCAGCGCCGCCACCAGAATCAGCGGCGGCAGCACGAGCACGGTCGGGAAGGCATATTCCGGATAATTGAACGGCGCGCCGAACTTGATGGAGGAACCGATCATAAAGCCCACCAGCGCCGCCACGATATCCACCGCCGCCATGCCGGCCGCCGGGAAGCGTTCGCCCACGCGCGCTATTCCCCTGCGCACCCAGATGCCGGCGCGTATCATCCAGAGCATGGCGATGTTGGAGCGGAAATGCTTCCGGGCGAAGATCTCCATCGCCTCGTAGAACACCGCCAGCGCATCGATGGAGCTGCGGCGGGTGCTCTCCCCCTTGAAATGCATGATGGAGGTCCAGGGGACGTAATAGATCTCCCCCCCCATCTTCTTGGCGCGATAGCAGAGATCCAGATCCTCGCCGTACATGAAGAAATCGGTATCGAATCCTCCGAGCTTTTTCAGCACATCGCCACGGCAGAACATGAAGCAGCCGGCAAGCGCATCGATGCGGGCCACCTCGTTGGCGTCCATGAAGGTGAGGTTGTAGCCGCCGAAGAGCTTCGATTTCGGGAAGAGGCGGCTCAGGCCGAACACCCGGCAGAAGGAGGACCAGGGGGATGGGAATCCGCGCTTGGAAACCGGATCGTAGCTGCCGTTCGGCAGGATGATCTTGCAGCCGGAGAAGGCCGCATCCGGATGCTCCCGCATGAAATCGAGCATCGTCCGGAGGGTTCCCTCCTGCACCACCGTATCGGGGTTCAGCAGAAGGATATACTCCCCCCTGGAGCGCTCGATGCCGATGTTGTTGGCCGCGCCGAACCCCAGATTGCGATCCAGCGGAATGGTGATGACCTCCGGATAGATCCGGTTCAGCGTCTCGATGGCCCCATCGCTGGAGGCATTATCCACCACGATGATCTCCCCGCTGATCCCCTCCAGCGCAACATACACCGATGCCACCGCGTTCAGAAGCAGGTCGCAGACGTTGTAGTTGACGATGACGATGGAGAGTTGCATCGGAGAGGCCGGACGATTTTCGATTTTCGATTGTAGATTTTCGATTGGGGAGAACGTCCGCAACCGCATGGCTGGCCGGTGGTCTCAGCAGCAACGACGGCGGACCACTGACAGCGGGCTGTAGCCCGCGAACGGACTACTGACCAACTACTACTACAGCCGCCGCAGGCGGCGGACTACGCTGTATCAATTACGCACTATGCTTGTACCGCTTCCGTATCCCTCCGAAGAGTTTCAGGAACCGGAGTTTCCAGACCATCAGCGTGGCCTCGAAGACGATCTTGCGGGACATTTTCGAGACGCCGCTGCGGCGATCCACGAAGATGATCGGGATCTCCTTGATCCTGGACTTCAGATTCCACGCCAGGAAGTTCAGCTCGATCTGGAAGGAGTAGCCATTGGAGCGGACGCGTTCCAGATCGATCCTGCGAAGCACATCGGTGCGGAAGCACTTGAACCCGCCGGTGGCATCGTGCAGCGGCATGCCGGTGATGAACCTGGAGTAGATATTGGCGAAGTAGCTCAGCAGAAGCCGGCTCATCGGCCAGTTCACCACGTTCACCCCCTGCACGTAGCGGGAGCCGATCACAAGATCGGCGCTCTCGATCTCCTTCAGGAACTTGGGGATGGTTGTCGGATCATGCGAGAAATCGGCATCCATCTCCAGGGCCACATCGTACCCCTCGGCGATGGCCCGCTCGAACCCGCGGCAGTAGGCGGTGCCCAGCCCCATCTTGCCGGGGCGCCTGAGCAGCTTTACACGGGGCTCGTTTGCTGCCACCCCGGCGATATAATCTCCCGTGCCGTCCGGAGAGCCATCGTCTACGAAGAGGATATCGACGCGCGGATCGGTGGCAAGCACCTCGCCGATGAGCGTCGGGACGTTGTCGATCTCGTTGTAGGTTGGGATCACCACCAACGCCCGTTTCGGGATGAACTGGTCGTTCACGCCTAGGCCTGTCCTTTGCGCTGGAGAACGCGGATGATTGTGCGGAAAATGATCTCGATATCGAGCCGTAGCGACAGGTTCTCGATGTAGAAGAAGTCGTGCCGCAAGCGCTCCTGCACGAACTCAACATTCTCCACCATATCCTCCAGCTGCACCTGGTTCCAGCCGGTAAGGCCCGGCTTCACCCGGAGGCGCCGGGGATACGATGGAAGGATCTTTGAATATTTCTCGACGTAGAACGGGCGCTCCGGTCTGGGCCCCACGATGCTCATCTCCCCTACCAGCACATTCCAGAGCTGGGGGATCTCATCGAGATGGGTCTTGCGGATGAACCGTCCCACGGCGGTCACGCGGGGATCGTTCGCCGAGGTCCAGCTTATCCCGCGGCTCTCGGCATCGATGCGCATGGAGCGGAACTTATGGATCATGAAGGTGCGCCCCCCCAGCCCCACCCGCTCCTGCGAGTAGAAGATCGGCCCCCAGTCCTCCAGCTTCACCGCCAGCGCCACCAGCAGCCAGACCGGCCCGCCGAACAGGAGCCCAGCCACCGATACTCCCACATCCATGATGCGCTTGAGGTGCTGCTCCCAGACCGGCATGATCTGCGGGTTGATCTCGATCAGGGGGATGCCGTACAGATGCTGCGCGCGCGCCTGCCCGCTGACGATATCATACAGATCGGGGATGATCTTGATGGTGGTATCGGCCACGGCGGTCTCGGTGATGAGCTTCGGCACCAGTTCGCGGTGCTGTTCCATCCCGAGCACGGTAACCTCCACCCCGCGCGAGGTGATGATACGGTCAAGCTCGTCGATATCCCCCAGGGTGCGCTTGGCGAAGTCGGAGGTGAGCGCACCGCCGGCGGCCACGGTTCCCACCACCGCGTACCCGAGCTCCGGGTGCGCGCTGAACATCTCCAGAAGCTGGCGGCTCTTCGGCGAATCCCCCACGATGATCGTCCGGCGCAGGCCGATCCCCCGCCGCCGCATCTTCCGTACCACCCCCCGCACCAGATACCGCCCGAAGCCGATGGAGGCAACCGTGAGGATGAAATAGATCAGCAGCGAAACGAAGTTCACCGACCCGGTGGGGAGATCGGAGGTAGCCAGATAGACCGCCGCGAAGAGTATCACGAAGCCTATCAGCACCACCTTCAGCACCGAGTAGAACTCATCGAACAGGGCACGGTTGTGCACCGAGATATACACGCCGCAGAACCAGAAGAGCGCCAGCCAGAACAGCAGCACCAGCATCGTGGTCTGCACCAGCAGCGCGAACGGCACCTCCGGCGTGGTGCTGAAGATGCCCCGGTTGATCCGGATGATATAGAACGCCATGAACGAGAGCGCCAGCGCTATCACATCGGCCAGCACCACCAGCCACTGGGTTCCCCGCCGCGACTTGAAGACGCTTTTCAGGGCAATGCCGAGCACGCGCCGGGCGTACCGGAGCGTGCCGCCGCGAGGGGCGCTATGTGCGGTCGTGCTCATTCTACTCGCTGGCTGTTCCACATTTCAAGTCCCCCGGAAAACACCGCGCGCACCGAGCCTATCGCCAGGCTGGCGAGCATCGCCGTAAAGTAGAGCGGATAATGCAGCGCGCGGATATTCACCGCGAACCGGTTGCAGAGCGCCCCGGCCGCCATCGCCAGCCCCCAGGCGAGCGAGAGGAGCGCGATCGCCAGGAAGAACCCCGATGTGGGGGCCAGGAACAGCGCCGCCAGCACCGCCAGCGCCATCGGCACGGCCGCGAGGTTGCGCAGCAGCTTGTGCGACCATATCTGGAAGCCCGCCAGCGAGCGCCACGGCAGGCGGGTGCCATGATACGCCAGGAGCGTGGCCGCCGCCTGCTGCCCCATTCTCAGACGCCGCTTGAACTCCGTGCCGAGCGAGCGCTTGGTAACCTCGTGGATGATAACCTCCGGCTCGTACCAGACCCGGTAGCCGTTCAGCGGTATCGTTATCACCAGGTTCAGATCATCCGAGAGCTTGTAGCTCTCCAGCGGGGTATAGCTTCCCCGCCGCACCGCAAAACATTCCCCGCGCGGGCCAACGGTGGTCCAGAAGAGCGATTCGGCATCGCGCAAGGCGTTCTCCAGCTCCAGGTACTTGTTCTGCCCCGTGCTCCCGGCGTTGGTGGCGGTATCGTGATAGACCATCCTCCCTATCACTCCCCCCACGTCAGGATCGGAGAAACAATCGACGATCTTCGCCAGCCCGTCGCGCTCCAGAAGCACATCGGCATCGGTGAAGACGATGATCTCGGCATCGGCGCGGCCGGCAAGCTCGTAGACGATCTTTGTCTTGCCGCTGCGGCTGAAACGCTCCAGCCGGATGGATGGGTCCTGGGCGGCAAAGCGTTCGATGATGCTGTCGGTAGCATCGGTGGATGCATCCGAGCCTATCGAGAACGAGAGGAGATGCCGGGGATAATCGAGATCGAGATAATTCTGGAGCTTCCCGGCGATACCCTTCTCCTCGTTGTAGGCCGCCATCACAAAGCAGACGCTCGGCCGGTAGCCGGGCGTGCGGCGCAGGCGGCGCGGGCGCACGCGCGCGAGCAGCGCCATCAGCAGCGGATAGCCGATGAAGACGTAGACGATCCACCCGATGGCAAACCAGAAGATGGCTGTAAGAACGATCGTCATCCCTGTAGCCGGTTGTTGTTGCGCGCGATCGCATCCAGCATCACACGCTCCAGACGCCTGCTGGTCTGCTCCAGCGAGTAATGATCCGAGACGAAGCCTCGCGCGGCGCGGGCCAGCCGTATCTGTTCGGCGCGGCTGTCCAGCAGGCGCACCACCGCATCGGCGAACTCCCTCGGGGTATCCCCCCGCAGATAGTGCTCTCCGGGAACCGCATCGTTCCCCTCGGCCCCCTGGCCGGTGCTGACGATGGGCATGCCGGAGGCCATCATCTCCACCATCTTTACACGCATCCCCCCTCCCACGTTCAGCGGGATCAGCCCCACGCTCACCCGGCTGTAGTACGGGGCTATCGACGGCACCCGCCCCTCGATCCGGAGGTTCTCCGAGGCCGGCGGAAGCTGCGCCGTGGGGGGATTGTCCCCGACGATATAGCAGACCGCATCGGGGCGGCGTTCAAGGATCAGCGGCAGGATCTCGCCGGCGAACCAGAGCACGGAGTTGCGGTTCGGCGGCCAGCCCATATTCCCCAGCATAATCATGGAGTTCTCGTCGCGGCCGGCGGGATCATGGTACGGAAACGCCGAAAGATCGACCGCCGCCGGGATGGTCTCCACCGGAACGCCGGGGGCCATCTCCTGGATGGCATTCTGGTCGCGCCGGGTGATCGCCACGCAGGCATCGGCAAGGCGCATCTGCTCCCCCTCGAAACGGTCCCAGCGCCGCGCCTGAAGATCCACATAGAACCGCATGGCCGGATTGCGCATGGTGCGGATATGCCGCTCGTAGATCTCGTGCTCGATGTTATGGCACCGGAGGATGTACGGCAGCCCGTAGCGTTGTTTCATATAGGCGCCGTACTGCGCGATATGCGCCTGATCGGCCACCACCACATCGAAGCGCTCGGCCGCCTGGAGACGGTCGAGCAACTGATAGACTTCCTTTCTATCCCGCTTCAACTGCGTATAGGGATAGGGATCGAGGAGCGTGGCGAGCGCGCCGAGCGCCTTGGGGGCGCTGGCAAGGGGCACGACGTGCACCGATGAAAACTCCCCTAGCGGACCCGGATCGGTCATCTCCTCGTCGATGGCGACCACATGAAGCTGGTGTCCCTGCGAGGCAAGGCCGTACACGAGCTGGTACATGCAGATACGCGCACCATCGATCAGCGGATAGGGAAGTCTGGAGGTGATATCCAGAATCTTCATGCGTTGGCGTTCTTCCTGGGGATAAAGGGGGCGTCGACGCGCAGATAGGATTTGAGCATGTTGAGCCCCATCATGCGGAAGCGCGGGTTGACCAGCCCGATGAACGGATAAACGACGATACGGAACGCATAGGCGGCATGGACCACGCCGGCCATCGCGATCCGCTCGGCAGGGGTCATATGCTTGCGGGCATAGATCATCCGGGAGCGGCGCAGGATATGATGGAACCACCACGGGTGCGACCGCGAGCTCTGGCTGATAAGATGCAGCACATGTGCCGACGGGATATAGCGTGCCGAGTACCCGGTCTCCGCCACCCGCTTGCAGAGATCGGATTCCTCGTAATACATGAAGTATTCCGGATCGAAGCCCTTGATGCGCTCGTACAGGTCGCGGCGGATCATCATCGCCGCGCCGTTGATGACATCCACCTCGTGCTCCTGAAGCGGGTCCACATGGGTCATCGCGCCGTCGGCGAACAACGGGACGCGGGGAAAGAGGCGATCCAGCCAGAAAAAGGTGCAGAAGGTGCGCCAGACGGTGGGGAACGAGATCATCGAACACTGGTAGCTGCCGTCCGGATTCTCCAGGAACGGCCCCACGATCCCCCGCTTCTCCGTGGCGAACAGGTTCCGGTAGAGCGTTTCGATGGCGCCGGGACGTACGATCGTATCGGTATTCAGCAGAAAGAGGGCATCGCCGGTGGCATGGGTGGCGCCGAGGTTGTTCCCCCGCCCGAACCCGATATTCTCCTCCGAACGGATCACGCAGAGTTCCGGATAGCGCGCCTTGATCGCCTCGGCGCTTCCATCGACGCTGGCATTATCGACGACGATGATCTCCACAACGAACTCCGGGTCCTCCAGCGAGCTATAGACCGATGCAACGGCCTCCAGCGTGAGGTCCTTCGTATTGTAGTTCACCATCACGACGCTTACGTGAGGATCTCTTCGTCGATCTGACTGAGCTTTGTTCACCATGCTTATAAGGAAACGCACCGATGCGGGATGCGCGAGTAGGAAGCCCCGGGCCGGAGTACCTTCAAGGACGTATCGCTTCTATTATATTGATGATACCGTAATTATGACCACTATTCCAAGTTAGTAGTTGGGAGATAATAGTTCGTAGCAGGGGAATCATCGCGGCCGGCCGGCTCCGCCCCTCTCGGCTCCCCCCCATTTCCGGCATCCGGATACCCCACATTCCACCCCCATCTCTCCCCAACCGGATTGCCTACTCCCCCCTCCCTTCTCTTCTTCCCCCAATCACTCCCCCCATCCCCTCCAATCGAAAATCCAAAATCGCCAATCGAAAATCGCCCCCATCTCTCTCCCCAATCGAAAATCCAACATCGGCAATCGAAAATCGCCAATCCCTCCGTCCCGCTCCCCCAATCGAAAATCGGCAATCGGCAATCGAAAATCGACTCACGTCACATTCATCTTCCGGAGCATCTTCAGCTCCGAGATCTTGACGGTCCTCATCAGCAGAAGCGCGCCGAGCGTGGGCACCAGAACGGCCGGAACCCGCATCCAGAGATCCAGATGAACGGTGGCAAGGGCGGCCCCCAGCAGCACGGCTGCGGTGGGGAGAAGATTCCCCAGTGCCCTGGCCGCCGAGCGGCGCACCTCATCGCCCACCATCACCAGCTGGAACAGAACCAGGCAGCAGACGGCCGCCAGCTTCGCATACATCATCCCCATGATCCCCCAGCGGCCGATAATCAGCGTCTCCAGCCCCAGCGCCAGCACGAAATAGAGGATGGCGCCGTACAGCGTCTGTTTCCGCCTCCCCATCGCCAGCAGGAACTGGTCGAACACGATAACCAGGAAGGTAAGGCCATTGATGATGCTGAACATCCGCAAAATATAGGCATCGGCCACATACTCCCGCCCGGCGATCAGCATGATCTGCTCGGAGAACAGGGCGCACATGGCGCAGATACCGAGCCCCAGCACCCCGATCAGGCGCACCGCCACCGAGATGATGAAATCGAACGAGGAATCGCTGCGGGCCCGGCGGGCATGCTGTGCCACGAGCGGAGCAAGCCCGAACGCGAGCGTCACCGCCACAAAGCCCAGCCCGATCAGCGGGCGGGTGCCGGCGGTATAGGCGGCGATATCCGCCTTGCTCATGAACCCGTCCAGCACCAGCGGCTCCAACTGCCCCGAGACCTGCGCCAGCGCCCCCATCAATCCTACCGGCAGCGATGCCAGAAACAACGTGCGGTAATAGCGGGCCGGGATCTTCTGCCGGAAGAAGCCGCTGCGGCGCAACCGGCTGATCCAGGGAAAGGTCACCGCGACGAAGCCCGGGATGTTGCAGAGCGCGAAGATCAGCGTGACGGTCATGACGGTGGGCTCGCCATAGTGCCACAAGAGGAACAGCCCGGCCACCCCGAGCAGCATATCGAACACCCCTACCGCCGTCAGAACGTAGGTACGGCCGCGCAGGCGCCAGAGAATATCGAGGAACTGCCGCAGCCCGGTGGCCTTGGCGCCGAAGATCGACGAGATATAGGCCAGATTGACGAGCCCCAGAAGATCCCACCTGCCGGCAACCGCCATGATCGCGTTCATCAGGATTCCCACTACCAGCAGCATCCCGGCGCGGAGCGCGAACCCCGCCTTGAACGCCGGCGTGGCCTCCCCTCCGGCCACCGCCAGACGGGGCATGACCGTGGCAACGAGACCGAAATCGGCAAAGCCGGAGGCGATGGTAATATAGGATATGGCGAGGAAATAGATCCCCGATTCCTCCTTGCTCAGCGACCGCAGCACCATGATCTGGAACCCATACGCAGCCAGCGCCCCCACCACCTGCAACGAGACGGTAAGGCCGATGTCAGCGCCGACACCGAGCATTTTCAGCCGTTTTGAGATCATAGAATCAGGTTCCGGCCGGCACCGCATGCTCCGGCAGCGCACCGTCCGCTACGGCAATCGCCGCCGGGCTGGCACGCTGGATATAATCGAGGAAGGCCCAGCAGAGCGCCAGGTTCAACGTCGTGGAGACCTGCGCGAGATGGTTGGATGTGAAATGCACGATCAGCATGGAGAAGAGATAGCCCACCGTGCCGGCCATCACCGCACGGTTGAACCCGGCATACCGCGACGGGGCGCGCACCAGCAGCCGCGCCAGCGGGTACAGCAGCACTCCCATCAGCATCAGCGCCAGGGGAATCCCATACTTGAAGAGCGACCAGATATAGCCGTTGTGCACGAACACGCCGGTGGTGGTCGTGTTGCTGAGCGGGTCCAGAAAACTGTACTGCACCCCGAAGCCGTTGCCGAGCACCGGGGAGTAGCGTACGTAGCGGTTCAGGATGGTACCGGATTCCACAAGCCGCGCGTTGAACGAGCGATCGCTGGTGGTGGATGCCACCGACAGCACACGGTTGGCGATGGACTGGCCGATGCTGCTGGCGATCTGCGGAAAGAGCACCAGCGCCAGCCCCGCCCCCACCACCAGTGCCAGCCCCAGCGCCAGGATCACCCTTCGGCTGTTGCGCCAGGGAACCAGCAGGATCATCACCATCATCGCGAACAGCCCGGCCACGATCGGGCCGCGCGAAAAGGAGATCAGCACGGAGATGAGCCCGCCTGCGATGCAGCCGAGCGAGGCAAGACGGAGCCACAATTTGCCGGCGTAGGCATAGAGCGTGGTCCCCAGCACGAAGAGCGCCATCGAGGTGGATTCGTTCACATTGCTTCGCGATGCGGAGATCTGCCACTGGAACACCGCCTGGGCAAGACGCTCGCGGTAGGTCATGAACCCGTACGCCCCGTTGATAGCGGCCACGAAGATGAAGAGGACCAGCAGAAAGGCCACATCCTGCCGGGTACGGAGATATTTCTTCAGCGGGAAATACAGGAGCAGATCGAACACCGGGCCGTACTCCTTTGCGTACAGCAGCAGGCTGCCTCCATGCAGCACGCAGGCGATCACGGTAACGATGGTCCCCACCGTCATAAAGCTGAGCAGCAGCAGATCGAACCCGGTCTCCACCAGCCGGCGACGGTGAATACCCACCTCCTTGACCAGCCAGAGCACCAGCCCTCCCAGCCCCAGCACGATGAACCCCGCCTCGCCGGGGCCGATCGCCTCCTTGGTGGAGTCGATCATCATCATGATATGCCCGGCCACGGCCATCGTTATCCAGAGGCGCTCGTTGATCCAGACCAGGAACGCCACCGCGGCGAACAGCGGGATCAGCAGAGGCCCGTAGGCGCTGAACTGCGACAGGCCGGCCATGCCCGGCAGGGCCATCCCGATCAGGATGAGAAGGGCCGAAAGAAGCGCCACCCCCACCCCGCCAACCGGACCGGGAAGCTCCTCGGCCGGCCGGAACGTGTGGATGCGTGAGGTCATCCTCCGTGCTCCCGGTTACGGGTCTCCCCGTTCCGGGCATCCCGGGGACGGTCGCCGCCGTTGAGCGCGGCCGGAGCGCCGGCGTATGCCGGGAGCGAGGCGGTATAACGGCGATAGCGCTTCGCGAAACTTTTGCCGAAGGCCACCGCCGCTATCAGCACATAGCTTATCAGGAAGGTGCCCAGAAACGCCGAGGCGATGATGATGCTCCGCTGCGGGCGCGCCTTCTTCAGCGGTACCAGCGCGGGGTCCAGCACGTTCAGAATCGGGATGTCCCGCATCTCCTCGTACTTGGTCTGCTCGTACATCGGCTCCAGCAGCGCCAGCACCTTGGCATTGACCTCGTAATCCTGGCGGATGCGGAGATATTCCACGGTGGTGGCCGGAAGCTCCTTCAGCGACACCCCCTCCAGCGCCCCGCTTCGGCCGGCCGAAAGGCGGCGGCTCTCCGACTCGGCAAGCCGGAGCGCCTCGTTGGCCTGGATGGTACGGGGATCATCGGCGCCCAGAGCGCTGCGGAACATCTCGGCGATGCTCCGCTTGGCCGCCACGTTCGCCTCGGCCTCCATCACGGCCGTGCCGATGATCTTCGACTGCGATTCCGGATCATACAGCTTGCTCTGCTGCATGAACTGCTGAAGCTGCAGGCCGAGCTTCTCCTGCGCCGCGCGGGTGGCCTCGTAGCGGTCCCCCACATACCTGGTAAGCGGCTCGGACTCGCGCCGGTTCAGTTCGCGCGCCAGGCCGTTCGTATAGTAGATCACATCGTTGGCAATCGCGGCGGCCCGCTTCGGGTCGGTATCATACACCAGCACCGTGATAGGCCCCTCCGGGGAGATATCGACGATGATCTTCTCGTTCAGCGCGCCGTACATCATATCGTAGCGGCCGGCCGGAATCTCGTAGACCTTGTACAGATCGTACTTGGCTACGAGCGAATCGTACAGCGGCTGGCTGGTGATAAGCACCGATTTGGAATACCCGGCATCCCCTCCTGCCTTGCCGACGAGCTTGGAGAGCCCGAAATCCTTCAGCGTCGAGGACATCCCCCCCACCAGGTTGTCCAGCGGCGTGCCCGACTTGTTCGGCGGCAGCGCCCGTACCGATGCCAGGTATTCCGGCTGAACCGCAAGGAAGACATAGGCACCCACCCCGGCGGTGACCAGCACCGCTATCAGCAGCACCCATTTCCAGGTGCGCCGCAACAACGTATACTGCTCGAACAGGAGCACCTGCCCATGAGGCTGCATCCCATCAACCTGCCGGTCGATGGTGATCTCCTCACGCCTGATCATTTCTTGACGTATCATGTGCGTAGTACTTAGATCCTAGAGCTTAGTGCTTGGTTCGCCACCACGAGATGCGCGGTCAGTACGCGGGCTTCGCCCGCTGTGAGTAGTCCGTAGTCGTTGTTTCTGGAATACCCCGGCAATCATAGCCATGAGATTTTCCCTGTAACGGCGATGGAGCACTGACTACGAACAGCGGACGTTCTTCCTCAATCGAAAATCGTCAATCCAAAATCGAACATCCCTACATCGCCCCCACGCGCAGGCCGAACTGGAGCTGCGTATCGCTCAGGGTCTCCTCCTGGCGCCGGGTTTCATCGCGCAGGAAGATCAGGCGGAGATAGATATTACGGATGGGCTCGTAGTCCACTTCCAGACGGGCCCTCAGAAGGGTTTCGGGGCTGCCGTCCAGAAACGTGACGGTTTCCGGATCGATCCCGCCACGGCGGGTCTGGCGAACATCGCCGCCGGCATTGTACAGGAGGCTATCGCCAGTGTTAGACGAATTCCTCCCGATGATATTCGCTCCATGCTCCCCGAAGCCCACCGTGCCCCGAATCCGCAGGTTCGGCATCGGCACCACCGCCAGCCTCCCCTCTACCAGATGGGAGTTCGGCTGGAGCCCCGCGCCGGCCAGAATGGCCCCATGATGCGTATAGGCGTTCTCGGCGTTGAAATGGCTGAACACGTACGGTTCCAGGCGGGTATAGGAGACTCCCAGATCCACCGCATCGACCGGGAAGGCGATGGCCCGCGCCGCCAGGCGCCATGCGCTCTTGTTTCCCCAGAAGCCGTCGCCGATAAAGGAGAACCGGAGATCGTCCAGCATCAGCTCCCCCTCCAGAAACAGCCGCTCGGCCGGAGCGATGCTCAGCGCCATATACATATTGGCGTTATCGCGGTCGCGCAGATACTGCTCCTGCGACTTCATAAAAAGAAAGGGGTTCAGATAACCCAGCTCGAATCCCCGTCCCTGATACACCACCGACTCCCCTATCGCCCCCCGTATCCCGGCGAAGGGACCGAACGTGAGGAGATGGGCGGCCACATATTTCTGCGGGATCTCCAGGAACGGTCCTCCCGGACCGCTGCCGGCATCCCCGAGAAGCGCCGCGTGCACATGGGTGAACGCGAAGCGTTCCACCCGCGCGCCAACGCGGAGATAATCATAATTCGAAGGAAGGCGCGAGCCGAGCAGCAGGCTCTCCTCCAGCCCGCCGCCGAGCTGAATGCGTTCATGGCCGATCTCCGCCGCCACCACATCGAAATCGGCGCGGAGGTGGGCATCGGCAAGAAGGATATCGCGGCCGTAGGCGGTGACATTGTAGGAGCCGCTGCCGGCGATACGGGGATCGCGGGCGGCAAGCGCGCTATCGCCGGCCACGGTGCCATTGGTGATGCGCGCGGAAAACCCGAAATGATCCGCCAGCGTCCCCCGGAGCTGCACCCCGCCACGGACGATGAGGGCGGCATCGGAAGAGGAGGGATCGGCCCGCAGATCGGCGTCCAGCACCGGCTCCAGCACCGCATGGATTCCCCGGCCCGGATCATGATGCTCGGCGATGGCAAGCGGATGCCCGGCAAACGGATCGCCGTAGATGACGCGGGAGCTATCGGAGGTGGGGATGAAGACGGCCGTGGGGGTCTCCCCGGTATCGGCCGCAAGCTCGGCGCGGTAATACTCGGCCTGCTCGCGCAGAGCGGCCGGCAGAGCCGCATCGCGGGCGGCCTCTCCCAGCAGGCGCAGGGCAAGCCCCCGAGAGACCGGAAGATGCTCGCGCGGAAACTCCGGGATGGCTCCGTACTCGTACAGCCGTATCAGGGCCCAGGTGGCCGGATGCTCCGCCGGAAGCAATTCGCTCTGCGCCATCACCCCCGCCGGGAGGGCGCAGACAAGCAGCAGAGCCGCTGCGGCACGGCGCGCAGCAGCACCGAACAAGCCGGCGCCGGTATGGTGGGGATGGGTCATTTATCGAAGTTCTGCACGAAGAAGTAGATGGTCGATGCAAGCGAGACCACGCTGGAGGTGATCGCGATGATCGTATTGGCATTCTCCAGCGCCGTGCGCGGCGGCACATCGCGCTCGCCGGGAACGTAGATCTCATCACCGGCGCGGATCTCGGTCTCATCCGGGTCCTGCCAGATCGAGGTGGCATATTTCAGCACCTGCACGCGGCTCTCCACGGCCGCCTCGGTGAACCCGCCGGCCATATCGATATAGGCCTCGTAGCTTCCTCCCGGCAGGAACGGCACCCATCCCGGCTTGTTGACGCGCCCGCGCACGAACACCTGGCGGGGGCTGGTGGGGATCACGATCTCATCGCCGCTCTCCAGGGCCACATCACGCCCCCGGTTTCCCCGCTCGAAGATCTCCACGAAATCGGCCGAGACGCGGTCGTGCTGGTTCTCCAGATCGTACTTCAGGCGGGTGGTATCATCGAGCGTGAGGGTGCTGGTGGACATCACCGCCCCCGGATCGGTATCGCGGAGATCGCGCCGGTACTGCTGCTGCGATCTGGTGCGCCGTATGAACGCACCGTTGAGCGAGGCATCGGAGCGGAACCCGCCGGCAAGCTGGATCACATCGGAGAGCGTGGTGGTGCCGGGCACGATCGGATAGGTGGATGGGCGCTCCACCTCCCCCACCACCGATACCACCCCGAGCCCGGCGGCACCGGCGACGGCATTGGGGCTGGAGGCCACCACCAGCTGATCCCCCGGCTGCAGCGGCACGGCGGCCAGAGCGGCGCTATCGGAGAGATCGAGCTGGATCTGCGTTACGCTCCCCCCGGACACCCGGTTGATATAGGCCTCGGCCGGAGCGTTTTCATCGCGCGCGCCGTTGGCAAGACGCACCAGCATCAGAGCATTGTCGCCGGGGCTGTAGGGCATCACCGCGGGGGAATTCACCGCCCCGGAGACCCCCACCCTGGGCACCGAAAGATCGGCCGGGTGAACGATCACTTCATCCCCCTCGCGCAGTGTGGGATTGTCGGCCTCGGCGCCCAGCGCGCGATAGCGGAGAAGATCGATACGCTGGGAACGGCCGTTGTTATGCCGGAGCGTCACCCAGCGCCGCTCCATCAGGCCGCTGGCAAGTCCCCCCCGTTCCCGCTGCGCCCCTTCGGCAAGGCGGCCCCGCTCCTTCAGCAGCAGCGCCCGCTGTTCTATCGGAAGCTCCTCGCTGATCCTGCTGGCAAGATCTATCGCGGTGGTAACCCGGTCGGCGGCGGTAAGCACCATCCTTCCGGGGCTCACCACGTCGCCGCTGACGGTGACGTAGATCGAGCGGGGTTTCACCAGCGCCACCGTAACGTTCCGGTAGGAGGAGGAGCGGGCGCGATAGAGGGAATCCACCGTGCGCCGGAGGGAGGCCAGGGTCATGCCGCGCACATCCAGCAGGGCGAAGCCGCGCGGCAGCAGGAGCGTGTTATCCAGCCCCACCACCAGCGGAAACTCCCCCGGCTCTATCAGCGGCAGCGACAGAACAAGCTGATCGTTGGGACCGAGACGGTAGGTTTCGGCATCGATCGGCCGTTCGATGGGGGGAAGCTGGCCTGTAGAGGAAGATGTGGCCGGCGACCGTTCCGCCCTGAAGATCGAGGTCTCGTCCTGGGTTCTCGATCCGGTGGAAACCGGCTGAGCATGCAGAGAGAACGGAACAACGACGAGCAGCAATAAAAGCAGCCGCCCCCGCACCCCGGAGAGGGATCGGAAGGAAAAAAATGGCATTACAAGCTTACGAATGTGTTACCTGCCCGAGAAACTGAACGATAGTCCTGACGATTCTGCCGGCGGCCTCCCCATCCCACAGAGGGGGAACCGCTCCGCGCGTTCCGGCCGATGCGCCGGAAGCGATCCGCTCCACCGCATCGCGTACCATCAGCGGCTCGACGCCCACCAGACGGTTGGTTCCCTGCTCCACGGTAGAGGGGCGCTCGGTGCTCTCGCGGAGGGTAAGGCAGGGAACGCCCAGCCATGTGGTCTCCTCCTGCACCCCGCCGGAATCGGTGATGACCCCTTTGGAGCTTCGCACCATCTCCACGAACTCGCGGTAGCCGGCCGGCGGGAGAAGCTCCCAGCGGCCGCCGGAGACCAAGCGATCGTAATCGCCGGTGGCACGCAGCGCCGACTCGGTTCTCGGGTGCACCGGGAAACGGATCTTCAGATCCCCCGCCCCGGTCTCGATGGCATCCAGCAGCCTGCGAAGCATCACCGGATCATCCACATTGCTCGGGCGGTGGAGCGTCAGCACCAGATAGCCCTCCCCGGTCTCGGCATCGCCCAGCGTGGCGCAGAGCTTCGCCAGCGAATCGATCATCGTATTGCCGACCAGATGAACCGATTCCGGGCGGACCCCCTCCAGCAGAAGGTTGCGCCGCCCGCTCTCCTCGGTAACGAAATACAGGTCGGTGATCGAATCGGTGACGATCCGGTTGATCTCCTCCGGCATGCGGCGATCGTAGCTGCGCAGCCCCGCCTCCACATGGGCCAGCGGGATGCCGAGCTTCTTGGCGACGATCCCGGCGGCGAGCGTGGAATTGACGTCCCCATAAACAACAACAAGCGATGGCTTCTCCGCAAGGCAAACTTTTTCGAACTCCACCATCACCTTCGCCGTCTGCGCGCCGTGCGATCCGGAGCCCACGTTCAGGTAGAGATCGGGGCGCCCCATGCCGAGATCCTGGAAGAAGACGTCGGACATGTTCGGGTCGTAATGCTGCCCGGTATGCACCATCAGATGGCGCACCGAGGGGATACGCTCGAACGCATGCTTCACCGGCGCGGCCTTCATGAAATTGGGGCGCGCGCCCACCACCGAGATTATCGTGTGCACTGGCCGTCCCCGAGTACGAATATCTTCTCGCGCCCTTCCTTGACGTTCTTGGCGGCGTTGCGGGTATCGATCACCACCTTGGCGTTGGCAACGATCCGCTCGTAGTCGAAGGCGGTGTGATCGGTAGTGATGATCACGATATCGGACTGGGCGACGACCTCGTCGCTGTACGGGGTGGCCTCGATATGGTGCCCGAACAGCTCCACGGTCGGCACGAACGGATCGACGTAGGAGATGTTGCCGGCGCCATCCTGGGTTAGAAGCTCCATCACCTTCAGCGCGGGGCTGTGGCGCAGATCATCCACATCGCGCTTGAAGGCCACGCCGAAGACCAGGATGCGGGCATCCTTCATCGTCACCGGCAGGTGGGCGATCTGGCGGAGCACCATGCGCTGCACGTAATACGGCATCGACTCGTTCACCTCGGCGGCGAGGGTGATGAAG
Source organism: Candidatus Kapaibacteriota bacterium (assembly GCA_048594725.1). GTDB lineage: Bacteria > Bacteroidota > Ignavibacteria > OLB7 > OLB7 > JAFDZV01. Next base: position 61,895 of record JBMDXA010000115.1, read on the forward strand.
TTGGTGACGAAATCATGCTCGCGCGCCAGCCAGCTCAGATAATAGGGATCGATCAGGATGCAGTGCCCGCCGATGCCGGGGCCGGGATAAAAGGGCATGAAGCCGAACGGCTTGGTAGCCGCGGCATCCACCACCTCCCAGATGTTCACCCCTCCCATGCGGTCGCACAGCTGGGCAAGCTCGTTGACCAGGGCGATATTGACCGAGCGGAAGATGTTCTCCAGCAGCTTCTCCATCTCGGCAACCTTGGGGGAGCTGACCTCCACCACCTGGCTGATGATGATCCGGTTGACCGCCGCGGCGATTCTGGTGCACTCCTCGGTGACGCCACCGACGACGATGGGGGTATTGGCGGTATGCCAGACCTTGTTTCCCGGATCGATCCGCTCCGGCGAGAACGCCAGATAGAAATCCTCGCCCACCTTCATTCCGTTCCGTTCCAGGATCGGCTGCACGTATCCCTCGGTAGTGTTCGGGAAGGTGGTGCTTTTCAGGATGATGCACTGCCCGCCGCGCAGGTTCGCGGCGATAGCCTCGGAAGCCTGGACGATATAGGAGATATCGGGTTCTTTGTTGGCGGTAAAGGGGGTGGGAACGCAGATGTAGATCACATCCGACTGCTGCACAACCGAGAAATCGGTGGTAGCCTCCAGCAGATCGCGTTCGATCACATCCCGGACGACGTCGTCGGAGATATCCTGGATATAGTTCTTGCCCTCGCGGAGCGAATCGATCGTCCGGGGATCGACATCGATCCCATAGGTCTTGATGTTCGCCTTTGCAAATTCAACAGCCAGGGGGAGTCCTACATAGCCGAGTCCGACAACCGCCACGGTAAACTGGCGATCGTTGATCTTATCGAGTACGCTCATGAAGGGGATAATCGAGATGAGTAAAAGCGGCCGAATGAGCCGACATGTTCCGTAGCATAAACGCAAACATACGAAAGCCACGGCGAACGGCTAAGACCTCCAAACGGCGATACATCCCCAAACAGGGGCATTATCACCTCTCGGAAGGCCCTGAGCGCACCGAATAGGGCGCTTTTACCCTATGCGCGCTCTTCCGTTACAGTTTGGATAATCTATTGTGCCCCCTCCCCATCCCGGTTTTCGGCCGGAGCGGGACCTTGAACCCCTCCGGCGCATGTTCCTGCCAGAACCCGAAGGCCGCCATGGAGATCGCGTGCAGCCACCCCTCCATCACCGCACCGGCGCATGCTTTTACACCCTGCTCCGATGCCGCCGAAAGCGACCGTACGCACGATACCCGGTAGGACTAGGATGGGGTCAGTGTGATGAGCGACAGGGTGATCCCTACCGGGCCGGCACTCCACGGCCCGGGGAGGCGACGAGATGCATCTCCGCTTCCGGTTCCTGGCGCCGTCTCCGCTTCCGCTGCACTCTCCGGCGTCATGATGCTCCCGGTGGTCTCAGGCATATCATCGTTTTGTTTCAGTTTAGTTTCACCCCATTTTGCAATAACGGGCATGCATCATCACTCACTCGTTTCCCCCGCCGGGTGAGATCCGTTGTCGCGTAGTTCGATTCCGCGATGCTCCCGAAGGCTATCACGAACGGAGCCGAACTCTGCCCGACAGGCGGTGACACTCGGAGAATATCGGAAGAAGTATCCCGAACTACCTGGAGATGATGGAGCTCCGGTTCTCCCCTGCACCGGCGATGATATCATCCCAGGCCGGCGAGCCGGCGGGGAAATAATCGCATCATATTCCCCGCACCGTATCGGATTTCCCTTCCCTCCTCCATATCCCACTGCCGGCACGATGAAATTTCATGGAGCTGCACCCCGATTGCCCCCCCTGGCCGTTTTTCGTCGGCGAACCCGCGGTGGTAGTTTCGCACCATAATGATCGGTCCACGATTTTATCATTAGCGTTAATGGTCCGGGCGCAGAATTTCCTGAAGCTGCATGTCAGACGTGTTTATGATTTCATGAACAGCGCTTCCTGATTATCCCATCACGCAACGCCCCCGCACTGGTATCGCGGATTTTCATAGTTGCCGGATTCAACGTTGGCTCGTACAAGAAACGCTGAACAAATATCCTGCACTGCCGTCCGGCATTTTTCATAAACGCCCGCATACCGAATAAAGCACCGAAAACGTTACATGGTCCATTATCGGCACTACCGGACAGAACCGAAACCGGCCGGCCGAATACATCATTACCATACTCTCCTACCCCCGACACAACCAGTTCCCTATTTCACTTATTCTCAACAGGGAGAATCACACGATGGAAGATTCCAGCATCCTCAGCATGGAGCCTCGCACCACCGCACAGTTCACCGTTTCCGGCACCGATCAATCCCAGGGGCTTCTCGATACCGCATTCGAGCAGGCATTGCAACACGCTGCCGTTTACGACTCGCAGCAAGGGGCCCAGGATGATCCCGATGGCCTGTTCGACGGCCTTCCGGCAACCAGCGTGGAGCGTGTCAGGGAGACATTCGAGCATTACCGCGAAAACCAGCCGCTCATGGACGCAGCCGTCAGAAGCGCCATGAATTTCCTCCGGACCCCGCACGGCGCGGCTCACGTAAAGGCATTGCAGGCATCATTCGAGAGCAGCGAGCCCAATCCCCTCAGCGACTCGATAGCCATGGAAATACAGCAGAGCAGCGAATTCGATTCGTTGAGAGATACGGCCGGAAACAAGACATTGAAAGGGATCGGCATCGGCGCCTCCGGAGGTGCGGCGTTCTACATCGGAGCGCTTGCCGGTGGCGAAGTGATTATCGACTGGGAGCATGACGGCATCATCAACGGAAGGGCATGGTACGGGCTGTCGGTGGAAAAAGCCATGACGCTTAATCTCGGCCTCGAGCTGAGCTTCTGGAACCAGACTCCCCTTTCCGGCGTGGTAAAGGGATGGTTGATCGATCTGTGGATACCATTGGCAGGCTATCCGGGGCTTCTCTGCGTACGCTACATGTTCATCAAGCAGCGCGAGCCCGGGGCAACACGCTTCACGTATGCCGCATCGAGCCTTCAGTTCCCTGTGGGGATCGTGCTTCCATCGAACATCGGGGTCGGCCCCCGTTTCTGGGCCAGACAGTATTCATGGAGCAGACGCAAACGCGCATCGCTGAGCGTTGTGGACACGACCACGCAGCTCAGCCAGATCACCGTCGATACCGGAACATCACTGAAGGTCACGCTGAAAAACACCTCCGGCGAGGAGATCGAATTGCGTGCCGACGCCACCATGACGATCAACATGCCATGGTTCTTCAGCCAGGCCGAGGTGGAGGCCATGGCACTATCGCTGGACGGATGGTCGGTCACGAACGACGGCAGCAAGATCACCCTGCAATTGATTAACGACACCCCCTGGGACGCCGGCGATACCATCGAATTCACCATCACCGGCGTCCGGAGCGATGGACAGCTCAGCAACGGGGAAACCGCAACCGGCAATGTGGTGGTGGCACTGGATACCAACGTCCCGCACACGATAGAGATCAGAGAGACTGCGGAGCTGGGCCTTGTGTGGGCGAACTTTTCGGGATCGCTCGAGTGGTGCGTAGATCTGCAATCGGCCGATGGCTTTACGATGGTCGGCGCATCCGAAGGAACCCTACAGGCATATGCCACCACCGGAGCCACCCAGATAGCGGTGACGACCGCCACAGACAGCGATCAGAATACCTGGAATTTCGGGTACATATTCACCTATACCACCGAGAACGGCAACTCGGTCCCGGAGGTCTGCGCGGTGATATGGAAGGCGGATGCGCCACAGATCACAGGCAAGACCCGGTTTCCCGGATATTACGTGGTCAACGAGGACGCAACATCGACCGCCTATTACAACAGCCAGAGCAATGCTACTTCATTGGAGGTTACGGTAACGCTCAATTCCTGAGAGCCGGCACCGGGGGATTGCCGATGTGTTGGTAGTGCCTGGCAATCCGTCATCGCAAACAATGTGATGGCGTCCGGAGGCCGGAAATTCCCCGCAAAAAAAAATGCGAGCCCCGATGCATCACCATCGGGGCTCGCTGTAATTATCAGGGATTATCGTAATAATGAGCCGGAATATCACTGGCCGGACATTAAAAGGCAACTATATACTCCACTGCCCCTCAGTAGGCACTCCCGGAAGAACCCCACGCAAAGCCGCGAAGGCGCAAAGAAGATGTCTTTCTTTGCGCCTTCGCGGCTTTGCGTGATGCATCTGGCATGGTTGAGGCTATCAGATATATAATCGCCTATTACAAATCTCCTATCGGAAATCCCTACAACACCTCGCGGAGAAACCGGCCGGTGTGCGAATCCTTGCAGGCGGCGATCGTTTCCGGCGTGCCGGTGCAGACCACATTGCCGCCGGCATCTCCCCCCTCCGGCCCCAGATCGATGATCCAGTCGGCGCTGCGGATCACGTCGATGTTATGCTCGATCACGATCAGCGAGTGCCCGGCATCGATCATCGCGTTGAACGCCTTGAGCAGCGTGGCGATGTCGTCGAAATGAAGGCCGGTGGTGGGCTCGTCCAGAATGAAGAGGGTGTGATCGTCGGTCGGGGCCACCAGCTGCGCGGCCAGCTTCACCCGCTGCGCCTCTCCTCCGGAGAGCGTGGTGGCCGGCTGTCCGAGGCGGATATAGCCGAGCCCCACATCGTGCAGCCCCTTCAGGCGGGTCATCACACGGTTGTCGGCGGCGAAGAATCCCATCGCCTCATCCACGGTCATCTCCAGCACGTCGACGATATTCTTCCCCTTGTAGGTGGCCTGGAGCGCCTCGGCCTTGAAACGCTTCCCCTTGCAGACCTCGCAGGTGAGCGCCAGATCGGCCAGGAACTGCATCTCCACCTTCACCACCCCCTCCCCCTGGCACGCCTCGCAGCGCCCGCCGGGAACGTTGAAGGAGAAGTAGCCTGCCTTCCAGCCGTTCAGCTTCGCCACCGGGGTGGAGGAGAACAGATCGCGGATGGCATCGAACGCCTTGACATAGGTGACCGGGTTGGAGCGGGGGGAACGGCCGATCGGCGACTGGTCCACCATCTCCACGGCCCCCACACGATCCATCCCCTCGGCCGAGGTCATCTTCTTGCTCACCCCCACGGTGGCCCCCTTGGCGCGCGCCACCGCCGGATACAGCACGTCGTGCACGAGCGTGGACTTGCCGGAGCCGGAAACGCCGGTCACCACCGTCAGAAGCCCGAGCGGGAACTCCACATCGACATTCTTCAGGTTGTGCTCGTAGACCCCATGCACCGTGATGCTCCTGCCGGATGGCTTGCGGCGCTTGGTCCTGACCGGGATCGACTTGCGGCCGGAGAGATAGGCGCCGGTCAGCGAGTTCGCATCGCGAAGCATCGTCTCCACGCTTCCGTTGAAGGTCACCTCGCCGCCGTTCTCGCCGGCATGCGGCCCCATATCCACCACCACATCGGCGCTTCGGATGATATCCGGATCGTGCTCCACCACGATAACGGTGTTGCCCAGATCGCGAAGCGATTTCAGGATGCGCACCAGCCGCTCGGTATCGCGCGGGTGCAGGCCGATGGAGGGCTCGTCGAGCACATACATCGCCCCCACCAGCGCCGAGCCGATGGAGGTGGCGAGATTGATGCGCTGCGATTCGCCGCCGGAGAGGGTATGGCTCAGACGATCCAGCCTCAGATACCCGAGCCCCACCTCGTTGAGATAGCGGAGCCGCTTGGTGATCTCCTCCAGAATCCGGTCGGCCACATCATGTTCGAACGGCGTCAGCTCCAGCTTCTGGAACCATCCATACACTTCTTCGATGGTCATGCCCACCAGATCGGGGATCGACTTGCCATGAATGAACACGCGCATCGCCGAGGTGCGAAGGCGCGAGCCCTTGCAGCGGGGGCAGGTGGTATAGCCACGGAACCGGGAGAGGAACACCCGGTAGTGCATCTTGTAGGTCTGCTCCTCGATCATCTTGAAGAACCCGTCGATGCCGGGATACTTGCCGTACCCATGCATCACCACATTCCACTCGTGCTGGGTAAGCTGCGAAACCGGTTTATCCAGATCCAGGTTGGCCGCGCGGGCCTCGGCCACCAGCTTGCGGTGATACTCAACGTGCTTGGGCGTGGCAAACGCCGCGATGGCGCTGCTGCGAAGGGTCTTGGTGCGATCCGGGATCACCAGATCCATATCGATCCCGATCGCCTTGCCGAATCCCTGGCACTCCGGGCAGGCGCCGAACGGATTGTTGAAGCTGAAGAGCTTCGGCTGCGGCTCCTCGTATTTGATGCCGTCGTTGGCGCACTCGAAGCGGGTGCTGAAATGGCGGCGCTCGCCGGTCTCCACCAGTTGCACGATCGCCCGGCCATCCCCCTCGCGGAAGGCGGTCTCGGCCGAATCGGCGATGCGGGTGAGCGTTCCGGGCTCGTTGCGGGTCACGATGCGATCCACCAGCACATAGACATCATCCTTGGAGATACCGCTGGGGATGGTCTCGTTCAGATCCACCACCTCGCTGGAGGCGCCTATCACCACACGGAAGAACCCTTTCTCCCGCAGGTTCTCGAACTCCTCGGCGAGCGTGCGCTGGTCGTGCGGGTGCATCGGATACAGGACGTACAGACGGGTTCCCTCCGGCAGAGCCATCACCGCCTCCTGCACCGTGCGGGGGGTATCCTTCAGCACCGGCTGGTTGCACGCCTTGCAGAGCGTCTGCCCGATGCGCGCATACAACAGACGGAGATAATCGTAGACCTCGGCGGTGGTACCGACCGTGGAGCGGGGGTTCTTGGTGATCGTCTTCTGCTCGATGGCGATGGCCGGGGCCAGCCCGGTGATGCTCTCCACGTCCGGCTTCGACATGCGCGCCAGAAACTGGCGTGCGTAGGCCGACAGGCTCTCCACGTAGCGGCGCTGCCCCTCGGCATAGATGGTATCGAACGCCAGCGACGACTTTCCGGAGCCGGACACGCCGCTGACGACGATAAGCCGGTTGCGGGGGAGTTCGATGGAGAGATCCTTCAGGTTGTGCACCTTCGCGCCCCGGATGGCGAGGGTGTTCTTCGGATGCGGAGGAGGGGTCTTGAAGATCGTCCCCTGCCGCTCCCCGGCCGAGCGGAGCGATGCCGGACGCTCCCCCCCAGCGCGCAGAGCCGCAACGGCCACACTTGCCGGCTCCGGAGCCGCCGCCACCCCCGCAGTTGCGGCGGCACGAGACTTCGCCGATGCAACCTTCCCTTTTGCCGGCGCGGCCTTCGGCGCCGAAGACTTCTTGGAGGCCGGAGCCTTCGGTGAAGTGGCCTTCCTGGCCGCGCTTCCGGTTGCCGGGGCAGCCTTCGGCGATGCCTCCGCCGCCGGAGCCTTCTTTGCGGAGGTTTTCTTTTGTGCCGGCTGCTTCCCGCTGGAAGCATCGCTTGCAGTCGTTGCTCTTTTCCCCACGTGTAAAATCCCGATCGTAGTTCTTATCGAAGAATACCGCTCATGCCATCTCCCCGGCACCAGACCGAACGTAGAGCCGGAGAAGTCCTGATACCGACGAATAACAGGAGGAATTCGGGTGCCCGATGCGGCACTTCCGCTCCATTTCCGCTCGATCCTCCCGCCACGGACCGGACCGTAACAACCAAGAAAGCAAGAAAACGTTTTGGGTGGTTAGAACAAAGTGAATGTTTATGAGTGAGGAGAGATCTTCGCTCCCGAACCGGGTCTCCTATGGGGTATCGCTGGCGGCTGGAACGATAGCGGCCACTCCTCCGGAGCTCCGGCAATCGAAGATTTCCGGGTGCCGGACGGGATGGCTCTCCCCTGCCCGGCTTCTTTTCCCGCGATTTTCCGTATCTTCCCGGACTGTGAGACTCCGTACTCTTCATACCACGCCTTCGCTCGCATCGGGCGGCACCATCCGGGGGGGATCGTTCCTTTCCTCGGCGCTTGTTGCTGCGCGCATGCGCCGCTGGTTCTTCACCATCGGCAGCCTCCCCTCTCCTTTCTGATATCCTGGCATCTGTGCGCCCCTCCACCGGCATGAATCTTCCGGCTGAATCCCCCGAGCATCGGGTGTGACGCCGGGCGTGCCTCCGGAGAATCTTCCAGCCCATCTCCCCGGCCTGGAAGGCCCGCCTTGTGTACAACATCAGCGACCAAGATATTTTCAGGAGAATAGATCCATGTCCGTTCAAGATTCCAAAGAGCTCAACACCTCCTCCGCAGCGATCGACGGGAAGATGGCCGGCAACGGCGCCCATGAAAACGGCCCCTCCAACCAGATAGCACCCGCACAGGTGCATGCGGTGCTCGGCCGCCATATGCTGGCCGACGGGTTCGATCTGGTGCTGGATCTGGAGAAGAGCCAGGGACCGTATCTGGTGGATTCCGCCTCCGGCAAGCGCTATCTCGATTTCTTCACCTTCTTCGCCTCCAACCCGGTGGGGATGAATCATCCGAAGATGACCACCCCGGAGTTCATCCAGAAGATCGGCAGGGTGGCTATCCACAAGCCCTCCAGCTCCGACATCTATACGGTGGAGATGGCCGAGTTCGTCGATACCTTCTTCCGCGTGGCGGTCCCCTCCCACTTCAAGTACAGCTTCTTCATCGAGGGGGGAGCCCTTGCCGTTGAAAACGCCTTGAAGGTCGCCTTCGACTGGAAGGTGCAGAAGAATTTCCATAAGGGATACCACAAGGAGAAGGGGCATATGGTGCTCCATTTCCGGCATGCCTTCCATGGCCGCTCCGGGTATACCCTCAGCCTGACCAACACCGACCCGAACAAGACGAACTACTTCCCGAAGTTCGAGTGGCCGCGCGTCACCTCACCGGCCGCCCTGTTCCCGCTGGAGGGGGCCAACCTGGAGCAGACCATCGCCATCGAGGATCAGGCATTGCGGGAGATCCGCCAGGCGTTCATCGACAACCCGGATGACATCTGCTGCATCATTCTGGAACCGATCCAGGGCGAAGGTGGCGACAACCACTTCCGCGTGGAATTCCTACAGCAGCTCCGGACGATCTGCGACGAGCAGGAAGCGCTCCTGATCTTCGACGAGGTGCAGACCGGCGTGGGGCTTACCGGCACCATGTGGGCGCATCAGTCCATCGGCGTCACCCCGGATATCATCACCTTCGGCAAGAAGTCGCAGGTGTGCGGCATCCTCGCCACCGACCGCGTGGACGACATCCAGAACAACGTCTTCCACAAGTCCAGCCGCATCAACTCCACCTGGGGCGGGAACCTGGTGGATATGGTCCGCTTCACGGAGTTCCTCCGGATCATCGAGGAGGACAAGCTGGTGGAGAACGCACGGAGCGTGGGAGAATACCTGCTGGGACAGCTCCAATCGCTGGTAACGGAGTTCCCCGCCCTGGTCTCGAACCCGCGCGGCCGCGGCCTGATGTGCGCCGTCGATATCGCATCGGCGCAGGAGCGGGATCTGTTCCGCCAGAAGTGCTACGACAAGGGATTGCTCATCCTGGGCTGCGGCGATCGGTCCATCCGGTTCCGCCCGGCGCTGAACATCGGTGTGGAGCATATCGACGAGGGGATGAGCACGATCCGCGAGGCGCTCCAGGAAATCCAGAAGGGATATTGAGGATATTCGACGGCCGATCGCCCATGGAGGTGATCGGCCGGTAGAATGCATCACGCAAAGGCGCAGAGACGCCAAGAAACGCAAAGAGGGGCAAGGAATAGCAGTATCCTTCCCTTCTTCGTTCTTCCTGGCGGTTCTTTGCGCCTTCGCGGCTTCCCGTGGTACCCTTGCTACGGAACCGGCTGACGTACCGGAATCATTCCCCGGAAGCTGCCAGTACGCACAGCGGTTGTAGATTTGGGTTCGACATCCGGCCGCAGCTTTCATACGACCGGCCCGGCTCCTTCTTTCGTCGGCTATCCGCACATATCCATGCGCCGCTTCTCTTTCGTTGGAACGATTCTCGTCATTCTCACACTCCTGATCGGTCTTTCCTGGCTCGGGCTCCGCCTTATCGGCCGTTCGTTCGTCGGCGACGGCGAGCATAACGACGAGATAAGCGGGCTTGCCGCCGAGGCCACCATCACACGCGACCAGTACGGCATCCCCTATATCACCGCCGAATCGGAGGCCGATGCCTATACGGCGCTCGGGTACGCCCATGCGCAGGACAGGCTCTGGCAGATGGATGTGATGCGCCGCGCCGGCCAGGGACGGCTCGCGGAGATCTTCGGGCGGAATCTGGTGGGATACGATGCGCTCCTGAAAACCATCGGCTTCAACCGGGTGGCCGGCAATATCCTGAAGGGACTTCCCAAGAAGACCCGCGCCGCGCTGGATGCCTACTGCCGGGGGGTGAACGCCTATATCGAATCGCACCAGGGACGCTACCCGATGGAGTTCGATGCGCTGGGCTATGTGCCGGAGGAATGGAAACCGGAACACTCGGTGCTTATCACCCGGCTGCTGGCCTGGGAGCTGAACACCTCCTTCTGGACCGATCTGGTCTACGGTGATATCGAGTCGCGGGTCGATTCGGTCCGCTTCAGCCAGATCCTCCCCTACTATCCGAGCGATGCGCCCACGCTGATCCCCGGAGGGCAGCGCCCGGAGCCGCTTCTGGAACAATTGAACGCCCCTCCTCCCCCCCCGCTGGACAGCACCCGCCGCGACAGCACGATGCGCGATTCGGCCTCGGCGCGCCCCCCCGGACGCGATACCGTGGCATCGATACGCGCGGGGGCCATGGACGAGGTGATGGCGATGGAGCAGCGGATGCGCGCGTTCCTGGGCATCAACGGCTCGCATGTGGGCTCCAACGCATGGGCCATCGCGGGCAACCGCACCGCAGGGGGCAAGGCCATGCTCGCGAACGATCCCCATCTTGCCCACAGCGCCCCGAGCCGCTGGTATCAGACGGTGCTCTCCTACAAGCAGACCCGGATCGGCGGGGTTACCCTGCCGGGGGTGCCGTTCATCGTCATCGGCCGCAACAACGATATCGCCTGGGGAATCACCAGCCTGATGGCCGACGAGACCGATTTCTACGTGGAGCGGCTGGACAGCAGCAAGCGCAACACCATGCTCTACGACGACGCCTGGGTGAAGCTGGATCTGGTGCGCGACACGATACGGGTGAAGGACTCCGCCTCGGTGCCGCTGCTGATCCGCATCGGCAAGCACGGCCCCCTCATCTCCGACGTTCACCCGTTTGCGATGCGATCCGCCGGCAAGCCCAGGCCCGATACAACCGGCCTGCTCGCCACCTCGGCGGTGGCGATGCGCTGGCGCGGCAACGACGTCTCGCAGGAACTGGCCGCCTGGCATGGGATGAACACCGCCAGGAACCTCCAGGAGTTCACCTCCGCAGCACGGCTCGGGGGTATCCCCTCGCTTGCGCTGGTCTATGCCGATCGCCACGGCAACATCGCCCTGCTGCCGGTGGCGCGCGTTCCGGTTCGCGATGCGGCCCGCTCCAATCTCCCCAACCCCGGCTGGGACAGCCGCTACAACTGGAAGGGGACCGTGCCGATGGAGAAGCTCCCCTCGCAGGTGAACCCGAAAAGCGGATATGTGGCGAGCGCCAACAACAAGGTTTCCAACAGCCTCGGCTTTGCGATGGGAGATCTCTGGGAGGACCCCTCGCGCGCCTACCGGCTGGAATCGCTGTTGCAGGAAGGGAGCAACTTCAGCCTCACCGATTTCACCCAGATGCAGGGGGATGTGGTCTCCCCGCATATGCGCTATATGGTCGATTTCCTGTTGCGCGCCTTCCCCGACAGCACAAAGCAGGGCTCGGCGGTGCGCGAGGCGCTTGGCAGGCTCCGCAACTGGAACGGCGGCATGGTGGCCGATGCGCCGGAGGCGGCCATCACCGCGCAGTGGCTTCAGCTTGTGATCGAGATGACCTATCGCGACGAGCTGGGCCCGGCGCTCTACCACAACTATGTGCACACGGCGCTGCTGCCGCTTCGCGCCATCCGCTACCACGCCATGATCGACAGCCGCTGGTTCGATGATGTGGGCACGCCGGGGCGCATCGAGGTACGCGACGATATTCTCCGCAAGGCGCTTGGCCGCGCGCTCGATTCGCTCCATCTGCGCTTCAACAGCTGGGATATCACCCGCTGGAACTACGGCGCCATGCATACGGTCACCTTCCCTCACCTCTTCGCCGACAACGAAAAGCTCAGGCCGATCGTCAATGTGGGGCCGTTCGAGCTGGGAGGAAGCAACACCACGCTCAACAACGGCGAATGGGATCTGAACGCCCCCTTTGCGGCGCGCCTGGGCCCGTCGATGCGGCAGATGGTGGATTTCGCCGACACTTCGGCATTCCTCCGAAGCGTCATCACTACCGGCGCAAGCGGCCAGCCGCTGAACCAGTTCTATAAGAATCAGTCGGTTCTCTGGATGAGCAATGGCTATCTTCTGCTGGGCACCTCCCCCCCGCAGGGGCAGTCGGTCACCTCGGTGACGCTGCTGGCGCCGAAGGAATCCGCGGAGTAGAAGCCGGAAGATCAAGGAGCCGGGGATCAGGAAGAAGGGTACTTGCAGTAGCGGTCTCCTCAATCGAAAATCCAAAATCGTAAATCGCAAATCGATGAAGCCTCGTGTAGTCGTGGGAATGTCGGGAGGGCTTGATTCCTCCGTCGCAGCCGCCCTGCTGGTACAGCAGGGGTACGATGTGGTGGGCATTACGATAAAAACCTACCGCTACGAGGATGTGGGGGGCAATGTGGGGAGCGATACGAGCTGCTGCTCGCTGGATGGCATCAACGATGCGCGGCGGGTTGCGATGGGGCTGGGCATCCCTCATTATGTCTATGATTTCACCGAGCGCTTCGGCAACGATGTGATCGATTATTTCGTGGATGCCTATCTGGCCGGCGATACGCCGAACCCGTGCGTGATGTGCAACCGCACCATCAAGTGGGCCGAGATGCTCCGCCGCGCCGAGGCGCTGGGAGCCGATTACATCGCCACCGGACATTACGCCAGGGTCCGCCGCGACCCGCAGAGCGATCGCCTGGTCCTCAGCCGGGGACTCGACCCCAGCAAGGATCAGTCGTACGCGCTCTGGGCGCTGACGCAGGAATCGCTCGCGCGCACCATCTTCCCGCTGGCGGAACTGACCAAGCCGGAATCGCGCGAGATCGCCGTGCGGCTGGGGCTGGCCGTGGCCGGAAAGCGGGAATCGTACGAGATCTGCTTCATCCCGGACAACGATTACAACAGGTTCCTCAAGGAGAATGTGGAAGGGCTGGAAGAGCGCGTGGCCGGCGGTGAGATCGTCAAGGATGGGGAGGTGATCGGCCATCACAACGGCTATCCCTTCTACACGATCGGCCAGCGCAAGGGGCTGGGCCTCTCCTCTCCCGATCCACTGTACGTTATCAACATCGACGCCGCCACCAACCGCGTGGAGGTGGGCGATGGGGACGCGCTGCTGCATCGCGGGCTGCGCGCCGAGCGGGCCAACATGATAAAGTACGCCAGCATCCCGGAGCCGATGCGCCTGACGGCCAAGATCCGCTACAAGGACGACGGCGCCTCCTGCCTCTGCCGGACGCTGGAGGATGGCACTCTGGAGCTGGTGTTCGATGAGCCGCGCCGCGCCATCACGCGGGGACAGTCGGTGGTGATCTACGAAGGGGATGATGTGGTGGCCGGAGGTGTGATACGGGAGTGGTTCGATTGAGGCAGCGGACAAGTGACTATGGGCCACGGATATTCTCTCCCCAATCGTACATCCGAAGGCAGCTATATACTCCAGTGAACCTGATTAGGCAATCCCGGAAGAATCTACGGGAAGCCGCGAAGGCGCAAAGAAGAGGTCTTTCTTTGCGCCTTCGCGGCTTTGCGTGATGCATCTGGCATGGTTGGGTCTATCAGATATAATCGCAAATCCGAGATCGAAAATCGTCAATCGAAAATCGTCGATCGCCCTTCATCCCCTTCCACCAGCGTTACCACGCGGCTCAGGTGATCCAGCGAGAGAGGGCGTTTCAGGCGCCGTACCGGGATGCGGGCGGCAAGACGGGCGCATTGCAGGAAATGGCGGCGGCGATCGCCAAGTTCATCCACCAGGATGGCGCAGTAGGAATGCCGCGCAAGCTCCACCAGCGCCTCGTTCGGTCCCAGCGGCTCTATCGCCTCATCCCCCTCCTCCAGCACATACAGGCAGGCCAGCGGGAGAGTTGATGGAAGATGCCGCTCGAACGCCAGCAGATGCTTCTGCTTTACCGAAGCGATCTTCGGCAGATGATCCGGATCGGCACCGATCGCCCGGGCCGACTCCGGCCAGAGCTTGATCTGCGGGCTGCCGGCGTGCACCAGCACCCGCTCCCCCTCCTCGGCGATCGAGAGAAGATCATCGCTGACGATGGCATGCCCCGCGCGCATGAACGCCGCCGCCGTGGTCGATTTTCCCTGCCCCGAGTTTCCGATAAAGCCCACGGCTCTGCCGCCGATCTCCACGCCGCTCCCATGAATCACGAGCCGTCCCCGCTGGTGCATCGCCAGGGCGATGAACGGCCCTATCAGAAGATTGCTCACCGCACCTTCCCCCCCGGCTCCCTCCGGCTGTACCGTGATCTCGCCGGCCCGTATGCGCGCGCGGCAGATCCCCCGCCAGACGTAATGGATATCATCCCCCGCCAGACCGTAATACCCGTTGCTCCTGATCGCCTCCGGCGGCGCCAGCTCCACCGTCCCGTAACGGATCATCAGGTCGGGCACCCCCTCCCCCGGCTCCATTCCCGGCAGCTCCATCTCCGAACCCACCACCAGCCCGTATGCAGAATAGATAAACATGATCCGGGAAGTTACGGGGAGTTGGGGATTGGTACTATCCGGAGCGTAATTATCAGCCTCTGGGAAGAAGCCATTGCGATGAGATGCACTCTCGATCAGGCCGGCATCCGGGCCGCCGAAGACGGGCTACGGCCGCCGAACGGAACTGCGCGACAACGGAGCCCGGGAGAATATCAGATTTCTTTCTCGTACGTACTTCAGAACTATTTTATCTTTGTGGTTCTGCAAGCGGCTCTGGCTCAGAGTCCGCGCGATAACTACCAAAAAGAGATGGGCGCATGAGGCCGGTACCAGCTACCTTCAATGTTCAGCAGGCGATCCTCGATCTGCAGGACGCCATCGACTTCGTCAACAGCCGCGTTATCAATCGTACCGACGTCGTAGAACAGATCTTCTGCGCGCTCCTGACGGCCGAGCATGCGCTGATACAGAGCCGCACCGGCGTGGGCAAGTCTCTGCTGACCGAACAGGTCTTCATGATGTTCAAGGGGGCGCGCTACTTCAAGGTGCAGGCCTCCAAGGAGCAGCAGCCGGATACCTACTTCGGCGGCCTCAATGTGGAGGAGCTGAAACAGGGGCGTATCATCCACAACACCGAGGGCTCGCTGGTGGAGAGCGAGTTCGGATTCATCGACGAGATCTTCGACGCCAACGATTTCACGCTCCGCGCCCTGCTGTCGCTGCTGAACGAGCGCGAGCTGATCCTGGGCGTGCAGCGCAGGCAGGCAGCCATCCACACCGTTATCGCCGCGACAAATTACCTTCGTATCAGCGAGATCACCGAGGCACTGCTGGACCGCTTCACCTACCAGTCGGTGGTGTTCCCGGACAAGGACCCGTACGTGCAGTACCGGATCGCCGAGCAGTACCTGCGGCATGGCGGCTCCCCGGCCCCCTCGCCGAAACAGATCGAGTACGAGACGCTCCGCGAGGTCACCCGCATCTGCTCCGGCAGCAGCAGCGTGATGGAGATCGGCGTGCCGCCGGAAGTGGTCTACTACAGCAACCTCGTGGTACGCTACTACGAGGAGCTTCGCAACCGGCAGATGAGCCAGAGCGGCGGGCACTCCTATGTGCAGGATTTCTATATCTCCCCCCGCAAACAGATGAAGGCGTTCGATCTGCTCCGCGCCATCGCGTTCATGCATGGACGTGGAACCGTCACGATGGCCGATGTGGACAAGCTCTATGTCCTGTTCACCACCGTGGGGATGGACGAGGAGCGGGCCACCTGGACGAAGGCCACCTCCGCGCTGAGCCATCAGTTCAGCGCCAGCAACGCCATGGAGCAGCTTCGCACGCTCCTGGATTTCCGCACCCTTCTGGACCAGATCAAGATCAACCCCGATCTGCTCCAGGCGCCCATCACATCGATCGATCATCTGCCGATCAAGCGCACGCTCCGCGAATGGGCGCGCGAGACGCTGGGGCTGAACGATGTCAATGTGGAGCACAACCGCCGCCTTATCACCGAGTTCCTGGAACGATTCCAGCCGGTGACCGACGAGGTGCGCGATCTCCGCACCCAGCTGCAGCGCGATGCCCATATGATCTTCCACGTGCGCAATACCGTGGAGACACCGCTGCATTGATCCGATTTTCGATTTGCGATTTTGGATTTTCGATTGAGGGGAACGCGTCCGTGGTGCGTAGTCCGTGGTACATGTTATGCCATAAACAACGACGACGGACGACTGACAGCGGGCGAAGCCCGCGAACGGACGACTGACAGCGGGTGAAGCCCGCGTACGGACCACTGACAGCGGGCGAAGCCCGCGTACGGACTACCGACCAGGAATTACTAACTCCAGCCGCCGCACGCGGCGGACTAAAAACCAAGCTCTAAGAACTAAGCACTAAGTACTCCCCGAATGAAGCATCAGGTGCTGGCACATAGCTCGTTCTTCGAGCATATGGAGGAATTCGGGTACCTGCGTGGCCTGGAGGAGATGCTCCCGGAGGACTTCACGGCGGTCTTCGAGATAGCGCGCGTGCTGGAAGATCCCGACTCCTCCCTGTTCCGCTCCATCGCCGAGGCGATGACCGTCACCCGGCAGGAACAGCAGGAGGAGAAGCCGAAGAACTCGCGCGAGTGGCAGCCGAACCGCAACGTCACCCACAGCGAGGAGTACGAGGCGGCGCTGATGGGGAGCTTCAGCGATATCAAACGGCTCTTCCCCCACCAGTACCTTCTGCCGGACGAGATCTTCTACCAGAAGCTCGCCCAGCGATCGCTCTGGATCAACGTCCCGCGCACGCCGGTGGTGATCCCGTTCAAATCATCCGGCTCGGAATATTCCCCGAACAACTTCAAGCAGAAGGTCTATCTGCTGCTGGACACCTCCACCTCCATGAACTCCCACCACAGAATGCAGATGGCAAAGGCTGTGGTGTATGTCTTCCTGAAACGGAACCTGAAGGAGCTGGGGCATATCTATCTGCGCACGTTCGATACCGATCTGGGACCGCTCCAGATCGCCGATAACTACAGCGCGCTCCGCAACCTGATCCAGTATACGATGCGCCTGAACAGGCTCGGCAACGGTACGGTGATGGAAAAGGCGCTCCTTCAGGCGGCCGAGGATATCCGCGCGCACGCCTTCCTCTCCGGCGCCGAGGTCCTGATGGTGACCGACGGCGCCTGCCACCTGGATGTGGACAGGATCAGGGCCGCGCTCGGAGATACGATCAGGATCAATACCATCAAGATCGGCAACGCCGAGATCTTCGCCGATGAGAAGCTGCTGCGCGATATGGCCTCGCGAAGCTCCTCGGCCGACGGACGCAATCTCTCCCGGCTGGAGGAGGAACTGCGGCGCGCGAAGATGGATCTCGACCATGCCTCCACCGATCACGATCGCAACCGCATCCGCTCGCTGATAGGCTCCATCAACGACCGCGCCGAAAAGATCCGGCATACCATCGTCGGGAAACTGCAACGCAGCTACGGCCGCGAGATCGAATCGCTCTCGTCGGTCTTCGTCAATATCGACGACATCTCCGCCGATGCGCTCTTCACGCTCCGCCAGACGGAGATCGACGAGATACGGGAGCTGCTTGCGGAGGTGGAGAATGATTTCCAGGATGGGATCGATGCCGACGCGCTGCGCGAGGCGGCGCTGCTGTACGAACATGTGCAGATGCTGCTGAAATCAGGGGGCGAGGCCGAGCAGATGGCGCAGCTGGAGGATATCTCGCGGCGGCTGAACGAGCTGCTGAAGGATGTTCTGGAAACCTCCGACCAGATCGATTCGGCGGTGCAGAACCTTTCCCGCTCCGATGTCCGCGATCTGCATATGATGCTCCATATCCGCTCCTCCGGCGGCAACTCCCTGCTGAAGATGCTCCTGGCCGTGCTCCGCCGGTCGGTACGGCGGCTGTTCGGAGAGGGAAAAAGATAACCCCGGAAAGCCGGGGAAGGATTCGGAACCATCTCCACACTCGCTCGGCTCTCTTTACTGCTACCGGCTCTTCGAACACGTTATCCTGTACTGGAACACCGTGAACGGCTTGAAGAGCCCGAAGCTGAGGATGGTGGCGAGTTTGAAGATCGCGCTCTGGCTTCTATTGGTCTCCACCTTCTCCACGGTGAACCCGGTCTCCCGGAACATCTTCAGCATGGTATGGAGCGTGAAGAAGCGGAGATGGGTTTTATCCAGCACGCCATGCTCCTCGTATTCGAACCGGTTGCGCATGATCTTGAGCACCGGGACGATATGCTGGATGTTGGGGATGCTCGCCAGCAGCACACCGTCGTTGCTCAGATAGCGGCGCAGCATACCCAGCACGCTCCAGGGATCGCGCAGGTGCTCCAGAACATCGGCGCAGATGATGCAGTCGAAATATCCCTCCGGGTACTCCAGAGCATCCATCGCCTCGATATCCCCCACGATCAGATGATCCACCCTCGGCGCGGCAACCGCCGCCGCCGATTCGAACGGCTCTATCCCTACCGTCTCCTGCAATCCCAGGGTCTTCTTGGCATGCTCCAGCGTGGCGCCGGTGCTGCACCCCACCTCCAGCACGCGCCGGGTTCCGGTCGGGATCATCGCTATCACATCGTGGCGCACCTGCTCGTAGTACGAAACATCCTTGCTCTGGTAGTATTCTTCGGTGTTCATCTGTGCCTGGATATCGGGACGGGAGAGTTTCGGGCGGGAGCGCACGATACGCCGGCCGGGGCTCTCAGAGAGTATGGAGGAACCTGTAAGATCATCACGGCGCACCACCTGTACAACCTCTTTCTTTCCTTCCGCTTCTCCGCCCGAGGTCAGCTCGTACGGCGAAGAGGACCGGAGATACTCCAATGTATCCATCATCGGAAAAGGAAAACGGCGCGTTCTCTCCCGTCACCTGCTCCCATGTACGCGAACGCACGCTCCCCATATCCGCATGGAACAATACAGGTGAATAGGTAGATGATAATGCCGGCCGGAAACAGGCCGGCCGAATTACGGCACTCCCTGTTCCGGGATAACAAAAAAAATCCCCGCCGGCCGAGCGGGCCTGCGGGGATGGATTGAATCGGCTTCCATGAAAATTCCGTCTTACGCCTCCGGCGCCGACGACGCGAACTCCATCAGATAGGCCTTGATGAACGGGTCAATCTCGCCGTCCATCACCGCCTGCACATCGCCGGTTTCGGCACCGGTGCGGGTATCCTTCACCAGCGTATAGGGCTGGAAGACGTAGTTGCGCACCTGGCTTCCCCACTCGATCTTCTTCTTGGCCCCCTCGATCGCGGCCTTGCGTTCCTCCTCCTCGCGGCGGAGAATCTCGTAGACCTCCGACTTCAGCATCTTCATGGCGCGCTCGCGGTTCTGGAGCTGGGAGCGCTCCTCCTGGCAGCTTACGATAATCATATGCTTGTCGCCGCGCGGGCTGGTGTAATCGTACCGCAGACGGACGGCGGTTTCCACCTTGTTGACGTTCTGGCCTCCCTTGCCGCCGGAGCGGAAGGTCTCCAGCGTCACGTCGGCCGGGTTGATCTCCACGGCCACATCGTCCTCCACCACCGGATAGACGAACACCGATGCGAACGAGGTATGGCGCCGGGCGTTGGCATCGTACGGGGAGATGCGCACCAGGCGGTGCACACCGTTCTCCGATTTAAGGTTGCCGAAGGCGAACGGCCCGGTGATCTCGATGGACGCCGACTTGATGCCGGCGGCCTCACCCTCCTGCTCGTCCAGCAGGGCGATCTTGTAGCCTTTGCGTTCGGCCCAGCGCATATACATTCTGAGGAGCATCTGCGCCCAGTCCTGCGCCTCGGTGCCACCGGCACCGGCCTGCACCTTCAGGATGGTATCGCGCACATCGTCCGGATCGGAGAGCATGTTGCGGAACTCCAGCGCCTCAACCTTGCCGGCGAGCTTCGCAAGTTCGGCTTCCAGTTCCCCGGTCATGGAGTCGTCGCCGGCCTCGCGTCCCAGCTCTATCAACGCGGCCACATCGTCGGCCCCGCCCTGTGCGGCGCCCCATTCATCCACCCATTCCTTCCGGAAATTGATCTCGCGCATCACCTTCTGCGCTTCGATGTTATCGTCCCAGAAGGTAGGCCCCTGCGAGCGGGCCTCCATCTCCGCTATCTCCCGTTCTTTACGGTCGATGTCAAAGATACCTCCGTAGGTCGGCGATCTTCTGCTGCTGCTCCTTGAGCTTCGATTCGATATTCTCGTACATGGTTCTTCTGCTGAAACTGATTGAATAAATGGAAGGGATGGATCGCGCAAAGCCGCGAAGCCGCAAAGAGACGGATCTTCTCTGCACCTTCGCGGCTTTGCGGGAACTCTCCGGCACGCGGGCCATGGAGATCATCCAACGTATGGACATCGCCCCTGGAAGGGGCCGGTCAGGACGGGGGCTAGTTCACCCCATATTCCTTCAGCTTGCGCCAGAGGGTGGTTGTGCTGATACCGAGCTTCTCGGCGGCGATGGTCTTCTGCCCTTCGTACCGCTCCAGAATGCCGAGAATATACTGACGCTCCACCTCGGCGAGTGTAAGATCCTGTGCTCCGGTGACGCCGTTGGTCTCGGCCGAGCGCTGCACCACCTCGCGTGGCAGATGGGTCTCGTCCAGCTGGGGTCCGTCCGAGAGGATCACCAGGCGCTCGATGATATTCTGAAGCTCGCGGATATTGCCGGGCCAGCTATAGGTCATCAGGCATTCCAGGAGCGAGGGGCTGCACGCGTTGAACGGCTTGTTCATCCGTTCGGAGTTGCGGCCGGCGAAATAGTTCGCCAGGGCGATGATATCCTCGCCGCGCTCGCGCAGCGGCGGCAGGTGCACCGAGATCACGTTCAGGCGGTAATACAGATCCTGCCGGAACTTCCCCTCCTCCACCATCTTTCTGAGGTCGCGGTTGGTGGCGGCGATGATACGCACATCCACCTTCACCGGCTTGGTATCGCCCACGCGGTAGATCACCATCTGCTGGAGCACGCGGAGGAGCTTCGCCTGGGTTTCCAGCTGCATTTCGCCGATTTCGTCCAGGAAGATCGTTCCCCCGTCGGCCTCCTTGAACAGACCGTCCTTGTTGGAGATGGCGCCGGTGAACGCCCCCTTGATATGGCCGAAGAAGGTGGACTCCTCCAGGTTCGGGGGGATGGCGCCGCAGTTGACCGGCACGAAGCTCTTGTTGCGCCGGTGGCTGAGCTGGTGGATAGCCTCGGCGATCAGCTCCTTGCCGGTTCCCGACTCTCCCAGCAGCAGCACGGTGGTATCGGTGGGGGCCACCTTCTCCACCATCGTCAGCACGCTCTGGAGCGCCGGGGAGGTGCCGATAATCCGGCTGAACGCCTCCGGCCCGTTGATCCGGGATTCCAGCTGCTTCAGGCGGCTGTTGAGCGTACGCTTCTCCACCGCCTTCGAGACCAGCAGCAGAAGCTCCTCGGTGTTGGTCTGCTTGGTGATATAGTCGTATGCGCCCGCCTTCATCGCGGCCACGCCGTCCTCGACGGAGCTATAGCCGGTCACCAGCAGGAACTCGACATCGGGACGCATCTCCTTGCCTTTCTGCAGGAGCGTCATCCCATCCACCGGCTCCATCTTCATATCGCTTATGACGAGGTCGAAGTTCTCCTCGCCGAGCAGTTTCAGTCCCTCCTCGCCATTCTGGCCGACGGAGACATCGTGACCATTGGCGGTCAGAAGCATGGAGTATGTTTTACGGACACTGGCCTGATCATCAACTACAAGGATGCGCGCCATTGCTTACTCAGATACTTTGTGGAAAACGAATGGTTACCGTAGTGCCCTTGGGTTCGGCACCGGCTATCTCGATACTACCGTGGTGCAGGTCCAGGATACGCTGCACGATATTCAATCCCACCCCAAGCTGCCCATCGCGCGACGAGTAGAACGGGGTCATCACAGCGGGGAATTTATCACGAGCGATCCCCTGTCCATCATCAACAATCGTGATCTCTCGTAACGCCCCTTCATTTCGAAGGGTCACATCGGCACGTGAGGCCCCCGACTGCATTGCATTTTGCAAAATCTCGCGAAACAATCTTGCAAACTGAGATGCATCCACCTGGATGATCTCACCGGAGGAGGCGCCGTGAAGCTCCACCGGAATCGTGATCTCCCCCTGCTTGACCGCCGACTCCACCAGCCCGGCGAGTTCGGTTTCGATCCTTGTTGGAACACCAATAGCGGAAAAATAGACCGCCCGCTCGATTAGCATCTCCAGGCGGACCGATTCGGACATGATGATCTGAAACAGTTCCTGATGCATTTCCGGGGGGAAATCGCCTACCAGCATCTCGGCCGACATCCTGATACTAGCAACAGGGTTGCCAAGCTCATGCGCGAGATGCCGCATAAAAAGGTTGAGGGGCAACAGACGGTCCGGCGCCTGCCGCTCTACTGCATCATCCATAACAGCTTTCACTTCCAAGAGAAATAGGTGAGGCACGCTCCGTATCGCAACGGATGGCCTGTATTTGCGGGCAACGGGGACTCCGCCCGGGGCTGCGCCGGCAGCATGCTCAGCTTCTGCTGAGCCATGCAAGATACTCAGATGCGGTCTTGTTGGCAGGATCTATTCCAAGCGCCCGGCGGAAGTGCCCGGCGGCTTCATCCCTTCCCTTCTCTTCCAGCAGGGAGCAGATGCCGAGCAGAAGATGCCCCTCGGCGCACCAGGGATCGGCCCCCAGTGCCTTTTTCAGAAAGATTTCCGCTTTGCCGGTCTCCCCAAGCATCAGAGCGCGTTTGCCGAGCGCAAGATTCAGATCTCCCTTTTCCTCCGCCGGCGGCTCGGCGGGAAGCTCCATACGTTCGAAAATCTCATCAACCAGCGACCGGATGGTCCGGATGCTGAACGGCTTCCGTATATAGTCTATCGCGCCCAGCGAGGCTGCTTCCAGGAGCTGCTCCGGCAATCCGTACGCGGTGATGATAACTGCGGGAGGGGATGCCGGGTCGATCGTCCGGATCTCCCTGAGCATCTCAAGCCCGGTCATGCCCGGCATCCGCAGATCGATCAGGAGCAGATCGTAGCTCCGTTCCTGGTACTTGCGCAACCCCTCCACCCCGCTGGATGCCGATTCTACAACGATATTGTCGCTTTTCAGCGCATGGACTACGGTAAAACGTATATTTTTTTCGTCATCGACGACCAGAACGATTTTCTGCCGGGCTGCCCCATCGCTCATTTCCTGAATCCTCCTTTCCTTATCCCCCCTTCACGATCAACTGCTGCTGTACTTCGGCTGGTGAACCCAGGGCCCGATCAGCGCGGCCTGGTATATGGCGTATCAGGCCACAGATGGTATAGGGAGTGATATACGCTATGTGCCGGGCAATCGGCGGCCATGCAGACGCCCATATCCCAGGTTGCGTACCTTCCTGCGATACGGGAGATTGCTCTGCGGCTATTCTGATCCTGTGGCTGTACAACCGTGGCGCGTTTCTATCATTGTTCGCTCTGCGGGCTTCTCGGCAGGGTGAAATAAAAGGAACTCCCCCTGCCCACAGCACTCTCGACCCATACGTCACCGCCATGGGCCTCCACTATCTCTTTAACAATTGCCAGGCCAAGTCCTGATCCCCCCGCCCGCTGGTCGTCGCGGATCTGATAGAACTTCTCGAAGATGTGCGCCGCCTCCGGCTGGGAGATGCCGGGGCCGTTATCCCGCACGCAGAATCGCACCACCCCGTCCAGAGCCTCCGCCCCTACCATGATCGTCCCCTGGAACGGGGTATAGCGGAGCGCATTGCTGTAGAGATTGCTGAACACCTGGGCGATGCGGTCCTCATCGGCATGCACCGGGGGAAGCTCCATCAGGATGCCGGTGGTGTCGATCCGGATCTCCTGGCGTCCGGCAACCGGGGCTATCCTCCTTGCAGCATCATCGGCCAGGCGCCTGGGCTCTATCGCCCTGAGCCGGAGCCGCACCTTTCCGGATTCTATCCGGGAGAGATCCAGAAGATCGTTGACGAACCCCTGCAGCCGCCGCACGTCCTCCTGCATGTTCTCCAGCAGCTGGTGCTGCACCGCGTCGAAGCGGATCGATTCCTCCTCCTCCAGGAGCAGCTCCAGGCTCATCCCCATCGATGTAAGGGGGGTGCGAAGCTCGTGCGAGACGGTTGAGACCATCTTGGTCTTGATCTCATCCAGCCGCTTGAAACGGGTGATATCCTTCAGCCGGAAGACGTAGCCGAGGATATCGCTCTCCCCGTCGCGGATGGTCTGCGCCTCGTAGCTGAAGGTCTTCGGCTCGCCGCGCAGCTCTATCTGCACGATCCGCTCGGCCCCGTCCAGGGAGCCGGCATCCACATCCCGCTGAAGCTGGCCGATGAACTCCCGCTCGCCGGCAAGCTCGCTCAGGGTGGCCCCCAGCGCCAGCCGTGCCGGCAGATCGAAGATGCTCTCGGCCTCGCGGTTGAAATAGATGAGGGTTCCGTTCTGATCGGTGGCGACGATGACATCGGAGAGATCGCGCACGATGGTCTCGCAGCGGCGTTTCTCCGCCACGATCTGGTTCAGCTTCATCGCGTCGTACTCGCGCAGCTGCTGGATCATCCGGTTGAAGTGGCGGACAAGCTCGCTCAGTTCATCGCTCGCATCGTAGGCGACGATCTCATGGAGGAAGTCCCCTTCAGCCACCCGCTGCGCGCTCAGCGTCAGATCATTGATGGGACGGAGAATCGTCTGGAGCACCTTCTGGCTGGCGATGACGCTGATGGCGAGCACCGCCACGGCGATGATAAAGGTGGAATACGCCACGAAACGGGCGGCCGAGCGGATCTCGGCGATGCGGACGGCCGACTGCTCGTGCAGAATGGAAACATGCTTCTGAAGGCGCATCAGAAGCACCTCATAGGTGGGGACGAAACTGCGGCCGTAATCGATCATCCCCTGCTCCACCCCCTGGCCGCCACTGCGTTCCCCGGATGCGACGGTGGCTACCAGCCCGGTGAAGGTGGCGTTCAGCCCGCTGAACATGGCCCCCACCTCCCGGATGAAGGCCGCTTCGGAGGAATCGCGCTGGTTGTGGGAGAGACGGTCCAGCCACCGGTAGAATGCCGCCTGGTGGGTGGATGCCTGGGCACGGGCGCTATCGTTCTGGTCGGTGATATAGCGGATCACCGCAAGGTTGTAGAGCGAAAGCTCCAGCCGCATCTGATCGGCGGATTCCGCATTGACGAAATCGACCGATCCGATGGAGAGAAGCTGTTCGCCAACCTCATCGATGCTCACCACCGTCCATGCCGCGATAAACGTCACCAGCAGCACGACGACCGTAAAGCCCAGCATCACCTTGGCCCGCAGCGAGCGTATCATGAGTCCATAAGTCCAGTCCAGTGGAAGAAGTCCAGGGGTTCAGGAGTCTAAGGGTTCGAGGAGTCTGGGGTCCGGGAGTATCCGTAACGATCATCGTCCAACGCCCCTCCCGTCAATCGAAAATCCAAAATCGCAAATCGACAATCGAAGATCTCGCCGTCAATCAATACAGGTAGGGCGCCGGCGGACGGTAATCGAGCGTGCCGAAGACATCGAAGGCTTCCTGGCTGCTGATGATAAGGCGGCTGAACCGCTTCTCGTCGAAGTTGTAGGCCAGATCCAGCCGGAGCAGCCCCTTGTCGATACGGTTGTTGGCGCTGCTGATGCGGATGCCGAACCCGGCGCTGGAATGGAAGCGGGCATCCGGAAGCTGCACCCCCTGCTTCCATGCCGAGCCGATATCGTAGAACGCGGTGGCGCCGAAATCGAACAGCCAGATCCGCATGATCGGATACAGGCGGTATTCGAGGTTGAAGAGCATCCGGTTGTCGCCGAAGTTCTCCAGGCGCGAGTAGCCCCGCAGACCGTTCAGGTTATCCAGGGGAACAAAGAGATAGCGGGGCCAGTTCCAGACGTTCGACTGCTCGAAGCGCGCGGCAAGCGCCCCCGCGACGAGCTTGTAGCCGGCGCTGGCAACCACCCGTTCGGTAGTAAACCGCGCCTCCTTCTTTGCCAGCCCCGTCCCCCCCTCCACGGAGGCAAAACCGTAGAAATCGCCATGGCGCACCGCCTGCCGGGCATCGGCGCCGATGTAGACCAGATTGTCCAGACCGCCGTGATGCGGGGCCACCTTGCCGATGGAGACGCTTCCGGCGCCGCCGACCGGCACCTGGCGCTCCCCCTCGAAATCGTAGTTGACGAAGCGGGTATACTGTTTCCGCTGCGAGCCGATGCCGCCGAACACCCCGATGCTGTTGTCCATCGCGCGATGCACATCCGGCAGGGCGTCCCGCAGGGTACGGTTGTAGGTCATGCTCAGCGAGGCGCGGAAGACATTGCCCACCGGCCCGCGCGAGGTGCTGTACCAGCCGCCGGCAGCGGTCTGCCGCACGTCGGTCTTCAGCGACAGCACCTCCCCATCCGGCTGGCTGAAATCGAACGTCTCCTCGCCATCGAAATAGGAGACCGCCGTATTGAACCCGTAGCGGGTGCGATCGGAGAAGAACGGGCGCCCCACGTAGAAGCTGCCGAAACGCTCCGGGGCGGCAAACCCCGCATCGGCGCCGATATAGATATGAGAGCCGAAGATGTTCGGGTTGTAATAGGAGCCGATATAGCGCCAGCCACGATCGTTGAAGCTGGTGTAATCGGCGCTGACGCCGAACTGCTTGCCCAGCCCGAAGAGATTGGCCTCGCGAAGCCCCAGAAATCCGGAGGTGACATCCTCCGACTCGCTATAATTGCCCGAGACCCGCAACGACCACGCATCGCGCGTTCTGATCACCAGGTCGGCATAGGGAATCTCCTCCTCCTCCTCCCCCTCCAGCGGCACCACCTCGAACTCGATCTCGGAGAAGATGGTAAGGCGGCGGAGGTTCTGTTCCAGCTCGTCGAGGTCGATCTGCCGGAGCGTATCATCCCTTTTGAAGAAGAGCTCATTGCGCACCGCCCGTTCCCTGGTGCGGGTATGCATCCAGTTGAGCAGATCCCCGAACGCCCCCACCACCGGGATGATGGCGGTGCTATCGAACACCTCGGCGGTATGGATCACCACGCTGTCGAGGATGAAGGTACGGATCGGTTCTCTGGCGTTCTCCGTATCGGAGGGTTGTGCCGCGGCGGGGAGGGCCAGCATCCAGCAGCAGGGGATCAGCAGCAGGAGAAGGAGTCGGTTGATCGGGGATGTCATCACCATGGTATTAGTAGAGCCTGGGGGCAAACGTGGTGCCAGAACAGTGAACCCGCCGTACTGGCGGGTTCGTGCCGGGCTCTGCCCTACTATACCTCCGCTCACCTTTATCTGCAACGATAAAGTGGCGTGCGCCGTTTATCCCCGCATCACGCGCTGGCGGCGGCCTTTCGCACCACGATCTTCCTCCCCTCCACATGCACCACCATCACCGATTCTCCGGCCTGAATATATTCCCCTTCGGTGATGACATCGTAGCGGTCGGCCCCGATCTGCGCCACCCCGGCCGGCCGGAGCGTGGTAAGGGCCGCCCCCTGGAATCCGAGCAGCTCGGCATAATCAGGAGCGCTCACATAGCCGGCGGTGGAGGTCTGGGCGGTTGTGAGGATGAACCGGTTGAACGCGCTGGACTTGGGCAGATAGCGGAACATCAGCACCACCAGGATGGTAAGGCCGATGAACGATGCGGCGAGCGTATACAGCGGTGCGGTAAGGGAATCCGAGGAGAGGATGTTCAGATTGCTGACCAGCGACAGGAAGAGGCTTGCCACGATCAGCACCGCGCCGCTGATCCCGGCCACACCGAACCCCGGTATCACGAAGATCTCCAGCACCAGCAGGGCGATGCCGGCCACGAACATCAGCACCTCCACGAACGTGGCGAGATCGGCCAGATACTGCGCCCCGAAGAACAGGCCGATGCAGATCACCCCCAGACCCGACATCATCCCCACATGCCCGGTCTTCACCGAGTAGAAGATCCCCCCCAGCCCCAGCATGATGAGGATGGAGCTCATCACCGGGGTGGTAAGGAACCGCACGAGTGATTCTCCCCAGGAGAACTCCGTGCGGATCACCGTGGCGCCGCCGTACCCCAGCTTCGTGATGGCATCCTCCAGTCCGGGAGCCACCGCATCGCAATACCCCGCCCGTACCGCCTCCTCGGTGGTAAGGCTGAGGAGCTGCCCATGCTTCTTGATAGAGGAATCGGGGATCATGATGGTCTCATCAACCATCGCCTCGGCGATATGGGGATCGCGGCCGTTCCGCTCGGCGGTGGCGCGCATCTCGCTCCGCATATAGCTCACCACCTTCTCCGATGCCTTCACCCCGGAGCCATCCACGGGCGTGGCGGCACCGATCGTCCCCCCCGGCGCCATCACGATCTTCCCCGCCGCAAGCGTTATCAGAGCCCCGGCCGAGATCGCCCTGGTATCGACGAAGGCGGCCACCGGAACGGAGGAATTGATGAGCGCATCGCGGATCTCGGTGGCAACATCCACCCGGCCGCCGAAGGTGTTGACATGCAGCAGCACCGCCGAGGCCCGGTTCTCCCTGGCGTCGGCCAGCACGCGCCGCACATACGGGCCCATGCCCAGATCCACCTCGCCGGTGATCTCGGCCACATATACTTTTTTCTGTTGCCCCTGAAGCATGCCCGCCGCCGTCACAAACACCAGCAGCAGTCCTGCTATCCGGGCGAACGTTCTCAATGCATTCATAGCCTCCTCCTCCGGAGATCGATCTGTAGGGCCCGTGTATACGGGCAACCCCGGGGCGCGGTTGCGCGGGGTTGCGCACACGGGGAATATACGGAGAAGGGGGCCCGCCCCTTACTCCCCTGCGATCCTCTTCCAGACGATGAAACGTCCTTCCAGAGTATCGATCGCCCTGTAACGCGCGCGCACGGCCGGGTCGGCAAATGCCTTCGCCATGTATTCCGGCCAGTCGATCAGATAATCGAACCGCATCGAATCGACATAGGCCGGAATGCGCCCCTCCTGCGTGGCTCGTAAAGCCCCTACGTTCACTTTGCCGTCGAGATTCACCACAATGCCGGGAGAGAGAAAACCGGTGGTGCCGGACTGGAACATCCCCACCTTCTGCGGCTGCCTCACGCTGGCGGCGATCCAGCGGGCCGGGTAGAGAAAGAAGTTCCCCCAGAAGTCGGTGAAGTTCCATCGCATCGCCACTCCCCCGCCGATCATCGAACCGGCCAGCAGCAGCACCAGCATCGTCCTGAGAAGGCTCCCGGCCGGAGCATGCCGCCACACCAGATAGAAGAACACGACGGAGGTGATCCCGATCAGCACGCGCGGGGAGGCCAGATAACGGACGATGAAATGGGGTGCGCCAAAGAAGAAGCCGTAATAAACCGCCAGCGCAAGCCCGAAGATCGCTAGCGGCAGAGTGGCCGAATACTCCCAGAACCGGCTCCAGCCGGACACAGCCGCACGGACCGCCCCCCATCCCCTGCCGATGGAGACTGCCAGGACGGCGGCCAGCAGAAACCCGAGCGGCACCAGAACCGGCGTGTACTCGTACAGCAGCACAGGCGTATGCACCGTGGGGAGCACCGCATGCGCCAGCGCCAGCCAGATGGCCTCCAGGTTGGCCCCGGTATCCCGTATGAGAATCTGCTGCGCCTGCCCGCTGATCGGCACGATACTGCCGAAGGTGACCTGGTTGTAGATCCACCACGGCGAGCTGACGATGATGCTGGTAAGCCCCACGGCCACGCATTGCCCCAGCGTCCGCCCCAGTGCCGCCAGGCGCTCCCTCCCCTGCAACGAGCCGTAGCGCAGATGCGCCCGGAGCAGATGCCACAGAAGAATCGCCGCCACCAGAAAGGCGATGTCGATACGGGTGAGCACGGCTACTCCGAGCATGGCGCCCAGGATGATGTACCGCCCCAGACCCCGCTCGGATGCCTCCGGCTCCGATGCGATACGGGTCTGGTAATACCCCAGCACCGCAAAGACCACCGCCACGGCCAGACCGGTCTCCAGTCCGTTCAGCAGCCCGTTGGAGAAGGTATAGCTCCATGCGAACACCGTCGTGATAAGCCAGAACACCTCCCGTTTCGGTCCGCCGGGACGCATAAGGGCCGTGGTATACCAGGCGATGGCGAAGACCGCGGCCGCATAGATCAGCACCTGCAACAACAGCACGAACCGGAGCGCCAGATAGAGATCGCCCCCGCCAAGCTGGAACAGCGGCGCATACAGGAAGCAGATCAGCGGCTGCACGCCGTTGGTGGGCTGCACGCCATCCACCGACAGCCCCTTCCCCTCGGCCAGCGAGCGGGAGACGCTGAGACTGTAGAAGGCATCTTCCTGAAATGGGCGGGAGACGAGCTGTTCAGCGGGACGGAAGAGGAGGAGCAGATGAATGCAGAGGCCAACGAAGGTCAGCAGCCGGAGCAGAGAAAGGCCCACGAGGTAGCGATTGGTTAGTAGTTCTTAGTGCTTAGAGAAGAAGCGGCACAGGGGTCCGTGGTCAGTCCGCCGCCTTCGGCGGCTGTCAGTGGTCCGTCGCTGTCAGTGGTCCGTCGCCGTCAGTGCCGAAACCGCAGAGCATATCCGGCAGTTCAGCTCTAGAGCGGATTTCACTATGGTTACTCTGTTGTGGCCCCCAGAGCCAACACCTATAGGTGTTGCCCCTCTGTAGAACAGGCACCCGGATTTTCTCCGGAAGCTCCGTAGGAGCGGCCCATTCTTCCTGGTCTGAAAAGGCGTAACTCAATTGAAATCCGCTCTAAGTACCTATGGATACGTTCTCTGGAATTCCGGATACTGTTCGCGCGGAGTTTGGCTCCGTGCGAGGTGGTAGCAGCGAGGGGTCGCCGAGCCACACTCCGCGACAACGCAGCACAAGAATCTCAGAAAGCTTTCCTCCCATGTATCCAAGAGCCACCGACTACCGACAGCGGATGTAGCCCGCGGACTGACTAACCGACCCTTCCCCGAATCCGAAATCGAACATCGCTCACGGCGTTTCCTTGTAATCATATCCCTGCACCAGGATCATCACGCGGCGGTTGAGCTGCTTCCCCTGGGCGGTGGTATTCGGGGCGATGGGAAGTTCCTCGCCGAAGCCCCGGCCGCTGAGCCGCTTGGCGGGGATACCCTTCTCCACCAGATAGGCCACCACGGAGTTGGCGCGCTCCTGCGAGAGCTTCAGATTCTGCCCGGCATCGCCGTCGGAATCGGTGTGCCCCTGGATCTCGATGCGCATCGTGGGATTGGCCTTCAAGAGCGCCACCAGCTTCTCCAGCGCCTCGCGCGAGCTGGTCTGGATGGAGGCCTTGCTCACATCGAAATAGAGGTTGTCGATCCTCAGCACCGCGCCGGTGGGGGGATTCTCCGGCGTGTTGTACGGCGGCTCCCCGGCCAGCATGAAGGTGCCCGGACGGAACCGCGCCGGCAGTTCCACCTTCCAGATATCGCTCTTGCCGAAGCCTCGCGTGGAGCTTTCGTGCCAGCTCGAGATATAGGCGGTATCGCCGCGCGCCGAAAGGTTGAAGTAGAAATCGGCCGAGGGGGTATTGATCGGCGACGGCAGGCGCTCCGGTTTCGACCAGTTCGACCAGGAGCTATCGAGTCGATGGGTGACGAAGATATCGTGCAGGCCGCTCTCGGCATCGTAGCCGGTGGTGGGGAAATACACCGTGCAGTCGTCGAAGCCGATATACGGTGCGATCTCGTCGCCGGCGGTGCTGAGCGCCTCGATCATCTTCGGCTCGGAATATTTGTACGGGCCGGTCCTGAACGATACGTACAGATCGTGCGCCCCCTTGGAATCCTTCCGTTTCAGGGAGAGCACCAGGACGTTCTCATCGTTGGAGACCGCCATGGTAGCCACCGTGGTATCGTTGTAATAGTTCTCGATCTCCAGCGGCGTGGGATAGCCCCAGCTTCCGTCCGGGCCGCGCTCGCTCACGCTGAAGCCCTTGCCACGGGTGCCGTCGGCGCGGTACTGATTCTGGAGATACAGGCGGGTAACCGATTTGTTCACGGCGCGCACGCCGTCGTAGCCGGGGGTATTCAGAGGGCCTTGCAGGTGGATCGCGTCCGACCAGGTTCCGTCGGCGCGGCGGGTGACATACCAGATATCCTCGTCATCGGCACGGGCGGATATACCGACGTTCTCGGGATGCCCCTTGCGTGTGAAGAAGAAGATCTGTTCGTCGGAGGTGACGATCGGCTGCAACTCGCTATACTCGGAGTTGATGCCGGGGCCAAGATTGATGCGCGCCTCCTGTGCGTTGAGCACCGGCGCGACCAGCAACAGGAACAGAAGGATACACCACCGTATCGAAAGCTTCATAGCGTCAATAAGAGCGATGAAAGACCTCACCTTGATCCGGGCCCCCCTGCCTGACACACTTCTCCACCATCCGCAGCGCTACACTGTTCCCGGTAGACGATTCCCCGGACCGCACATTGGCGGTCCGGGGAATATAGATTGTGTCGCGGAACGGTCCCGCCCGGTTCGGTTACGGCCGGCGGCGGCGCGTTTAGAAGGAGAGAACCCGCTTCATCCCCTCGAACACCGTGCGCTCGGTCGGGAGCACATCCAGTTCGAGAACCGGATGATACGGGATGTGGGTATCCTTGGCGGCCACACGCTCCACCGGAGCGTCCAGCCAGGAGAAGCCCTCCTTGGCGATGGTGGCGGCGATCTCGGCGCCGAAGCCCATCGTGATGGTATCCTCGTGGATCACCGCCACACGGCTGGTCTTGCGCACCGACTCCATCACCATCTCCTTGTCCCACGGGGCGATCGTGCGAAGATCGATGATCTCCACGCTCTTGCCGGTCTCCGCCTCGATCTTCTTGGCGGCGTTGAACGATTCCTTCACCATCGCACCCCAGGTGACCACGGTGAGATCCTTCCCCTCCTTGACGATCTTTCCCTTGCCGAACTCGATCAGATAATCGCTGTCCGGCTCCGGACCGGCCGAGAAGGGCATGCGGATGATACCCTTGTGCTCGCAGAAGATCACCGGGTCATCCATCCGGCAGGCGGCCTTCAGCAGACCCTTGGCATCGGCTGCGGTAGAGGGATAGGCGATCAGCAGACCCGGAATATGAGAGAAGAATCCCTCGATGTTCTGGGAGTGGTACAGCCCGCCGTGGATATATCCTCCCACGGCCACGCGCACCACCATCGGGCAGCTGAAGCCGTTGTTGGAGCGGTAGCGGAGCGTGGCGACCTCGTTGCGAAGCTGCATGAAGGCCGGCCAGATGTAATCGCCGAACTGGATCTCCACACACGGCTTGTAGCCGCGCGTGGCAAGCCCCAGCGCAACGCCCACGATGGATGCCTCCGCCAGGGGCGAGTTGAACACGCGCTCGCCGCCGAACTTGTTCGAAAGGCCGCGGGTGGCACCGAAGACGCCCCCCTTGTTGTCGGCCACATCCTCGCCGAAGATCAGCATCTTCGGGTTGTGCTCCATCTCCTCGTGCAAGGCATGGTTGATCGCATCGATCAGCACCACGTTCTCCCCGGAGGGCTTGCTGGCTTCGAACTTCAGGTTCCCCCACCCTTCCGGCGAGAGATTGTAGCGGATGCTGGTAGAGGGGTCCGGATCGGCCTGGGTGATGGCCCAGTCGGCGGCCTCGTCGATCTCCCGGTAGACCTCCTTGCGCAGAGCGTCGATCTCATCAGTGGTCATCAGCTTGTGCTGAACCAGATATTCGCTCAGCTTGTTGATCGGATCGCGCTGAAGATCGGATGCGATCTCATCGGCCGGGCGGTACTTCTTGTGATCGTCGGAGCTGGAGTGCGGGAGGATGCGGATCACGTTGGCATGGATCAGGGTGGGCCCGTCACCACGGCGCGCGCGCTCCACGGCCCGCTTGCCGGCCTCGTAGCTTTCGAACAGATCGGTGCCGTCCACGAAGACCACCTCAAGGTTCGGGTGGTTCCTGAACAGCTCTCCCACGCGGCCGCCGGCGGTCTGCTGGGCGGCCGGAACGGAGATGGCGTAGCCATTATCCTGGATCACGAAGATCACCGGAAGTTTCTCGCGCGAGGCCCAGTTCACCGCCTCGTAGAACTCTCCCTGGCTGGCGGTTCCCTCGCCGGAAGCGACGTAGGTGACCTCGTTGGTCCCGTTCATCTTCGAGGCCAGGGCGCACCCGACGGCATTCAGGAACTGCGTGCCGGTGGGCGATGACTGCGTGGGGAGATGGAGACGTCCGTTGCCATGATGGCACGGCATCTGGCGGCCGCCGCTTGCCGGATCATCGGCCTTGCCGAAGGCCCCGAGGAAGTGATCCCCCGGGGTATGGCCGAACATGTAGGCCATCGACAGATCGCGGTAGTAGGTCCAGGCCCAGTCCCGCTCCACCTGCAAGGAGTGCGCGAGGCCGATCTGGATAGCTTCATGGCCGGAAACGCCGATATGGAAGAAGCTCTTGTTCTGCTTCAGCAGCATCAGATGCTTCTCGTCGGTACGGCGCGAGAGCATCATCATGCGCAGATCGCTCCGGAGATCCTCCACCGAGAGGCCGAGTGCCGCATGCGAAGGTTTGCCCGAATTGCCGTTGGCAACCGGTTTCTTCGCCTTGGGGAGAGCTGCGCCCGATGAGTTCATCGGCAGGTTATATGCCTGCTCCAGATCGGCGGCGGCGCTTTCAGCGCTGGCACCGAGCGGAGAGGTAGTTGCGACCCGATCCTTTGTTTTCTTTGAAGCCATCAGTCTGAAGGTAACTCTGAGGGTAACAGAGACAATGGAAATTGGAGGAAATTCTTGGTTCGCTCCGTGGAAGTAGGAGGCGTCTACCGGCACAGCCGCCCGCCAGACGGGGCCGGGCCGCATGAGTGATGCTGCTGGTTGAAGGGAAACAAGGTACCGAAAAACGGCGCCATTGCCAACCCTCCGGCCCGCCTCTGCTCCCCGGCCGCAACAGGGCCGGGGAACGGCGCTCCAAACCGATATCGGCCCCCGTGCAGACGGAGAGGCCCGGCCGGGGGATCACTCCCCGGTGGTTGCCCGCACGTGGAACGGAAGCCCGGAGGCCAGCTCGCGGGCGAATGCATCGTAGATGGCGGCCGGAGCGGCCGCCTGCGAGGGCACCTCCACGGTGCCGGAGGTCATCACCCTGGCCCCCTTTACGTCCAGCAGCGAATAATTGGCCTTCACCGATTCGGTGCCGGCGCCCCCTCCGGATGCGGAGTTGGTGAAGCGCAGCCCGTTCAGCACGATGAGGTAATCGATGTTCCCCTCGCGCCCGGCGCGCTTGATGGTCTCCCATGCCTTCGGCTCGGCGCCGTTGAAATCGGTAGTGGCGTTCAGCGGCACCAGCCCGGAGACCGACTGCTCGCTGTACAGGAGCACGGTATTGGAGTCGAGCCGCGCGGCGATCGCCGGAAGCATCCTGGTGCGCATATCCACACGGATCTGCTCCTGCGCCCCTTCGGCCACGGTGCCACGGGAGGTGGCGAAGGCCCCGGCGTTGCTCAGGGTAACGTCGGCAGCCTCCGGCGCCACCACCATGATGCGCTTGCGCACCAGCATGTCGTGGGAATAGCCGTCGATGGTAGTACGCTGGCTGGAAGAGGGACATCCGCCGAGCATGGCCGCCAGAACCAGAACAGCGGCGCTACGAAGCAATACCGGGTACTTGTTTGCCATGACGCTTGAATTGATTGAAAGGGACGATCCGGTCTCTATAGGGAAAAGGCAATATCGCCTAAAGTTATCCAGGAAGGCCGTACAGATATCGTAACAACGTATCATCAGCCCCGGTGAACTCGATGCGCCGGCGGGCCATCACCCTGGCGGCCACCTCCACGGCATCGCCGATGCGGTAGCGCTCCTCCCCGCCGAATCCCCCCCAGGCGAACGCCGGGATGGTTTTGGCGGGAAATCCGCCGCCGAACACGTTGGCCCCCACGCCGATCGTGGTGCCGGTGTTGAGCATGGTGTTGATACCGGTCTTGGCATGGTCACCAATTAGCGAGCCAAGAAACATCCGTCCGGTGTCGATCTCCCTCCCCCGCTGCGTTATCCTGATCGTCCCGTAGTTGTTCTTGAGATCGGAGGTATTGGTGTCGGCACCAAGGTTCACCCAGCGCCCCAGATAGCTGTGCCCCAGGAACCCGTCGTGCTGCTTGTTGGAGTAGCCCAGGATGATGGAGTTCTCCACCTCTCCCCCCACCTTGCACCAGGGGCCTATGGAGGTCTGGCCGTAGATCTTCGCGCCGATCTTTATCAGCGAGTGGTCGCCGATATAACATGGCCCCTGCACCACGGCGTTCGCCATCACCTCCGCATCGCGCCCGATCACCACCGCCCCGCCGCTTGCATCGAGTACCGCTCCGGGCTTCACCACCGAGCCCTCGCCGATGGTGATGGCGCCGGGGTTCACCAGATGTGCCCCCTCCATCACCACCCCATGATGCCCGCCGGGGAGCTCCCGGAAATCCGCGGCGATGCGCTCGCCGTTGTCGTAGATCAGATCCCACAGGTACTCGTAGGGGCGCGCATCCTCCATCTCGGCCTGGTGCAGATCCCCCAGCATACCGAAATCGAGCGCATCGGCATCCCAGTCCAGCCGCGCGATGGTGCTCTGGCGCAGGCGCGCGGCCAGCACCACCTCTCCCCGCACCAGCAGCCATTCCTCGCCGGAGGGAAACCGTGCGGCCAGCTCGCCGGAGAGCGGCAGGCGCGCGTTGATGAAGAGCGCGCTCTCGGCCGGCCTGCCCGTGCGCTCCCCGGAATCGCCGTGATACCGGCGTATATGGCCGCGCCCATGCAGGGTCACCTCCTGCCGGCCGAGCGCATCCAGCGCCCGCTCCCGCAGCGTCATCGTCCCGCAGAGCAGATCGGCGATATGCCGCGTATCGGCGACGGGAGAGAAATTCGGGGCGAGAGAATCTTCGAACAGAACGATCATAGCGGGCTGATAGATGGATCGGAAAGCCGGTATTGCCTGATGCCGGGCATCGGGTCTGAAGAGGGCGAACATAAAAAAAGCGCCGCGATTACAGTCAATCGCGGCGCGTACCGAGCACAAGAGTCAGAACTGTTCTCCGGATGCAGTGTTGCGATAAGCCATTTCATTCCACACCGATGCCGCCTACACGGACCTTCCCGGATGCAGGTACTCGCTTGTCAGCGAATTCGTTGCCGCCAGCATCTGCTCCGGCGTCCCCTCGAACACCACCAGCCCCCCCTTGGTCCCCCCTTCCGGGCCCATGTCGATGATCCAGTCGGCGTTTTTGATGACGCTCACGTTGTGCTCTATCACGATGACCGTGTTGCCGGCATCCACAAGAGCGTTCATGATCTCCAGCAGCCGGTCGATATCGGACATATGCAGGCCGGTGGTGGGCTCATCCAGCACATAGATGCTCTCTTTCTGATGCAGCTCGCTCGACAGCTTGATGCGCTGGCACTCCCCGCCGGAGAGCGTGCTCAGTGGCTGCCCCAGGGTGAGATAGTCCAGCCCCACATCGCTCATCGCCTGCAGCTTGCTGGTGATCTTCTCGATCCGGAAATAATCGAGCGCCTGCTTCACGGTCATCTCCAGCACATCGTTGATCGATTTGCCGTTGAGCTTGTAGACCAGCACCTCGTCCTTGAACCGTTTCCCTTCGCAGATCTCGCAGGGAGATTTCACCTCTCCCATCGCGGGGACTTCCGTATAGATCACCCCCAGCCCCTGGCAGTTCTCGCAGGCTCCCTCCGAGTTGAAGCTGAACAGCGACGGGCTCACGTTATTGGCTTTTGCGAAGGCCTTGCGCACATCGTCCATGATGCCGGTGTAGGTTCCGGGGTTGGAACGGCTCGACACCCCCACCGCCGACTGGTCGATCACGATCGCGTCGGGGTGCTGGCGCAGAAATGCATGATGGATCAGGGAGCTCTTTCCCGAACCTGCCACGCCGGTGACCACGGTGAGCACCCCCACGGGGATATCCACGCTCACGTTCCGCAGGTTGTTGGCTTTTGCATTTCTGATGGGGAGCGTTCCGGTGGCGGAGCGGAAACCGCTTTTGATGGAAGAAGAGCGCCCCATGTAGCGGCCGGTAAGCGTGTCCGCCTCCAGCAGGTTCCCGAACGTCCCCTCGTATACCACCCGTCCCCCCTGGCTTCCGGCATGCGGTCCCACATCCACGATGTGATCGGCCACTTTGATGACATCGGGATCATGCTCCACAACGAGGACCGTATTGCCCCGGTCGCGCAGCTGCTGGAGAAGTTCGTTCAACCGGTGCACATCGCGCGGATGCAATCCCACGCTGGGCTCGTCGAACACGTACATCACATCCACCAGACTGCTGCTCAGGTGCTTGACGATCTTCACGCGCTGGGATTCGCCGCCGGAGAGCGTATCGGTTTCGCGGTTCAATGCCAGATATTCCAGACCGATATCGACGAGATAGTGCAGCCTCCGGATCAAGGTCTTCAGCAGCGGGGCCGCGGTGGGGTGGTCGATCCCCTTGATGACCCCGATCAGCTGCCCCACCTCCATCGCGGCCAGCTCCGCGATATTATACCCGTTGATCCTGCATTGCAGCACCTCCTGGCTCAGGCGGGCACCCCGGCAGAGCGTGCAGGGGGCCATGGTGATGTAGGGCGCCACGGCCTTCTGCGTGCGCTCGGACAGGGTCTTCAGATCGCGCGTGATGTACTTGGAGGTGAACTTGCTGATAATCCCCTCGCAGGTCAGGTTCATATCCTTTCCGGCAATCTTGGTCTTCACTTTATACGGCTTGCCGTACAACAGCCGGTCCATCTCCTCCGGGCTGAACGTCGACAGTTCCTTGTCCATATCGAAGAGACCCGACTGGCTGATAAGGTTCCAGCCCCAGTTGTCCACGGCATATTCATTGAACAGGATCGCCCCCTGGTTCAGGCTTTTGGAAGTATCCAGGAACAGGTCCAGATCCACCCCCATCTTATGCCCCAGGCCATTGCAATCCGGGCACATGCCCTTTGGGTCGTTGAACGAGAAGACGTTGGAGTGCCCCACGTACGGCTG
This sequence comes from Candidatus Kapaibacteriota bacterium, assembly GCA_048594725.1. GTDB lineage: Bacteria > Bacteroidota > Ignavibacteria > OLB7 > OLB7 > JAFDZV01. The sequence continues at coordinate 101,062 of JBMDXA010000115.1, forward strand.
GCCGATGTGCGAGTACAGCCGGCGCAGCACCGAATAAATATCGGTGACGGTGCCCATCGTGGAATGCGACCCGCCTCCGAGCCGCTTCTGGTCCACCACGATCGGCATGCTCAGGTTTTCGATGGCATCTGCGTCCGGCTGGGAATAGCGTGGCAGAAAGGTGCGGATGAACATGCTGAAGTTCTCGTTCATCTGGCGCTGTGCCTCGGCGGCCACCGTGTCGAAGACGATGGACGATTTTCCCGAGCCCGATACGCCGGTGAAGATCGTGATCTTCCGTTTCGGGATGCGGAGCGAGACGTTCCTGAGATTGTTCTCGCGCGCACCGCGGATCTCGATGTATTCCTGAGACACCGTTTCCTCTACGATTTGATGGTTTGATGGCGACCGGACAGATCCGCCGGATCGTGCCCGGCCCTGATACGGCACGGGCGGCCCGCGCGGTTCGGCAGGCCGTTAGTGTTGTTATCACCCTTGATTCATCAGGTGCCGGCGGCGGCCGGCGGCACGGCGGAACCTGCACTGCCGAATTGCTCGGCGTACTGGGCGTTCAGCCGCCCCCAGCCGAACTTCATGGCCTCGCCGCCAACGATGCGGCCGATGGGAGTTCCGCCGAGAAGGCGATCCAGAACATCGAAACAGATGTGCCACCCGGCGGCCCCCAGGGAAATGAAGCGGCGATCGATGCTGTGCCACAACGTCAGGCGCGTGCCGCCGCCAACGGCTTCCAGTTCCCACCGGATATCGTTGCCGCCCCAGTTGTACTGGAGCATTCTGGGAGCATCCGCCCGCGTCACGGTCGTCTCGGAGACCGGCGGCGTGGGGGCTCCCACCGTGGTGAGCTGCGCGGTGGCGCCAGTCTTCCCCAGGTTCCCGTCCGCCTCAAACGGCGCCCACTCGCGCAGATGCGCCGGATCGGTAAGCGCCTGCCAGACTTTTTCCGGGGGGTGGCGCAGTTCCCTCACGAGAACGAGCGTCCACTCATCTCCCTCCTTTCGTACCTGCGCCCCACTGGCCGGGCCGGGCGCATACTGCTCGCGATCGCTCATGCTGTTTCCCCCTGTTTTTCTTGTGAAGTGATGCGGGTTTCCGCCGGACCGCCCCGTTACCAGGCTGCCAGCTGGGTGAGCTGAACAAGGTTGCCGCAGGTGTCGTCCAGCATCGCAATGGTGGCGCCGGTGACCTCGGTGAGCGGCATGGTGAATGCGGCACCGGCGAGCCTGATCCGCTCGTAGTCATCCTTGAGGTTGTCGGCATAGAACATGGCCGCGGGCTGCCCCTGCTGGAACAGCGCCTGCTGGTATGCCCTGGCCGCAGGGTTGTCGTTCAGCGCGAGCTGCAGCTCGGTTCCCTCCGGCTCCTCCGGCGAGGCCACGGTCAGCCAGCGATAGGAGCCCTGGCTGAAATCCGCCTTCTTGGAGAATCCCAGTACCTCCGTGTAGAAACGGAGCGCCTTTTCCTGGTCGTCCACGTATACGCTGGTCAATTTGATTTTCATTTCCTTCCCTTTTTGTCAGGCTCGCGTTTGGCGCGCGCCGGCTTGTCCTGGTTGTTATTGGTGTCCGCTGCCTCCATGCGGTCCAGGTGGCGTTCAAGGGCATCCACATGAGCCGACCAGAACTGGCGGAACGGGGCCAGCCAGTCCTCCACCTCCTGAAGCGGTTCCGGTTTCAGCCGGTAGAGCCGCCGCTGTGCGTCCACCTTGAACTCCACGAAACCGGCATCGCGCAGCACCCGCAGGTGCTTCGAGACGGCCGGCTGCGTCATATGAAGTCGGCGCTCGATATCCCCCACCGACTGCGGTGAGGCGGCCAGAAGGCTCAGTATCGCGCGGCGGTTCGGCTCCGCAATGATTTCGAACACGGATTGCATGCGGCTAATATACCTGATAGAGTATATACGTGTCAAGGCATACAAAAACCGGCTTCGGGGCAATGGCCCTGAGGGGCGCTCCGGGCCGGCGCCTTCTGCCATACCAGCGATACAGCGATAATGGTCCGGATGAAATCAGGGCCGTTATCTATTTTCAGATGATTATATCGGTACATCATAGAATCTTTTATCTGCAACCGAAGACATCGCATGAAAGAACTCCCCATCTTCGAAACCAGGCGCCTGCTCCTCCGTGGCGTGACGCTGGAGGATGCGCCGGCCTATCAGAAGCATTTCGTGAATTATGAGGTCATCAGCCAGCTTTCCGACCGGGTGCCCTGGCCCTATCCCGAAAACGGCGCGGAATATTTTATCAGGACACAGATCCTGCCGAGACAGGGAATAGACAAATGGGTGTGGGGAATTTTTCTTAAAGAGAATCCCGGCGAGCTGATCGGCTGCGTCGATCTGTGGCGCGAAGGGAGCCCCGAGAACAGAGGATTCTGGTTGGGGCGCGATTTTTGGGGCAACGGCTATATGACCGAGGCCGTAACCCCCATCATGGATTATGCGTTCGGCCAGCTGGGCTTCGAGAGGCTGGTCTTTGCCAATGCCGTCGGCAACCGGCGTTCGCGGCGGGTAAAGGAAAAGACGGGAGCACGGCGGCTGTATACGGCGCCCGCCAAATTTGTCGATCCGGCCTATACGGAGCATGAAGTCTGGGAACTGCTCAAAGAGGAATGGCAAACGTACCGTGCGGAAATCACGTAAGTGTGAAGCCGTGGATATCGCGGAAGGACGGACCGTTTAGTACGGGACTAATCGCGACAACAGTACGCTAGAGCGGATTTCAATTGAGTTGAGCCTTTTCAGACCAGGAGGAATGGGCCGCTCCTACGGAGCTTCCGGAGAAAATTCGGGCGCCTTTTCTACAGATAGGCAACACCTATAGGTGTTGGCTCCGGGGGCCACAATAGATTAACCATAGTGAAATCCGCTCCAAGTGGCAGTTCCGGAGGGGCACCGGTACCGGTGGTAGATAGTATTGTGCACTATACGCAAGGAAAACGATTGGAAAAGCACGGCAGTTCTACTGATGCGCTCTCTCTGCTTGAATCCGGTTATGTGGATGTTCGCGGCGCCCGCGAGCATAACCTGAAGGATATCGATGTCAGGATACCGCGCAATCAGCTGGTGGTGTTCACGGGTGTATCGGGATCCGGAAAATCGTCGCTGGCGTTTGGAACGCTCTATGCCGAGGCACAGCGGCGGTACTTTGAATCGGTCTCGCCGTATGCCCGCCGGCTCATCGATCAGGTGGGCGTGCCGGATGTGGATTCCATCGAAGGGCTCCCCCCGGCGGTGGCGCTTCAGCAGCAGCGCGGCACCCCCGGCGCGCGCTCTACCGTGGGGAGCCTGACGGCTATTTCCAGCCTGATCCGCATGCTGTATTCCCGCGCGGGAGTCTACCCCCCGCGCCAGCCGATGCTCTACGCCGAGGATTTCTCGCCGAATACCCCGCAGGGCGCCTGCCCGCAGTGCCATGGCATGGGGCGCATCTACACGATGACCGAAGAGTCCATGGTGCCGGACCCCTCTCTTACCATTCGCGAACGCGCCATCGCGGCCTGGCCCACGGCCTGGGGAGGCCAGAACCTGCGCGATATCCTGGTGTCGCTGGGCTATGATGTGGACACGCCGTGGAAGGATCTGCCGAAGAAGGACCGGCACTGGATTCTCTTCACCGATGAACAGCCGGTGGTGCCCGTCTATCCGGGTCTTACCCCGGAGGAAACGCAGCAGGCACTGCGCCGCAAGCTGGAGCCGAATTATCAGGGCACCTTCAGCAGCGCAAAGCGCAATCTTGAATATACGCTCGCCAATACCGCGAGCGCGCAGATGCGAAAGCGCGTGCTACAGTTCATGCTGGCCGACACCTGCCCCCTATGCCACGGCAAACGCCTCAAGCGCGAGGCGCTTGCGGTCACCTTCGCCGGCCATGATATCGCCGCGATGTCGCACCTGTCGCTGGTGCAGCTGGCCGAGCTTGTCCGTCCGGCAGCCGAGGGAACGCTTGACCCGGAGAGCGTGGACCGCGGAGGCACCGTGAGCCGGAAGGCCGCACAGGCCGCTACCGAGAAACGAGTGCGGGCGGGGGGCGCCGCGCATGAGGGGGCGCCGGATGTACGCCGTACCGAGAATCTTTCCGTGGAGAAACGCCTCGCCGCACAGCGCCTTTGCACGGAACTGCTGGGCCGGCTGAATGCCCTCATCGAACTCGGCCTCGGTTATCTGTCGCTCGACCGCAGCACCCCCACCTGCTCTCCCGGCGAGCTGCAACGCCTGCGCCTTGCAACCCAGCTTGCATCGCATCTGTTCGGCGTTATCTATGTGCTGGATGAGCCGACGGCGGGGCTGCATCCCGCCGACGGCCAGGCCCTGTTCGACGCCCTGCACCGGCTCAAGAAATCCGGCAATTCCCTTTTTGTCGTGGAGCATGATGTGGAGATGATGCGCCGCGCCGACTGGCTCGTCGACGTGGGACCCGAGGCCGGCAGCGAGGGGGGACGGATTTTATACAGCGGCCCGCCGGCGGGTCTGGCCGATGTCAGGGATTCCCGCACACGCCAGTATCTGTTTCAGGAGATCCCTCCCCCCTCCTCCAGCAACCGCACACCGCAGGGATGGCTGCGGCTGCACAAGGTCACGCGCAACAACCTCGCGGGCGTGGATGCCGCCTTTCCCCTGGGCTGCTTCACGGCGGTCACGGGGGTGTCCGGCTCCGGCAAATCGAGCCTGGTGAGCCAGGCGCTGCTGGAGCTTGTACGGGCTCACCTTCAGATGGACCATGACGAAACCGATGAAGAGCTGGCGCTGGAAGATGCCCCTTTGCAGAAGACGACGGGATCTCTGGACGGAGAGCCCGGTGCGATAAAACGTGTAGTGGAGGTTGACCAGAAACCGATCGGCCGCACGCCCCGCTCCAACCTCGCCACCTATACCGGCCTGTTCGACCATGTGCGCAAACTGTTCGCCGCGACATCGGAAGCGCGCAAGCGCCGTTTCGACGCCGGCCGTTTCTCCTTCAACGTCGCGATGGGCCGCTGCCCCGTCTGCGAGGGCGAAGGCTCCGTGAGCGTGGAGCTTCTGTTCATGCCCAGCGTCTATGCCCCCTGCCCGGGCTGCCATGGCGCGCGCTATAACCAGAAGACGCTGGAGGTTACATGGCGCGGCAAGACGATCGCCGACATTCTCGGCATGACCGTGGCCGATGCCTGCATCCTGTTCGCCGACGAAACGCCCGTCCTGCGCTCTCTGGAGGTGCTGCGCGACATCGGCCTGGGGTACCTGAAACTGGGCCAGCCCGCGACCGAGCTCTCCGGCGGGGAGGCGCAGCGCATCAAGCTTGCGACGGAATTGCAGCGCGCCCAGCGCGGCGCAACCTTGTATGTGATGGATGAGCCCACCACGGGCCTGCATCCCCGTGACATCGATCGTCTGCTGGCGCAGTTGAACCGGCTGGTTGATGCGGGCAATACCGTGATCGTGGTTGAACATGACATGCGCACCGTTGCGCAGTGCGACTGGGTGATAGACATGGGGCCCGGCGCGGGCGATCGCGGCGGAACGATCGTGGCGGCGGGGCGCCCGGCGGACGTCGCAGCCAGCAGCACCAGCATGACCGCACCCCATCTGGCAAAGGCTCTTGCAGCCGGCAGCCCAACGATACAGGTGCCGAACCAATAGTACGCTGTTACGTTGATGTTGAATGGTCTCTTGTGTCATCCTGAACGAGCACAGCGAGTGAACGATCTCGCCGGACAAGCTGGTAGTGCGAGATGCGCTGCGCAGCCCTGCGGGTCTTCGCCTATGGCTCAGGATGACATTCCGGAGCAAATTGCAGTTGGATGTACTGCGGCTGTTCGCACGTAGTTCGGCCCCGTGCGAACAACCGCATCAGGGGTCGCGGATCAAACTCCGCGACAACGTCACGCATACACCACACTCAGGTAAACTCCGCTCGAACCAGCAGCCACGAACTACTGACAACGGGCCACCAGCCCCCTACGACGTGCGCATCCTTTTCCAGCGGCATCACCGGCAGCGATCGCAGGACGGGAGGCGGACCAGAGCGGGCGGCCGCTTCCGAGATTTCTTCTTGCTGTCAGCATAGATTGGCCCGTCCCGGCGACTCTCCGCACGGGACGGCATGATGTTCTAAAAAAATTCCAGTCCAGTTTCGCCCCCCTCCTTCCTCTTTCCTGATACCGTCACCGGCTCATGTCCGGTACGCCGCATTCCGGTCCGCGTGCAACACGACGTTCCGATATCATTTTTGCCTGCACTTCGCCAGAGAGAAGCATCATGCGTATGCTCCCCCCATCTCCCTGCACGATCCGCACCCGGCCATCCGGCCGGGAATGCCCGGCCACGCCCCGGAGCAACAGTACGGCAGGCGAAGCACCCGCCGGGAAGACTCATCGCACCGCCATAGACCATCCCCGCATATTCAATCGCCTATTCCGGAGAAGATCAGATGACCGAAAAAAAGTTCATTCCGATCCAATGAGGACCGGGACGGAGGATATAATTGAGTATATCATCTCCCCGGACTCCATCACCATACCATATCACTCCCGGAGCCACAGGCTCCAATCCACTCACATATCTAAACGATTCAACCCATGAAAAGGAACTTCACCCTCCCCCTGCTGGCATTACTGGCCGGCATGATGCTGCTGCTGGCAACCAACAGCGCCAGCGCACAGCAGAATCCGAACTGCTGCACCTACACGGTTATCCTCCAGGGGCTGACCGGTGCATGCAGCGTGCAGCCGATCCCCCTGACGCTCCGGTGGGACTGCCCTCCGGTGGTCACCACCACCACGAATTATACCGGCAACGGAACGCACATCGAGCCGATCGGCAATTCGCCGCTCTCCCCCTGCCCTCCGGCCTGCAAACTGATCGGGCTCTCGCTCGACGGCATCAACTTCATCCCGGTGGGTGTGGACAAGAGCTTCCATGTGGGCAACTGCTGCTATATGGTCGCCTCCGGATTCGACGTGAACGGATGTGCCGTCATCAAGATCTTCCCGTGCTGATCTGATGCCGCAATTCAGGGGGGACGGCAGCACAGGGCCGTCTCTCCTGACCGCTTTTCTTTCACCCATGGAGCCTCATGCTCCCGCCACTCAGCGTTTACTGCACAACCATCATGAGAAGAAATCACTATCGCCCGATGCCGTCGCTTCTGCTGGCGGCTATGATGATGATATTCATCGCGGCCACGAACAGAACGAGCGCGCAACAGAGTCCCAACTGTTGTAGCTACACCGTCATCGTCCATGGTCTGAGCGGCACCTGCAGCCAGACTCCGATTTCCGTGTCGATGATCTGGAACTGCTCTCCGCTGGTCATCACAAGCGCGAGCTATACCGGCAACGGTACCTATAACACCCCGCTCAGCTCTCTTCCCCTTCCTCCTTGCCCATCGGCCTGTACGGTGCTCGGTATCTCGCTCGACGGCATCAACTACATCCCGCCGGGACACAACAGCAGCTTCAACGTGAATGGCTGCTGCCTGCATGCCAGCACCGGATTCGATGCGGCCGGATGCATCGTCGTCAAGATATCCAGGTGCTGATTCCCCCCGGGAGGCGCCGCACAGAGCAGTGCTCACGGAGGCATTGAGCCACATTATCCGCAACGCGCACAAGCCCGGACCACCATCCGGGCTTGTGTGCTATTTCACGGGTTTCCAGCCCCCTGCCATACGCGGTGCTACTCAGCCAGCACCTGAATCTCGATAGGAGCCACCTGCACGTCATCAAGGCGGAGCACCAGCGTGTATGTGCCTGGGCCGGCAAGGAGCGATTCCCCCATGGACGACCAGCTCATGGACACCGTCTCGCCAGGTGGGAGGTTCCTGCACTCCTACGTGCCCAGGCAGAAGTTTCCTGACATTTCTGATCGGCCAGCTGGCCTGACAGGGGCGCTTTGCGCCATAACGCCAGGAAACATATGCCCAGGTACTTGCGCCTCTTGCTACACCACTCCCGGCTCACTATAACGTGGGCCTGCGGTAGATCGGGCCGGCTACAGAGATCACTTCTGCAACCATCCTGACACCTCCACGCCCGTCTTGCTGTCGTTCATATTGTACGGGAACAGAGCCGTGTACGAAAGCCTGTTCTTCCCCAGTATGCGAAGCCCGTTATGGATGGGGTCCTGGAACAACGCCCCCTGCTTCCCTCCATATCTGAAGATGCTGAAGCTGCCTCCGAATTGCGGGCTGCTGTAGGTGGCTCGAAGCCCCAGTATTCCGAAGTTCAGATCCTTGTTCAGCCCGATGGTTTTATATACCCCTTCCGGATTATTCGGGTTGAATCTGGGACTTTCCGGTCCTGATCTATTCGCCTTGTCCGGAATGCCGGTGATATCGACGAAGAACAGTTCAAGGCCGAACGTCTCGTTGCGCCCTCTCCCCATTTTTACTCCCAGCGATCCGGTTCCGGTGATTCCGTAATCGGTCCCCCCGCCCCAGTGCGGGGGATCGCCAAAATCATTGAACATGTTGAAGCCGATATTGACCCCTCCTACATCGCCGCGCAGCAGGATACCGCCGGTCCGGTTCGAGAGTTCCTTCATGCCCCCGGTGAACTTGTTGTAGTTCAGCGCATATCCCACCCCGGCGAACCAGTCTCCTCCATCCGGGTTGAAGAAGGACATGCCGCCGCCTGTTGAATTCGATCCCAGCAGATTACTGTTATCTCCATGACCGATCATCCCATAGGCTTGGAAGTTGAAGAATTCGCCGCTGCCGGTTGTATTGTTATACATTTTCGAGAAGCCGGTCATGGTGACATTGACGCCGAACTCGGCGCTGACATACTTGCCGGGGATTGCCGCAAAGACGCTGCCGGTAACGCTGACGCTGTTGGTAAGCCCGCTCAGCAGGCCGCTTATTCTGAGACCGGCATTAATGGACGGATCTCCGGGCTCCGACCCCTTCCCCGTGGGATCGGTATGCCTGACGGGATTATCCCTGGCGTAGACGAAGAGGTTGTTTCCATCCATCAATCCGGCGGGATCGCAATTCAGCCACCGTCCCAGCCACGCCACGTAATAGCGTGCGCTGTGGTAGTACAATCCGCTCTCTTCATCCCGCTCCTTGCCGGTATATCGGTAGCGCTTCGATGTATCGGTCTGGCTGCGCACGGCCTGATAGGATGTGCTGCCGTAGGGAAAATATTCCTCGTACGATAGTATCCCTCCCGCATCATCCAGCTCCAGACTCGCCGATCCGAGATGATTGCCGAACTGATAGCGGATCAGCTGTACAGGGGCCAGATCGCTCCCCAGCGTGCGGGTTTCCACCAGCGCGATCCGCTTCTTGTCGTCCATCACATGCAGCGTCTCGCGCTCCAGCGTGATGCCGCCGCCGGTATACTCGTGGTAGATCTCGAACGTGCCGAGATATATCCGCTCGGACTTCCGTGTCGGCGTCACATTCGCCGGGGCCTGGTTTTCGGTCACCTTCCGTACACGCTCTCCCGATGTATCGTAGACATAGTAGGTGGTTTCCGGCGTATTGCCGCCGGCGCTGGCCTGCCGCGAGGTGGCGTGAAGCCTGTCGTGGTGATCCCAGACCATCAGCGGCAGATGCGGCATCCGGGTTATGTTGCCGTGCTCGTCGTGGGTGTAGACGGCGCTGTACGGACCGGCGGGATCATCCCCCGGAAGGCTCGTGCGGCTCAGCCGGTTGTTCGTCCTGGATGGCTCTATCAGACTGGGCTCGGCATAGGAATAATATCGTGTCCAGCTGCCGCTCTGCACGCGATGGATCATCGCGAGGATATTTCCCACCGCGTCGTAATCGTACCGCTCCGTGTAATTCGCCATGGCATTGCCATCGCCGGCATGAAGCAGGCCGGTACGGGGCAGATCGGTGTCGCCCGGCTGCGCAGGAGATGCCAGGCCGCCACCGGGAGCCTGCCCCAGATGCTCGCGCCCTGTGGCTTCTATCAGCCTGTAGACCGCATCGTACGTGTAGGACGCGCTCGGCTCCACCCGCTGGTTGCGGAAGAAGACCACGTTCTGGATATCGGCATCATCCCTGATATGCATGATGTTGCCGGAGGGATCATAGGTGTACGCCAGATCCTGCACCACACGCTCGCTGGCCGGGAAGGATGCGGGCCGCACCGAGGTAAGGCGGATCATCCTGAACGTATCGCGATCGTAGCTGTACCCGGTCTGCACCCCGTTGCCATACTCGATCAGCGTGCGCCGCCCCTTCGCATCGTAGTCGATATCGGCCACGAAGGTGGTGGAGGCGCTGGCACCACGGAGGTTGACCTCCACCTTTTCCAGCAGGCTGGCTTCGTTGTACGCCGGACGGATGATGCTGTTGTCGGGCGTGGCAAGGGTTACCGGACGGTTGAGCGCATCGTAGCTGGTGCGGCTGGTATAAAGGGGTGTTTCCAGCGGCACGGTAGCAGCCCAGTCGAGCGCCACCTTGTACTCCCGTGCAAGCTGGCGCACGCTCTTCAGCAGATTGCCTTTGAAGTCGTACTCCTCGCTGGTGACGATGCCGGCCTGATCGCAGACCTGAAACACCTTGCCGCGCAGATTGGCGGCTTCAGGGCCGGGCCGGGTTTCGCCGTAGATCGTCAGTTCCACCAGCAGTTCCGATCCGGAGCCCTGGCGCAGATGAATCTCCAGCGGCCGCCGCAGCGCATCATACGCCGTGCGGAACCGATGCCCCCTGCTATCCCAGACGTACACCGGCTTGCCGGTTACATCCTTCAGCATCCACCGCTCCCCCGCCTCCATGCTGGTCTGGCGGATACGGTTGGCCGGCGCGCGCTGGTTCCTCTCCTCGTCGTTCTCCTCCTTCTCGGGTCCCGCCATGCTATAGTGGTAGCGCATGACGATGCGATCCCCGGCATCGATCACCTCGCGCTCGTTCCCCTCGATATCGAACAACACGCGTGTAGGGTAGAACTCCTCGATCGGAGGATCGGCCGGAGGAGAATCGCTCCGCTTGAACCTGTTGTGCGATATGGTGAGGAAGGTCCTCCCGAGCGAATCGAGATGGGATGTGACGGGCGTGGCGGCGTGCACGGCGGCCTTCCGGGCCGCGGTCTGTTCCTCCGCTCCCAGATCTCCCCCCTGGCGCCGTGCATACCATGTGGGGAGATAGCTGGCAGCCGAGAGGCGGCCGAAGAAATCCCCCACATCGGGATCGGCCGAGGGATCGGCTACCAGAACGGTGTCGTTGGTATCCCAGGTCTGCTGCCGCCATCCATCGAACACCACCTTCTCCCAGGTATGATTGGGATGGAGGGTGCCCGCAACCCGCCCGACGGGATCATAGAAGATGACCGGGCTGACGCCGATGCGAACGTCGAACTCGAAGCGATGGGTATCGGTGAAAAAGGGCTCGTAGCTGCGAACCGCCTTCCCCTTGTTGTTGAAGACCGTCCACCCCTTTCCCACCCAGCGCGGGTCAGCATCGTAGGCGGTCATCTCGGGCCGGCCATCGGTGTCCAGGATGATGTCCCCCTGCGGGTCCCGTTCCGGAACCGGCCCCGGCTCCGCCCCGATCTTCTTCTGGATCTCCCGGCCGAAGCCGTCGGAATAGGAGAAGGTGATCTGAATCCCCACGCCTCCCGGCGGCACCGGATCGCTTGCATGGGTGTGGCGGGCAAGCGTGGCGGCGAACGCGGGGGACTTCCGCTCCGGGTCGGGCTCGCGCCAGTACTGCATAAGATCGTAGACGATACGGGTGGTGGCATCGCCCAGCAGTGCGGGGGCGGTCCCTTTCGGATCGGCAAGGAACTGGTCTATCTCCGTCTGGGTCAGGTTCGGGCGGAATGTGCCTGCCAGCCGGTCGCCGGGAACCGGGGTATCCTCCGGCTTGCCCATCACCGCGGTACCGGCCACCATGCCGAGAGCATCGAACGCGGCGGCCGAGCGATTGCGATTCGGGTCCATCACCAGAGCCGGTTGCAGCACTCTGTAGTCGTTGCCACGCAGTACAAGCGGCTGGTCCGGATCGATGTTCCGCTCACCGGCAGTGGTACGGTTGCCGAGCGGGTCGCGGATTTCCTCCACCAGCAGATCATAAGGCTCGTAGCGAACAGCCGTGACGGCGCCGAACGGATCGCGATAGCGTCCGGGGAGAAAGAAATGCTGCGCGGCATAGGCCAGTTCCTGTGCCGCTGTGTGGCCGATGGCGGGGGAATAGAAGAGGCGATTCGAGGGAATCCACCAGTGTCCGTCACCGTCCAGATCCAGGTACCCGCCACGATCGGCGGTCGCTCCCGCCGGCACATCGGCCGGAAGGACTGCGGCGGGAACGGGGATGAGATTCTCCGGCGGCAGAGCCGGACGCGGACGCTGAAAGACCTCCGCGAGCAACCCCGGCGTGAACGCCAGCGTGCAGGTATTCCCCGGCAGCGCCATCGATTCCACTGTTCCCAGCGGGAGAAGCGCCAGCGGATCATTCTGCGCGGTTCCGAGATCATCGGGCCTGTAGAGGGTGCGAACGCACTCTATCATACGCCGCTCCCTCCCGCCGCCGGGGGCCATCTCATAACCGATCTCGCCGTCGAAGATAGGATCGAGAGCACCGCCAGGGCCGGGCACTACGAGATCGGAGCGTTGGAACCGCCCTGCCGCGCCGGAGGGAACGTAGCCGGTCAGTTCGTAGGTACGGCTGCTGCTGGCAAGCGGCACGCGATACGCATCGTCCTGATCGATCGCGTTGGTGGTTTCGTTCTCGGCATAGATGACAAGCGTGGCGGCCTGCCGGTCCCGGTCGGATTGCATGGGAAGGCCGGCATCGGGCTGGCGGCGTCCGTAGCCGATGGAGGCGGACTTCAGGACGGTACCGAAATCATCGAGCTCCAGAGTGAGTTCATGGCTGATGCGAGGATCGGCCGGATTGCGCTCATAGTTGTAGCTGAGCGATTCTCCGGAATGCGTGAAGAAGACCGCATGACGGTTCTCCCCCTTCGGCTGCACACGCCGGATGATGAAGTTCTGTTCGCTGACCGTGTACGGGTGGCTCTGCCTGGCGCTCCCATCCAGGGCATAGACCTCCTGGCGGAGCATGGAGCCCTTGAGCGCGCGGCAGGCTTCCCGCTCCTCATCAAGGGTCAGCCCGAGCGGAAGAACCGTGTCCGGCAGGAGCAGATCACGTGCCTGCGCATCACTCAATCCCGGCTCCCGGTAATACTCTCCGGCGTCGGCACCGTTCAGAAGCCCGGCGAAGAAGTTGGAGATGCGGTCGCGGCCGATATAGGCACCGGTATGATACCAGGTGCGGGTGAGAACAGGGGGCACATGAGACGACTGATCGACGTTCGATCCTGATGGGAACTCCCCTGCGGCATCCAGCGCAGCGAATTCCTCGGTATCCCATTGCTCCACCATCCCGAATCCCCGGAACTCGCGATCCTCGCCGTCGAAATATCCATGATGATAGGCATACCGCGTGACGAAGCGGTTGCCGCTGATGCGATCCCGCGTCTCGACACGTTCCACCACATGAACCGGGAAGGAGATCCGGGTGATCCAGGGTTTCCCCGCAAATTTATCCTCCAGGTAGAACTTCGTGGAAGGAGCATAGGAGATACGCGTCTCCGCGCCGAGGTTGTTGTTCATCCCGACCAGCAGATACGGTTTCTCTCCCCCCATCAGATCGATATAGCGCATCGGACGCGCCGCAGCGCCGGGCAGCTTCGACGACCAGACAAGACAGACAGTACCGTTGCCGAGCAGGTCAACCGTGGTCACCGAAGAGAGATCATCGGTCTGGGGGAATGTCTTCAACCGCCGCGGGGCACTCCAGATATTCCCCGATTCATTGAAGTAGAGGCGGATGCCGTCGGCGCCGATGTAGATGATGTCGTTGGTGCCGGAACCATTGATATCGGCCAGCCGGATACGGCGCTGGTTGAACTGCTCCGGCATATCGAACCAGGGGGCATTATCCATCACCACTCTGGCGCCGAACCTGCCGTAGCCCAGATTGGGCCAGTAACAGACCTCGCCGTTGCGCACCCGTACCAGATCGGTAAGGCCATCGCCGCACATATCGGCCAGATAGATCGATTGCTCCGCATTGGCGAACACGAGCCTCGGCCCCTTCTCCTCATCGAGCGCCTGACGCACCTTCTCGGCCGGACCGAAGCCCTCCTCGGCAAGCGACGGATACCAGGTAAACACCTCATCCTCGGTGATGAGCACGTCGGCATGCCCATCGCCGGTAAGATCCACGAACTTCAGATTCGGGTCGCTCCAGGAGAGGTTGGGACGGGATTTGAAGGGGACGAACGGCTCCCAGTCCGCATCGCAGGTCCGCTCGAAGAATCCGGGAACCGGTTCATCGAACTGCACCACGTCGAGCTGGCCGTCTCCGGCCAGATCCAGGAACTGGGCTCCCCCGGCCAATGTCACCGCCGGCTTTGTTCTGAGAAGCTCCAGAGGACCGAACCGTGCGGCTACATCCCCATCGCTATTGCGGTAATTGACGGCACTGAAATTCCGTTTATAGAACCACCCCTCCCCCTGCTCGGTAAAAATGCCGGAGATCCCCTCGCCATCCAGATCGACCCATTGATAGGACGACTCGTCAAGGCCGCAGGGGAGATTTCTGAGACTTTCCGGATCGACTTCCCGTACGGTTTCATCCACCTCCGCTCTTGTATACAGGAATTCGAGCGGCGGGAACGAGCGCTTGAGATAATTCCCTGCGGCTGCGTCCCAGACATATCCCGATTGCGTGGCGGCGGCCATGAACGATGCGGCCGGCTCCTCCAGGTAGGTGAAGTCGGTGGAGCGGACCAGATACGGATCGATCGCAAGCTCGGCGAAGTGATGGAACATCAGAACACGCCGGCAGAGCCGGTAGGTTCGCACCTCGAACCCGGCGCGATGCACCGAGAAAGGATCACGCCGGCACTCCCACGCCCCCGTATCATCCGGCGCCGGAGCGTCCGGATGGTGCTCGCCGTAATCGAAGATCACTTCGAAGGCCCAGTCGGAGCGGAGCGAGAGATCCTCCCCTGGCTGGCGCGGCGTGCCGTTGCCGTAGGCGATGCGCTTCAGATAGCGATTGGCCGAACGGCTCGTGCCGGTGCGGTTGTTCTCATGGGCCTGCGCCTCATCGACGCCATCGGAATTCTCCTCCTTGTACTGGTAGATGACCGCGTTTCCCTTGTCATCATACCGCTCGCAGATCAGCCAGCTGAAGATCCGTGCGGGGTGTGCCGGATCGGGGTCGCCCGGATCGAAGATCCTGGAATTATTATCCTTTCCATACAGCGTGGTGATGTTGTCGCGGCTGATGGAGCGCCAGTGGGTCTCCCCGGTACCGGTATCGGTCCACCGCTCGATGCGGGAGAAAAGCCCCTCGATTCTGGGACGGTACCGTTGAATGCTGTAGGTGATCGCCCCGACAGTACGGACGACCGGGGGAAGACGCTCCGCATCGCTATCGAGCACGGGGACCAGATCCTCCGCATCGGAGAGGATGAACGTATCGGATTCCTCCGCATCCAGATACCGGGGAAGCCCCTTATCGGTTTTGCGGGTGATGGAGGGAAGCCCGAGATGCCACCCGATCCCGAACGGGCCGTTGCCGGCTCCTGAATCGTATGCAAGAGAAAGCTCCGGCCCGAAGCCGGAGCGCCCTGGGCTGATGGCGATCGGTACCGTCAATGAGCCGGTGCCGGTAACGGGATTTGCCGCGAATTTCTCCCCGATACCACGGATTGCGCCTCCTCCCTTTGGAAGAGTGATAGCCGGAGCCGATACCGATGGCTTCTTATTGCCATCATCACTGGGAGCGGACTCCTTACGGGAAAGCTCTGCCATGAGGAACTCCTCACGAATACTATGGTGGTGTAACTTCGGGTCTGGTGGTTCCACTCGATAACCCGCCGGGATAGCGGCATCGAGAAACTGGCGGTAATGATACCACAATGGCGGTACGTCTGTCAAGAAGAAACACGCTGGAAAGGAGCGCGGCGGCCCGCAGGCTCCCCTGGCCGGTCCCGGCATAGCGCGCAACTCCCACAGCCGTTCACACCGGCATGCCCCGCCCCCTCTTGCGTACAGCATGCACATCGCGGACGAGCCGGCCTTGCTGCCTGCACGGAAGTGGCACGCGATATGGACACAGCGAGAACCATTATGCCCAGAACAACACAAGCAGCCGGGCGCAGGCCGTCATATCTGGATTTCGACAAGGCCAGCTACCCCTGGAAGCCGGACATTGATTATCGCGCCCATCCCGAGGAATATCGTGTGGGAAAAGGCGAGCAGGGCGTGCTGATATGCGAGCCCTATAAAAGTGAGATCGGGCAGCACTGGCGGTTCAAAACCCCGGAGATCGCCAGAGCAAGCAGCGCGAAAATACTGGCGATGTTCCGCAAGTACCTGCGCGGCAACGACTTTGTCGGGGCCGACATGGCCCGGAAGTATTTGCAGATGGGATACACGCGAGCGCGCCGGTATGCCAACTACAAGGGGGGCAGAAAGTATGACAAGGATCAGGACTATGCTTTGAAGGAGCGTGGCACCGGGGAGGAGCAGAAGGCCGTGAGCGCGGAGATCTTTTACAACGCCTGGAAGACCGCCGAGGCCACCCCGCGCTATATCGCACGAAAGGCCGCATGGAAGGAAACCTACGGATAGGCTCGTGGAGGCATTCAAGGGCGGCGGGGAGTGCGCACACCCTCCCGTTGCGGCCGGTAGCCGCCGGCCTGCGGTAGAGAGCAGGGGCAACGGCGCGTTCCGCCGGAACGGTCCGTTGCGGCTGGGGTTCAAGAGCGATGTATTGCCTGCAAACGCCAGCAGCAGAGGATGAAGATGGCGGCCTATCTCATCCCCTGCTGTTGCTATTTTTTCTACTGGCACAACATCTCTCCGCTCTCGCCAGGCTACGGCACGCTTCCATCGGCGATGCGGTACCAGACAAGGTTTACACGATCGTCACGAATTTCGCTCAACCCCACAGTGCCATTTTCGACAAGAAACGGACGCGAGTTGGACGGAAGGGGGATATCATCGGCTCCGATCCTGGCCCCTTCGGCTGTCATCCGATGCAGATACATCGGCAACCGTGCCTCGCTGGTCAGCGGGTCGGCGGCACCTTGGGGATATTCGGTGTTCATATAGACGAGCCCGATTTCCTTGCCGTTCGCGCTTGGGAAAATCGCCATCGAATGTGAGGCCCCCGCGTTGACATGCACCCAGTATTGCATGGTCTGGCTTTCGGTAGCAGGCATATCCTCACGGAAATTATTGCGCTGCGGTCCGTAGTCGGGATAGATCGCCCGGAGGAAATTTCCATCGCGATCGTAGATGTTGAGCAGTGGCGACGGGGACTGGCACTCGTAGATATTTCCCTGGCGATCGACGCGGTGGATCAGCCCGATTGCATCGCTCATGGCGTACCGAAGGAAAATGCTGTCGGGAGCGCCCACACGCCGTATCTCATGGGCATTGCTGTCGAGCAGCAGGAACATCGGAGATGACGCGGTAAGCTTCTGATTTTTCCTCGGGCGCACGCCGGCAATCACACGTCCGGTGGTTGGCTCGAACCCCAGCTTGGTGAGCACATTATACTCGTTGCGAAGCGGCGTATCATCATAGCGAAGATCGCGCACTTCCCCGGTATTGACATTCATCAGATACATGATACGCCGCCCGGCCGGGCTCAGGCTCACATCAGCACCGAGGATGACGCTATCGCCGTAGGCCCAGACAGGTTCCAGCGGAGACATGGTGAGCAGTCCGTACCGCCGCAGATCCCAGCTGCGCACCACACGGCCGGCCGTATCGACCACATGAACGAATTTCATTCCGCCATCGAAGAGCACGGTTTTCGTCGGCGACCACAACGGGAAGGTGCGCTTGCTGACCAGCAGCGGGTTGCCGGCGGAGTCGAGTACGGAGGTTCGGCGCATCTCGCGGAGCGGGCTCGCCGTGGCGGCCTGATGCCGCGCCCTGGCCGCCACCAGCGCATCGACTATCTGCTTCTGCTCCACGTGCGTGCCGCCGCATTTATCCATCAGCAGTATGCGCCCGGTATGATCGGTGGCATAGAAATACGGCAGCGCCTTCACCCCGAACCGGTCGCGATAGATGTAGAGAGGATCGGCCACCACCTCGAAGCCCCATCCGTTCCTCTGTTTCTGCATATCGGTGTATGCCTGTGATTTTCCCGACATAAATGCGATGATCTCCGTCTGCAATCCCGCCTCGTGAAGTTCGCGTGCCATCCCGCCCAGCGAGAATGAACAGGTAAAACAGGAACTGGCGTCCACGAATGCGAAGATATATCCATCCTTTCCCCGCTGCTCGGCCTCCTTGAACACCGGCACCACGCTGTCGATAGCCAGCCGGGTGAACATCCGGTGGAAGGAAGCATCGGCTTCCTGCTGTGCCGGCAGACTGTCCGGGGAAAGAAACAGAACGCTCAGAGCAAGCAGGGAAAAAATTGCAATCCGGTGTGATGGTAGTATGGACATATGCCAGTCACCTTTCTACATGTTCCATGATACATGATTATGGGGAGCGATTAATCGGAGGGGAACGGCCGAACCGCCCCCCCTGTGCGCTGCCGGATCACGGAATCTCTGGTGCGGTTCCGGCCGGCAGCATCGTCCATGCTGACACGGGAAATTCTCCTTCGCGACGTACGAGAATTCCGGACAGGAAATATCCCGGAGCGAACATATACTTCCCGGCAGAAAATGCCTACTGGAAATGAATTTCACCAGTGCAACCGAACAGCAGTGGCCGAGCCGCTGCACAGGGAGAAATCCGATATTCCGGCAGAGCGTTACGACGCCTTCTGCACGGCCGCCTCGAAGGAGCCATCGGGCCGCGTGACCACACCCTGCAGATTGATCCTGGTGGGGGGCACGCCACGGAACTCACCCTGGAGGACTTCGAACCATCCCGTCGGGAAGGTATAGCCGGCGATACCAAGCGCCTGTGAATAGAGCTTTCCGTCGCCGAGAGTAATATCGGCCTGAAGATATTCCAGCCGTCCGGTGACGTGCCAGACGCTCCCTCCATCAACCACATTGGCTATATGGACTGAATTCTTGATCCGGCAGTTATTACCGCTGAAGGGGCAATCGCACGCATCTCCCGTGGAATTGTTCCAGCTCAGCGACCCGCCGTCGTAGATCACATAAGTCTTTGCCGAAAGCATCGCGGCGTTGGCGATGATCGTGGCAATGACAAGCGCGTATCGTAGACACTTCATTGCTTCTCCTGAATTCTAATGTTGGTTTTCTGCCAGGGATAGATCAGCGCCAGAGCAGAAACGCCCCGGCACCGATATATCGATGGCTCCGTTGCCGGCGGCAATGCCGGCTCTGTGATATCAGCTCTGCTTGCGGATCTGGGTCATGAACCAACCGCCTTCGGAGGTGACGGCACCCTCCAGCGAGAAACGCCCAGGCGGCACACCCGGGAATTCACCCTGGCGCACTTCGAAATAACCGGCACCGAAGATATATCCGGCTCCCACGCCGAATTCGTGCTGGTAGCGGATCGGCTGGGTGATGTCATACAGGCCCGTCGTTGCCTGGCCGGTCACCTCCCAGTACGATCCCCTGTCGTTGATCTTCATCTGCGAGACGGTGATCTCGATCTTGCATCCGGAACCGGTAAACGGACAGCCGCAATTGTCGGTCGTGGAACCATTCCACGACATGGTGCCGCCGTCGCCGATGATATACTTCACGGTTGCGGCATTTGCGGCGAGCGAGCTCATGACAAGAGCACCCGCGACGAGAAGCGTCTTCAGAATCTTCATGATATTCCTCGTATGGTTTGTGTGTATGTGAATGGTACGTTGCGTCATATCCTCTGCGATATCATCCGATGATATCTGCGCCCGAGATGGACAGGCACCGAGGCTGGGGCCGGGCACCGTCCGCTCCCGGAAAGGGAATCAGCTCTGCTTGCGGATCTGGGTCACGAACCAGCCGCCTTCGGAGGTGACGGCACCCTCAAGCGAGAAACGCCCAGGCGGCACGCCCGGAAATTCGCCCTGCTTCACCTCGAAGAAACCGGGGGCGAACGTATATCCGGCTCCCACGCCGAATCCCTGCTGATAGCGGATCGGCCGGGTGATGTCATACATGCCGGTCGTTGCCTGGCCGGTCACCTCCCAGTATGAACCCTTGTCGGATATCTGCATCTGCGAGACGGTGATCTCGATCTTGCAGCCGGCACCGGTAAACGGACAGCCACAGTTATCGCCGGTGGAATTATTCCACGACATGGTGCCGCCGTCGCCGATGATATACTTCACGGTTGCGGCATTTGCGGCGAGCGAGCTCATAACGAGAGCGCCTGCAACCAGAAGCGTCTTCAGAATCTTCATGATATTCCTCGTGTGGTTTGCGTGTATGTGAATGGTACGTTTTGGTTGTATCATCATATCCCTTTGCGATATCGTCCTGCGATATCAGCACCTGAGGTCGGCCGGCACTGCGGCTACGACCGGGGAGAGATCTCTCCCTGTCAGAACGGGAATCAGCCCTGCTTGCGGACGCGGGCAACGAACCAGCCGCCTTCGGAGGTAACGACGCCTTCCAGCGAGAAACGCCCAGGCGGCACACCCGGGAATTCGCCCTGGCGCACCTCGAAATAACCCGCTGCGAAGGTATACCCGGCTCCCACACCGAATCCGTGCTGATAGCGGATCGGCTGGGTGATGTCGTACAGGCCGGTCGTTGCCTGGCCGGAAACCTCCCAGTACGAGCCCTTGTCGGCTATCTTCGTCTGCTCCACGGTGACCGTGATCTTGCATCCGGCACCGGTAGACGGGCAGCCGCAATCATCACCGGTGGAACCATTCCACGACATGGTGCCGCCGTCGCCGATGGTGTACTCCACCTTTGCAGCATTTGCAGTTAACGAACCCATGACAAGAGCGCCTGCGACCAGAAGGGTCTTCAGAATCTTCATGATATTCCTCCTATGGTTTGTGTATATGTGAATGGTACGTTTTGGTTGTATCATCATATCCCTTGCGATATCGTCCTGTGATATCAGCACCTGAGGTCGGCCGGCACCGCGGCTACGGCCGGGGATCGTCCCCCTTCAGGAAGGGAATCAGCTCGGCTTGCGGATCTGGGCCACGAACAAACCGTCCTCCGAGGTGGTGACACCTTCCAGCGAGAAACGCCCAGGCGGCACACCCGGGAATTCATCCTGCTTTACCTCGAAGAAACCGACACCGAAGGTATATCCGGCTCCCACGCCGAATCCGTGCTGATAGCGAATCGGCTGGGTGATGTTATAGAGGCCCCTTGTTGCCTGGCCGGAAACCTCCCAGTACGTGTCCTTGTCAGCCATGACCCTTATCACAATGGTGATCTCGATTATGCATCCCGTACCGGTATACGGGCACGTGCACTCCTCACCGGTGGAACCATTCCACGCCAAGGTACCGCCGTCGCCCATGACATATTTCACGGTTATGCTTGAGGCATTTGCAGCTACCGAGCCCATGACAAGAATGACTGCGACCAGAAGGGTCTTCAGAATCTTCATGATACTCCTCCTATGGTTTGCGTGTATGTGTCAGGAAGTCAATCAGCTCTGCTTGCGGATCTGGGCCACGAACCAGCCCCCCTCCGAGGTGGTGACGCCTTCCAGCGAGAAACGCCCAGGCGGCACACCCGGGAATTCGCCCTGCCTCACCTCGAAATAACCCGCAGCGAACGTATATCCGGCTCCCACACCGAATCCGTGCTGGTAGCGGATCGGCTGGGTGATGTCATACATGCCGGTCGTGGCCTGGCCGGTCACCTCCCAGTACGAACCCTTGTCGGCGATTTTCGTCTGCTCCACGGTGACCTTGATTACGCAGCCGCCACCGGTAGACGGGCAGCCGCAGTCATCACCGGTAGAGCCATTCCACGACATGGTGCCGCCGTTGCCGATGATATAATCCACCTTTGCGGCGTTTGCGGCGAGTGAGCTCATAACGAGAGCGCCTGCAACGAGAAGCGTTTTCAGAATCTTCATGATATTCCTTGTGTGGTTTACGTGTATGTATCAGGAAGGGAATCAGCTCTGCTTGCGGACGCGGGCAACGAACCAGCCGCCTTCGGAGGTAACGACACCTTCCAGCGAAAAACGCCCAGGCGGCACGCCCGGAAATTCGCCCTGCTTCACCTCGAAGAAACCGGGGGCGAACGTATATCCGGCTCCCACACCGAATCCATGCTGGTAGCGGATCGGCTGGGTGATGTCGTACATGCCGGTTGTGGCCTGGCCGGAAACCTCCCAGTACGTCCCCTTGTCGGCGATCTTCGTATCGTCGATGGTGACCTTGATTACGCAGCCACCACCGGTAGATGGGCAGCCGCAATCATCACCGGTGGAACCATTCCACGACATGGTGCCGCCGTTGCCGATGGTATACTCTACCGATACCTTTGCCCAGCTTGCGGCTGCCGAGCTCAGGACCAGAGCGCCTGCGACCAGAAGGGTTTTCAGAATTTTCATGATACTCCTCTTGTGATTTGCGTGTATGTGAATGGTATGCTGCGTTTCCGGCCTCCTATCCCGTTGTGATATCAACAAGCCGGTTCTGCCGGCCAGCGGGATACGATTCCGGATACGCGAGATATGGATTGCTGATCTGGCCGGGATGCGGAGAAGGAATCTCTCCGGCTCCGGCTGGTATCTGCCGGCCGCTGTTCGTGGGTGCTCCGGGAGCTCTCGCGAAGCGCAGCAGGATTGCGCAATCGGCGAAATAATGGCTGGCATTCCGGGCCGCAGCAGCGGGGGCTATGCCCGGATACTACCGGCAGGTGCTCTCGCAGCCCGGAGCACAAGGGTAGTCGGCGCGGGATGGAACCGGCGCAAGGGGCGTTACGGCCGGAGCGCAGACAGCAAACGAGCGACTGTACCAGACATGGCCCTCACAGGGAAGAAAGCCTGTGAACGTCCCGCTTCCGTTACGGCTCACGCACGACTCCGTGTAGACAGAAACCGTATTGCAGCCGGCAGCCGGATCGCCGTATCCCAGTGCCGCTCCCTGGCGCACCGCCGCAGAGGCGATCGCATCGAAGATGGAAGCGGTTGTGATAGCATCGATCCCGGCGCTGCTGGTACCGCTGAGCCGGACCGTTCCGGAACTGACTACGTACTCCACCTTCCCCCCGGCCGTGCGCCAGACACAGACCTCGAACTGGGTACGGTAGGATTCTCCTCCTTGCAGATAGAAATCACCCTCTGGCTCCCCGGTGGTTTCCCGGGCCAGCTCCGCCGTTGCGGTAAACGATCCGAGCAGCACGGCATCGGGCTCGACAGGATGATTAAGGCAGGGTTGCGACCATGAATACGTTGTAGCGGCAAGGAAGATGAAGGTGAGCGTGGTAAGGGGTGCGCTCAACATGATGATCTCCTGATACTGTGGTTCTATGGATACGGCTGCAGGATCATTCTCCCGTCAGACTGTCCGGGACGCTCTGTTCAGAATAGGATCTGTTTTCAGAAGTAGGATCTGTTTGCGACAAACATATCCCCGCTGCGCAAGGGCTGCCAAGTACATCATCATGTACTTTTACAGCCTTGCGCAACGGCGGGAAACGGCGGCGATGGCGGGATCTTAGAAGCCGAGACGTGGTGTGAAATACTTGGCGAACAGCTCGATGTAGCTGTGGGTTCTGGTCTTGCGGTAGATACTCTTGACATGCTTGCGCACGGCATCCAGCGAAATGCAGAGCCGGTTGCCGACCTCTTCGTAGGAATGGCCGAACAATTGGAGGATCACCACCTTGCGCTCCTGCTCGGAGAGTTCGGCGGTCTGGATCATAAAATCGAGCGCATCATTGAACACCCGATCGAGCGGCCTGGACTGGCGCGCGCGGGCTACCAGATCGGAGAGAGCGAAGATCAGGAAGGGCTGCAAACGTGCCATCGTTTTCAGAGTACGTTCGGAGACCGGGGGCTGCTGTAGTTCGCGCCACAAAAAGAGTGTTCCCAGATATGCGTAGCCGTTGTAGTAGTAATCGAAACTGTGGGGGGGATGATATCTCTCCAGCGGATATCCCTGGCGCCTGAAATCATCCAGCAGGCGTTCCGATGGGATGGCGATATGGTGATGGGTTGAAACGGCCACATTTCCCGCATTTCCCTCCCCATGAATATGCTCGGTGACGATCTGTTCGGTGTGGTAGTTCTGCGGGCTGTCCAGATCGCAATCGATATTGATGTTGACCACGATCCTGTCGACATCCCCCAGCAGCTTTGCGAGCGCTTCACGGAATGTGGTGATCCACTGTACAGTATTGCCGGTACAGGGAAGCGAGTTCAGAAACTCCGTGAAACGCTCCTCATCCTCCTCGCTCCCCCCCCGGCGGCGGCCCCGGACATCGGGCTTGTGTTTGCGTGGTGCCGTTCCCTCGCGTAGATGTGGCCGCTCTTCGAGCATCGGAATATTGCGCCGGCGGACCTCCCGCAGACTCCGCTCGAACAGCTTTGCTCCGACGATTGCCCGAAGCACCTCGACGTATCTCCAGGGAACCTCCTCTTCCCGTTCTATTCTGTAGATGGCGCGCACCGTGGAGGCCGGTGCCCCATGATCCTTCAACGAATCAGCGACCTCCCGGGCACTGTATCCGCAAAGCTTTCTGACTGCTTTGAACTCGGCACCTGTGAGCATAATCGTTATGGAAAGTGGGTGGACAATTGCAGGGTCTCTATATCGGATTTCGCGAAAAATCCGGCATTTCAAGCATTGTGGGATGAATGCTTGACCAAAATTGACACAAATGATACATATTCCTGACGAGAAACGGGTGATGGGAGCCATGTTTCCGCTCAAAAAAAGCGCGATCCGCCGCAGAATCGGCTATTTACCCCTTCGGAGGTCGTTGCCGGGAGGGGTACATGATAATGTCCCCTCCGGGAGCATTCCCCGGCGGAAACGGGGCGGTATTCCTTCCACGTTCCCCTCGTTCCCCCCTCCGAAAGAGAAAAAACTCCCTCCCGGCCGCAGTGGTGATACAGGGAGAGAATCATTTCGTATGTCTACCATTAACATTCCTTGCACCATCCTCCGCACGCCCCCACTGCTATCGCATCCTTCTCCCCTATCCACCCTCTTTCATCCGTTCCCTCACCCTCACATTCCTCTCCGGCATGCCGGTGACACAGCCCGGCAGCGACGCCGAATCCAGCGATGGGCCGGACGGATACCACTACCGGCCCTATGGGTGGTCCAGCCGCCCGATGCGCAGCCATCCGCTCCGCATCCATGGGTCGCATCCATGGTTCTTCCGGCCGTTGTTGTTCAGACGCCTGATTCATCGCGCGAACCCGGGTTCTCCCATAGCGGGCCGTGGCGAAGGCGCGGCCGGGTGGGTTCAGCAGCACAGGGATGAAACAGCCCCGCATAGTACAGCCACATCCTCTCAGCGAGGGGAGATAAGCCCTGATTGTTGTACATATGTTGTACTGATTTTGACCAAACGCAAAAACCCGGACCAAAATCCGGGTTTTTACGTTGTTTTCAGGGTTTTTAAGCCCTGTTGTTGGCGGAAAGGGAGGGATTCGAACCCTCGGTACGGTTTGACCCGTACAAACGCTTTCCAGGCGTTCCAGTTAAACCACTCCTGCACCTTTCCGTGACGTTCGGGCTACTGTATTTCCACCAGCAGCGCAATTTACTACCTAAGCATCCCCGGTGGCAACAGCTTTTTTTGCATCACCCCCCTGTTCACCCTCTATCAAATTGTGAAGAGCCGGAGAATTCTCCCCTTTGCTCTCCTCCCGCCGCTCATCGCGGAGGGCACGTTTCTCCTCGGCAAGCTTCCGCCACTCGCTCTCCAGCGTGCGATATCGCCGCATATGAAGCTCGGTATGGCGGACGAATGCGACGGTATGGAGGATAAGCACCAGCACGCCCCCCAGCAGTATCCCCTTCTCGATATTCGAGTAGAGCTTGTGTCCCCGGTCGAACTCCGCTTTCAGCGGCTCCTTCTCGGCCGGGATATGATCGAAGTTGCCGATGGCCGCGCGCAGCCCGTCCATCTTCGGGTAGAGCGTGGACGTGGTATAGGCGGTGGCTCCCAGCATCGCCACGGCGATCACGAACACGGTCCAGTTCAGCCAGCGCTTGTAGTGGGCCGCCGTATAGAGCGTCCCCCCCAGCAGGAGCACCCCTGCGATGATCTCGATCCTGCCGAGACGCCCCAGGATGGCGCTATTGACCACACCGGCCATCGTCCGGCTTGGAAGCAGATCCGGCTGAAAGACTACCGAGGCAACTCCGGCACCGAAGAAGACGATGCTTCCGATCCATACCGCAAGCGCGAGGTAGACGACGACGTTCAGAAGATACTTGAACATAGCTGCAAACCTTTACTATCTGACGGCGCCGCCCACCTGCGGGGTAACGCTATGAAAGATGCTCGATGATGGCGTCGCGCATTTCGGTAGTGCCGACGCCGGAGGCCGGGTTCAGATCGCGCGTCACCTGCTTCCCCTCGCGGATCACCGCCTCCAGCGCCCGCTCGATCTTCGAGGCACGCTCAAGATCGCCGAGATGCCGCAGCATCATGGTTCCGGCAAGCAGGATGGCCGCAGGATTGGCGAGATTCTTTCCGGCGATATCCGGCGCCGAGCCGTGCACCGCCTCGAAGATCGCCGCCGACCCGCCGATGTTGGCGCCGGGAGCAAGCCCCAGACCGCCCACCAGACCGCTTGCAAGATCCGACAGGATGTCGCCGAAGAGGTTCGTGGTAACGATCACATCGAACTGCTCCGGACGCATCACCATCTGCATCGCCATGTTGTCGATGATCTTGTCGTCGGTCTCGATCCCCGGATACTCCGCTCCGATCTGCCGGCCGATATCCAGGAACATGCCGGAGGTGAACTTCAGAATGTTCGCCTTGTGCACGATCGTCACCTTCTTGCGTCCCTGCTTCACCGCATACTCGTAGGCGGCACGGATGATACGTTCGGCACTGCTCTTGGTTACAACCGCCACCGACTCGGCGATGGTCTTCTCCTCGTCGGCATAGCGTTCCACGCCCGAGTACAGCCCCTGGGTGTTCTCGCGGAAGATCACCCGATCGATATCCTTGAAGCGGCTGGCAACCCCTTCGAAACTGCGCGTGGGACGGAGGTTTATATACAGGTCGAATTCCCTGCGCAGCGCCACGTTCACACTGCGGAATCCGGAGCCCACGGGGGTGGTAAGAGGCCCTTTCAGCGCCACACCGGCCTCCCGGATGGCGTCGATGGTCTCCTGCGGCATCGGGTCCCCCGTCCTCTCGAAGGTTCCCAGACCGGCGGATGCCTCCACCCATTCGATCTGCGCGCCGGATGCGTCGATGATGCGCATCGTCGCCTCTACAATGCTCGGCCCGATCCCGTCCCCCGGGATATAAACAACACGAGTCATAAAATTTCCGTACTGGTTAGGATGAGTTGTAACTCTGAGTGATTTGGGTCGTGCCAGATGGAGCCCCTGGGTTGGCACGAATGGGCAGGAACAACTTCCGGCGGGGCCGCTGCCCATGCGCGGAGCGCCGGGTACCAACGAAAAAGTCCCGTCATCGTTTGCTGGCGATGACAGGACTTCAACATCTACACCACTCTGGAGAGATATGCTCCGGCGCGGATTATCATATGAGCGGGAAACGAGACTCGAACTCGCGACATCTACCTTGGCAAGGTAGTGCTCTACCAACTGAGCTATTCCCGCGTTTCCTTAAGGCCTTCTGACATCGCTTGTCGTAATGTCGTGCGCTTTAAGTGGTACAAACTTACGGTAATCCGAAGGGCATTGCAATGGTGAGATTATAACAAAATATTATCGCACTGTAAAAACCGATGGGCCCCCTTGCTTCTCCCTTTGCCGGATGAGGATTCATCGTAACTTCGTCGCGGCCGGATGGTATCCGGTAGCAGCCGCCCGAAGGCTGCCCCATGGCTGCGCCGGCAGGGCATCGGCACACGGCAACGGGGTATCCCGCCGGAGACATCATCCCTCTACTGATACAATCACTCCCACGGGGTGGACGTTGTAGAAGGATATATCGCAAACTCATTCCCTGAATATGGTCAGATCATTTGTCGGCGGTCTTGTGGCCCTGGCGCTCCTCCCCACCATGGGTGCGGCCCAGGGGTTTGTCAATGCCAAATACGCGGGAGAATTTCTCAGCTCCGGCGTCGGCGGCCGCTCAGCAGCCCTGGGTGGTACCGGCACCGGCTTCGCCAATGATGTCACCGCAGGATACTTCAACCCCTCGGCCCTCTCCCGGATCACCTACCCGCAGGGCATGCTCCTGCATGAATCGCGCTTCGCCGGGCAGATCAATTACGACTACGCCGCCGCCGCCCTGCCGTTCGGCCCCGACCAGACCTTCGCCATCAGCGCGATACGCCTGGGGCTGGATGGCATCAAGGATTCGCGCAATGCGCTGGTGGACCGCAACGGCAACGGACAGCTCGATGAGGACGACCGCATCGACGAAACCAAGATCAAGCTGGGAGGCTCCGCCGACTGGGCCGTGTATGGCTCCTATGCCCGGAAGATCGATGAGAAGCTGGCCGTGGGGGGAAGCCTGAAGGTGCTCTATAAAACCGTGCTGGAACATTCCGCATGGGGATTGGGGTTCGACCTCGGCGCTACCTACCGTCCCGTCGATGACCTCTCGCTGGGAGCGGCCCTCACCGATGCCACCAAATCGCTCCTGACCTGGGATACCGGCAACCAGGAGTTCATCGTCCCGGCACTCCGCCTGGGCGCGGCCTACAAGTACAGGATCGGCGAGGACCATAGCGTGATGCCGGCACTGGATGGCACCTTCCGGTTCGAGGGACGCCACCAGACCGCCATGGTGGATCTGGATTTCGCCAGCCTTGATGTGCAGGCCGGACTTGAATATTCCTACAAGGATAGAATCTTCCTGCGCGGCGGCTATACCGATCTGAAACAGATCACCGTGGGAGCCGGCGTGAAGCTCCCGAAGCTGAATATCGATTACGCCTTCACCAAACAGAACTCCGATCTCGATGCGTTCGGTGCCACCCACCGTATCTCGCTGATGCTGACGCTGGAGGAACCCCAATTCATCCGCGAATAAACGCGAATCTTGGTGGAGGGGAGTGATACGATGATACTTCGATCGTATCGAACCTCTTGAAATCTTCGCGAATGATTATCATGATCCCCCACGTTGGAACAGAATAGGGAATCATAGGGAGAGAGAATGAGGATAAGGAAGAGAGAGGAATAACGAGGAGAGGGAAAGTAGGATCGGATCGGATGGTAGGATAGCGGGGCGGACCGGTTCTCCCATACGCCATCCCCACTCCCAGGAAATATCAGGCGGGCCGTTCCAGAATATCTGAAACGGCCCGCAGTGCTTTCCAATCGATTGTTCATCGCTACCCCTCCCATTCCCCAACCCGGCTTCGTGTCTTTTCCCTTAGCTTCTTTTCCCTTCCCTTCTTTTCTCTCCACTTCTCTTCCGACCCCGAACTTCCAGACGCCTCGCCTCCCAGTCATCCCTCCCCCAATCGAAAATCCAAAATCGCAAATCGAAAATCCCCCCCCTCTCCCCCAATCGTCAATCGTAAATCAACAATCGTCACACTTTCTCGACAATCACGCTGATTCCCTGTCCCACGCCGATGCACATGGAGGCCAGGCCATAGCGGGCGCTCTCGCGGCGGGCCATCTCCGAGCCGAGCGAGGCGAGCAGGCGCACGCCCGACATGCCGAGCGGATGCCCCAGGGCAATGGCCCCGCCGTTGACGTTCACCTTCTCCAGGTCAAGCCCCAGATCACGCACCACCGCGATCGACTGCGATGCAAACGCCTCGTTCAGTTCTACCAGATCGATGTCGCTGATGCTAAGACCGGCGCGCTCCAGCGCCTTGCGCGTGGCCGGCACCGGCCCGATCCCCATATAGCGCGGATCAACACCTACCGCGGCGCTGGCAACATAACGGAGCACCGGCTTCAGGCCGAACTCCTTCACGGCACGCTCGCTGGCGATCAGCACCGCCCCGGCACCGTCGTTCAGGCTGGAGGAGTTCCCCGGCGTCACGCTCCCTCCCTTGCGGAAGGCCGGCTTCAGGGTGCCCAGCTTCTCCATCGACGTATCGCCGCGCGGCCCCTCATCGCGCGAGACCACCAGGGGGTCCCCCTTGCGCTGCGGGATCTCCACCGGCACTACCGTATCGGCATAAC
This sequence comes from Candidatus Kapaibacteriota bacterium, assembly GCA_048594725.1. Lineage (GTDB taxonomy): Bacteria > Bacteroidota > Ignavibacteria > OLB7 > OLB7 > JAFDZV01. The sequence goes on from JBMDXA010000115.1 coordinate 131,204, forward strand.
GTCCCGCCTCCCAGGCCTCAACCGACAGGCGGTGCGAACGGAGCGCGAACTGGTCCTGCTCCTCGCGCCCTATCTCCCACTTCTCCGCCACATTCTCGGCGGTCTCACCCATCTGCTCCAGGGGGAACATCGCCTCCATTCTGGAGTTGGGGAAGCGCCAGCCAAGCGCCGTATCGTAGGCGGTAAGGTTGCCGAACTGCGCGCCGCCGGAAACGTTCTTCGGCATCACATAGGGAGCGCGCGACATCACCTCCACGCCGCCGGCGATCACCAGATCCGCCTCCCCCGCCTTTACCGCGCGGGCCGCATAGCTTACCGCATCCAGTGCGGAGCCGCAGAGCCGGTTGAGCGTGGTGGCCGGAATGCTCTGGGGAAGACCGGCCAGCAGCACCGCCATACGGGCGACGTTGCGATTATCCTCGCCGGCCTGGTTGGCGCATCCCATGATGACGTCGTCGATACGATCGGCAGGGATGCCGGTCCGCTCCACGAGCGCCTTCAGCACGAGCGCGCCCAGATCATCTGCGCGAACAGCGGAAAGCGCCCCTCCATACCGTCCTATCGGGGTGCGCAGAGGAGATACGATAAATGCTTCTGACATGATATATGGGATTAAGAGCTTGGTTGTTGATTCCTGGAACGAACTACCGCCCACGGACCTTCCACCGACCGTTCCGGTCAATCGAACATCACATGCGCAACGCTCGGCCTGCGCGCGCATACTGTTTCAGCAGCACGCAGGGACGATACCGTTCCTCCTGGTATTCATCGTAGAGGCCCTGGAGCACGGCCAGCACCAGATCGCCGCCGATACGATCGGCCCAGGCGAGCGGCCCCTCCGGATAGTTCGTTCCCAGCTTCATCGCAACATCGATATCGCCGGGATCGGCCACCCCCTCCATCAGCGCGAACGCTGCCTCGTTGATAATCATCGCAAGATTTCTCATCGAGACCAGGGCAAGGCGGTCCTGCACCACCTCCAGCTCCCGGCCGGCCAGTTCCCGCAGCAGCTCCAGGGCCGCCGCGGCATCATCCGGCGCGGTCTGAAGCGCCACCGATGCCTCCAGCAGGGTTCCCCCCGGATAGAGCGCCGGGACATAGCTGATTCCGATCGCCGTGCGGGCTCCGGCGCGGGAGGCCGCCTCCGTGGCGGTCATCGCAAGAACATTGGTATAGAGCGTGGCTCCGGCCGCGCGGCTGCCGGCCAGCAGCGCCAGGGTTTTCTCCTTGGCCGCCCGGTCGTACGACAGATCGATGACGGCGCCGAGATCCTCCGGGAACTCATCCGGTCCGGATACCGGGCGCACGCCGGGGTGCCCGCTCCACGAAGACGAATCCGGATCATACGCAAGTCTCGTATGCGAGGGGGGGATCAGGCCGGCGAACGCGCCTGCGAGCGCCGGAGCGCCCACGATGAGAAGAGATGCCATAATGCTACCTGTAGGATTCTATCGGAATATACCGATAGCCGGGGGGCGATCCCGCCACCGGCGGGGAGTGCCTGCCACGGACTGATAAATTGTTGCACTTCGTACTGCCCCATGGGCCTCAACGCCGAACTCCACATGCCCATGGGGAATGTGGAGTTCGGAACATACGGATGCGGCATGGACCGGGGATGCCACGCAACGGAGATATTCGGCCATGCTTGCGGGAAGCTTTCTAGTCGTCGTGTTCTTCGACCTCACGACTGCGTGGCGGCAACGCGTTGATCTTCGATAGCTCACCGTAGATAAAGGTCAATGCCTCATTGAACGCCTCGCGGAACTTCTCGAAATCCTCCTTGTAGAGAAAGATCTTGAACTTCTCGCGATCGGATTCACCAGTTCGCTTGCTCTCGGTGATGGTCATGTAGAAATCGTTTCCGGCACGAGTCGAGCGAACATCGATGTAGTAGGTTCTCTTCCCTGCTCTCACACGGCGTGAGAATACTTCATCACGATTGTTTTCCACGGGCGGTTCCTTGTATAAGTGAGACATGCTCTGTGAGTCTAAATGAGAGTCAACGTCGGATGACGGCTACCTTGCCCACAACTGCGTCCTCGCCGCTATCGGAACCGGCGGCGATGATATAGACGCCGCTCGGGACCGGGTTGCCGCGGTCATCGAGGCCATCCCACAATGCTACGGCTCCTCCGGGCGATGGAAACTGGCGTACCAGCGACCAGCGCGGGCCGAAGATCTTGATAACTGCATTGGCGGGCAGACCGCTGATGCGCAACGGCTCGGCGGAAGGAAGAATAAACGGTTGAGGTGATACCGAGAGCGTTTCCACGGTCTCGGGGGGCCGGACGGCGGCGGTGGTAAGTCTGTTGAGGCCGTTCGCGGTCCCAATATAAATATCTCCGGTCGCATCTACAGCTAGTATGGATCGCACATCGTTACTTACCAGCGGAGAATTTTCCTCGCTGAATCGCTGGCGCACCGAATCCCCCTCCGGCGAAAGCAGAAAAACGCCCTGGTTGGTCCCCACCCATTTCCTGTTCAATGCGTCCACGGCGATCGAGCGCACCGGGATATCCCCCAGCGCACGAATGGTACGGAAGACCGGCCTTGTGGTCTCGCCGAAGACGAACGAGCTGGGATTGATGAGCACCGATATCCCCTTCTCGGTTCCAACCCATACCTCCCCGAGACGATCCACTGCCACGGCCGTGGGCTTGTTCGTGGGAAGCCCCCCCTCCCCGGTCAGTATCGATTTCCAGATATCGTCCCCCTTGTCGCTCAGGGTTCCCCGGTCGTTGAAGGCATACAGCCCCTGGGAATTGGAGATCGGCTCCGGGCTTGCCAGCCACTTGGTGCCGTTGTCGTCGATGGCGATCGTGGAGAAGACCCGCGTGCGATTGTTGTCGTCATCGAACGACTCGAAGCCGCTTCCATCGCTCGACTCCTCTCCCGGCCGGAGCTTCACCACCAGGATCGGCCCGAGCGAGGAACGGTTGTCGTAGTTGGTGAACCAGGTGCGGCCATTGCCATCGGTTACCCCCTTGCCCACGATGATAAAGCCGGGATCGGCCGCATCGCCCCCCATGAACGCCGAGTTGCTCCCGTTGTACAGGGTGGCGCTCACCCCGGTATCGTTCGGGATGAACTGGGTGGTGGCCCGGCCGTAGGTTCCGGCCCAGACCGATCCGTTCTGCCCCGCCCCCACCTGCCACACGCCCCCGCTTCGCAACTGTGGCGGGTTCCCCTCGGCGAAACGCTGCCACGACCCGTTCCGGAATCGGGAAAGCCCGTCGGCCGGCACCCCTCCGTACTGGGCATGCGCGGTCCAGAGGGCGCCATCGGTGGCGATGGTAAGATCGTTGAAGAGATTTCCGCCGGGAGCGTTCGGGGTCTTCACCGCGAGCGTGGTCCCCTGAAGCAGTGCAAAGCCCCTGTTCTGCAGTCCGGCACCGATGGTGCCGTCCGCGGCGACGGCCACGGAGGTGACCGGAGCGATGGCATCGGCGAGATTGCGGAACGAGCCATCCTGATACCGGAACACGGTATTGCCGGCGGCGGCCGCCAGATGCACGCCCGAGGAGGCCAGGAAGATGGTGGTGTTCGGCAGATCGTCGCGCTTGCGAAAGCCGTCCCTGCTGATGGTATATCCTCCGGTCCGGGTTCCCACGAAGAGGGAATCGCCCATCCCCACGAGTGCCGAAACCGAGTCGGCGGCATCCAGCACATACTGGCTCCAGGAGCTTGGCGCCGCCAGGTTGGAGCCATCCAGCGGGGCATGCACCAGCCCCTTGTCGGTGCCCAGCCAGATGCGGCCGTTCCAGAATGCGATGGCGTTCACCGGCGTATTCTGCGGCACGGGACCGAACCGGAAATACGATTCTATGAAGATGCTGTCGTCAGGATTATAGACTCCCACGCCGAACCCGGTCAGCACATAGACGCGCCCGTCATGAAAGCCGAAGCCGGTGATACTCCGGCTTGGGCGATCGGTCATCTTGGCGATCTCGGTGGCGTATCCCCAGCTTCCGCTGCCGCGGATGATGCTGATAAACCCGTTGCTGCTGCCGGCATAGACATCGCCGGTAGCCGGGTCCACATCCACCGCGCTGGTATTGAGCGCCAGAAGCCCCTCGGTAGTATGATAGATCCGGAAGGAATCGGCCGGCGACCTGTAGGCCACCACGCCGCCGGTGGTGGCAACCCAGAACGCCCCCTCGGCGTCGAACGAGACATCGCGCGCCGAATTCAGAGCGCTGTAGACCGTCCATGAATAATTCTCCCCCACCTGTGCGAAAGCGGCCGGAGCAAGAACACAGACGAGCGCCAGAACGAACGTTGCTACCTTTGTCGGGAATCTCATACGGTACCGTAGATTTACGAAAGAGCTGGTTGGAATCGCCTCACGGCCCCATACCGGGGCCCACGGAGCGACGATGCATTGCAAAGAATATTCGCGCCGGGCGCGATGCAAGGCATTTAGAGCTTCTACCACCATGCCCGCAGCAGGAGGGCATCACGCCGCCGATCGCCCGTGGCAACCGGCGGGTCCATCCTCTCGGCTACGTCATTCTGGCAGATGCTCTTCGGGCTCCTGAGGGTTCCAGGCTCAGTGTTTCGAAGGGGGGATATCGGAAGCCGGAGCGGCGCCGGAGGGGATGGCGCGGAGCAGATTGACCATCTCTATGCCCGCCTGCGCTGCCTCCCAGCCCTTGTTGCCGGCCTTGGTTCCGGCACGCTCGATCGCCTGTTCGATGGTATCCACCGTCAGCACGCCGAACAGGCAGGGGATGCCGCTGGTCATCATCGCCGAGGAGATTCCCTTGGTAGCTTCTCCGGCAACATGGGTGAAATGCGGGGTGGCGCCCCGTATCACCGCGCCAAGCGCGATCACCGCGTCGTAGCCCCCGGCCTCGGCCAGGCGCTTCACCACCAGCGGGACCTCGAATGCGCCGGGACAATAAACAATCGTAATATTGTTCTCATCTCCCCCATGCATTCTGATGCAGTCGAGCGCACCATCCAGCAATCGTTTGGTGATGAAATCGTTCCATCTGGTGACCACGATAGCATAGCGGTGCCCGGAAGCATCGAGCGACCCTTCGATAACAGTTGCCATACAAGGTTATTCCGGTGATTCAAGCCAGGCTGCGGCCCTGGGTACTTGGGGGCCGGCAGCGCGAAAAACAGGTCGAAATATAAGGAATACGCGATGACTCGATCGAACAAAACTCTTCGTGACCTCCTCTGGCTCCTCCCGGCCCTGCTCCTCTGCGCGGGCACCAGGGTACAGGCGGCACCGCAGGAGTTCGATCATTCCAGGTTCGACGGGGTTCTCTCCTCGGCCGTCAACGGCGGCAGGGTGGATTACGCCAAGTTCCGGGCGAGCACTGCCTTCACCTCCTATCTGGCATCGCTGGAGCGCGCCAACGTGGCAGCGCTCCCAGCCGACGAGCAGCTCGCCTTCTGGATCAACGCCTACAACGCCCTCACCATCAGGAACGTGCTCGATAATCCCGGGCTCCAGCGCCCCACCGATATAAAGGGATTTTTCGATGGAAGGAAGTTCAAGGTGGCCGGCAAGCTGCTGACGCTCAACGATATCGAGAACGGCATCATCCGCGCGCAGTTCAAGGAACCGCTTATTCATTTCGGCCTGGTGTGCGCGGCCCGTAGCTGCCCGCCGCTGCTGGGTCGAGCCTACACCGTCCGGAACATCCGCGCCACGCTGGCGGCAAACGCACGCGCCTACCTCGCCTCCCCCTACAACCGCTACGACGCCAAGGGGAACGCGCTGGTGCTCTCGAAGATCTTTGAATGGTACAAGGGAGATTTCGGCGGCGAGAAGGGCATCCGGGAGTTCGTCAGAACCTACGGCACGCAGCAGATGAAGAACGCGCTGGCCGCCTCGCCCGCCATGCCGGTCACCTACATGGAGTACGACTGGACGGTGAATGGAAAGTGAGGGGGATTTTCGATTTACGATTTTGGATTTTCGATTGGAAGAACGTCAAACAGCGACTGACGACTGACATCGGGCACAGCCCGCGGACGGACCACGGACTGTGATCGCGCACCGACCATTCGCTCTTCATCCAGGATCTATTATCTGCCAACGCCCCTCTACTTCTCCGGCAGATCCATCTCGAAGCGTCCCACGATGGGATAGGGGCAGCAGCCCCCCACTTCTCGGAGGCTCACATCGCGCACGGTATCGCTCCGGTTGCCGCGTGTAGCCACCAGCAGGAAGAAATTGCCGGACATCCCCGCAATACTGGTACGGGTATGGGATGCGCCGGTGTAGGGGATAGAATCGAAGAAGGTGGTATCGCCGGCAGCGGCGCGCAGCAGGCGCACGGAGGCATCGGCAACGAAGCGGCGGCGGATCAGCGTGGTATCCACGATCACCAGGTTCCCCCCGCGCGTCACCTGCACGGTAGTATCCACCCCGACGGTATCGCGCACGGCCACCTCCAGCGGTATCGGCACCGGGCCGCAGCTCACCCCCACGCAATTATCCTCCTGGCAGCCGTGCAATCCGGCGATAGCGATCAGCAGCGCCACGGCATGCAGAAACCACTGGCTCTGGGGCCTCATATCAATCCTCCTCCAATGCTTGAATGTCGTTCTCCGAATCACCGGCCGCAAGGCCCGCTCTCCGGTTCGGCAGAAACGCGGAGTAGCGATAACTGCTGAAGACCAGGGTATAGCCGGGCGGCACAAACACCGCCGGGTCCAGCACTCTGTGGCGCATCAGCTTGTCGTTCTCCCACACATAGAGGGTGGAATCGCTGCCGGCCGCAGCCTGGCGGGCGAACCACTCCCTGAACTCCGCGGTATCCGCCGGAGGCTTCAGCCGCCGCACGGTGAGGTCATCGCGCCACCCTATATCGGCTCCGCCGAGATAATAGCTGATCTGCGGGTTCCGCTCGAATCCCACGGCCACCAGATCGCGGAATCCCTCCCGCTCCACGAACCGCGCAAATGCCCTCCCGCCATTGTCGTAGCGGGTGCGATCGCTCACGAACATCGTATACACGCTCACCAGAAATGCGGGAACCAGGATGGTGGCCGGCAGCCACTTTTTCAGCGCGGCGGGAGGATCACGGCGCAGCAGCAGAACGGTTCCCAGAATAGCCAGCCCCAGCAACCCGAGCAACGGCAGAATCTCCAGCGAGGATTCCGCCAGCCCCGGACGGAACGCGAGCAGATCGGCGGCGAACGCCTTTACGCCGGTGCGCCACTCCTGGCGCAGAGCCCAGGCCACGGCGGCAATGGTGGCTCCGGCGAGCAGCGCAAACGTCCTGCGCGGCAGAAGCCCCTCGCAGGCGCGCACCAGCTCCCTGGCGCCGATCAGCGCGCCCGGCACCAGCATCGGCAGCAGATAGAACTCAAGCTTGGTGCTCATCGCCGAGAAGATGACGAAGAAGACCCCGAACCAGATTCCAAGCAGCTTCCAGCCCGGATCGCTCCCCCTGAAAGGACGGGCCAGACCGTAGGCGCACCACGCCACCCCGCAGGGGAAGAGCACCAGCATCTGGTTGAAGAAATACAACGGCGACTTCTCGTTCCCCTCGATCCCATGCACCACCCGGTCGAACATCTGCGACTGCTGCAACAGGAACAAAGGATCGCCACCGCCATGCCGCAGCACCATGAACGCATGCCACGGCAGCGCCACCGCAAGCGCGGCGCCGATCATCACCAGCAGATTCCGGGTTCCCCTGCCCCGCTCCCCGGCCGGCAGCACGAAGATCCACGCAACGTACACCGGCAACATCACCCCGGCAACAAAGAGCTTCGTCATCAGCGCCGCGCCGATTGCGGCACCGCAGAGCGCCGGATACAGGAGCGACGAGCGTTCCCGCGCCACGAGCGCCAGATGCACGCCCAACGCCAGGAAGAACAGGAGCATGGAATCGAACTGCGCCTGCCGGGCGTAGAAATCCACGAAGGGGTTGAGAGCGAACAGGAGCGCGGCAATCGCGCCGACGCGTATGCCGGCCAGCCGCCGGCCGATCAGATAGACCAGCAGCGTGGTAGCTGCCCCGCAGAGCGCCGATGGCAGACGGGCGGCGAACTCGTTGACACCGAACAGGAGAAACGAAACCGCGGAGGACCAGATATACAACGGCGGATGAAGTGCGGAGTAGAGCCCATCGATGGCGAAAGAGGATTGATCGAGCCATCCTCCGTAGCGGAGTATCCCCCATGCCCGCACCGCATACAGTCCCTCGTCCCAGGCCTGCATATCGATGAAGCCGAGATTGACCAGCCGGAGCATGCCCACCCCCAGCAGCAGAAGCGGCAGGGCTATCCTGCCGGCCGGCTCCGGGCGCAGCCAGCCGGAACGAGCGGCCATTACCGGGCGCCCGGAGTATCGTTCGCGGCCGGCGCCGGCTCCCCGGCGTGGCTCTCCCCGGCATCCCCTGCCCGGTGGCGGCGCTCCGAGGGGATCTCATCCTCCGGCTGCCACTCGGCGAACAGGCGGCGATAGAGATTCGTCTCCAGCAGTCCCTCAGGATCGCACGCCTTCTTCAGCCGCATGAAGCGTTCCACGGTCTCCCGTCCCAGATAGCGCCGCGCCGCGCGGGCCTGCAGGGTGCTGTCCTTTGCCAGATAGAAGCGCCCTCCCGCATCCAGCACGATCTCATCGAACCGCCCGGCCATGCCCCAGATATCGCGGCGGTTATCCGGGGTTATCCGGAAATCGAGCGCCAGGGAGTACCCATCCACGGCGTGAGTGAGCGGAAAGGGATCTTTGCGATGGCGTTTGAAGACCGCCAGGTACGGAGGGTAGCCGAGTTTCTGTGCCAGCCGCAACTGCTCGCCGAACACATGCTCGGCGTTTTCGGCCGGGATGAAGCTCTGATACTGGATCAAGCCACCCTCCCCGTAGGCGCGTTTCCAGTTGGGGACATAATCGAGCAGAAAGGCGAACGCCGCATGCGACTGCCGGAAGGGCTTTCCCCGGTCCAGAAGCGCGCTGGAGCGGAACTTCGCCATGTTGACGGCCCGCAGGCCGGTATTGTTCATAAACGGGCGCATGAACCGCCAGAGGATCGACTTGGGAAAGAGCCCCAGAATGGTATCGGGAAGCTCCTGGGCATCCACCCGGAGCGTCTGCACGGGATTCTTGTCCTCTCCCGGCTTCAGGTAGTGCGCCTCGTGCACCTGGCCCCGTCCCAACTGCCTCCCCCTGGCAAAGCCATCGATCCATCCCACCAGATAATCCGCGCCCTGGTAGCGCTGCTCGAACACATCGAACATATCGTGGAGCGATTTCACATTGATGGCGATCACATCCAGCAGGCCGGAATAGACACGTTTCAACTGGAGCGTGACGCTGGTGATGCAGCCCAGCATGCCGAACCCGCCGATAGCGCCGTAGAAGAGCTCCTGATTCTCATCGCGCGAGCAGCGCACCAGCTCCCCGGCCGGAAGCAGAATCTCCAGCTCCGTGATATGTTCGCCGAACGTGCCGACCTTGAAATTGTTCTTCCCGTGGATATTCATGGAGGCACATCCCCCCAGCGTGGGGAACATCGTTCCCGGCACCACCGGCGGCCACCAGCCATCCGGGAGGGTGTACTCCCAGATCTGGCGGATGCTGGCTCCGGCCTCGGCTCGTATCAGGCCGGTAGCGGGGTTCCACTCCAGAATTCTGGAGAAGCGGGTCATATCGAGGATGATATTCTCGGCGTTGAGGGCGGCATCGCCGTAGCTGCGCCCTGCTCCCCGGAAGCCGATGGAACGTCCGGAGCGGCGCGCTGTCTCGAACACATCGCGAATCCCCTGCAACGTCGACGGGCGATAGACATAGGAGACCGCATCGGTGCTCATCCCCCATCCGGAGACCATCTCGATATGCTGTGCCGGAAATATGTAGGGTTCCTCTGTGCTCATAACCGAAGGAAGAAGTCCAGAAGTCAAAGGGTCCAGGAGTCAGAAGTCGGACCGATCAGGATGGATACGGGTCTGGTTGGCCGTCATCAGCATAGTTCCTTCTGCATACCATCCCGACAATCCAAAATCGCAAATCGTCAGATGCTCAGACGACGGAACAGCACCGACGGGATGGAGCGCACTACCAGGCCGACGAAGCGCCAGCGCCCCGGAATGTATGCCACGGTCTTTCCCTTGCGCGCTGCGGCGATGATAAGTTCGGCGGCGCGATCGGCCGGGATCAGCCAGAACAGTCCCGGCAGCCCCTGGGTCATGGCCGTATCGATGAACCCCGGCTTGACGGTGGTAACCCTGACGCCATAGCGGGCAAGCCGGTTGCGCAGAGCTTCCAGGTAGGTGTCGAGCGCCGCCTTGCTGGTGCAGTAGGCGGGATTGCCGCGCCGCCCCCGGTCGCCGGCGATAGAGGAGATCCCCACGATCGTGCCCCGCCTGGTGCGCTCGAAACGGCGGGCGGCCTCGTTCAGCCAGGCCATGGCGCCGAGCGTATTCACCTCCATGATAGCGGCATCCTTGCCGGTATCGTATTCATCCTCGGTCACTTTGGGCATGATGCCGGCCGCATAGAAAATCGCATCGACTCCCCCCAGGCGTCCGGCCAGATCCTGGAAAAGCGCCGGCACCGCAGCGCGATCCAGCACATCGTGCGGGGCGATGATGGCCCTCTCCTCGCCGCAATCGCGGTTGATCTCATCGCGCACCCCTTCCAGCTCGCCGGCGCGCCGGGCCACCAGGGCCACGCGGCATCCGTGGCGTGCAAGACGGCGGGCGAGCGCCTGGCCGACGCCGGAGGAGGCGCCGACAACGATCGCATGGTTCCAGGGGAGCTTATCCATATTATTTCAATCTGAAACGGCAAGGAAATCAAGATGCAATGTCGAGCCGGGCATGATCCGGACACCGCATCCCGGTGTAGCGGAGAGTTTTCCCTCCGGCATCATGACGATGCGGGAAGCACCCGGCATGAAAGCGGCCAAAATACGTGGCAATTGCCAGATCACCGCATACCGATTGGTAATTCCCCCTATGACAGCATCCATCATTTTTATTTCACGGGAGGGGAAGCGAGCTCATCCAGTGGCACCATTATTGTTCAATCTTGTGACGGAACGTGACCGGATAGCTTCCGAGAGCACTCGCTCGATTGTCCCAGAAGTAGGGAACTACGTCAAGAACATGGGACATCGGTGGCAGGCGGTTGTTGTTGGAGCGGGCTTCGGCCATATCCTGTATTGTTCGTCATCCGTTGTCGTGAATTGGGGAGAGGGTCATACGTCCATCGATCCTGAACTCTGAACTGCCTTTTAGGTCGAGGCTGTTCACCCCCTACGATTCGGGTCAGGTCCAGCGAACGTAGCGGGAATCACTAAGGGAATGCACACATGGGTCCGTGTGCGAATCGGTGTTTGTACCCCTCTCCCTGTCTTATTTATCCCAGAACCCGAAAGAATACCGGAACGGAGGATGAGCCCATTCTTCCCTGCTGTTCCAAACGCATGTGCGAGCTGTCGATTCCTCCCTCTGATTCGTGACAGCCGATCGCTCTTGATCGTTCTTCTTTATACTACTTCGCTTCTCCGGTTTCCGCCGGTTGTCCGGGCCTCTGTTGCAGATGCGCCGGAGAACGTGTTCGGAAGCCGCACGCGAAGATTCTCATTCGATGGTGCGGAGAGGGCGCGATGCGCTCCAGGAGGCATGCGGATCTGGAGGTCCAAATAACGTACTTCAGGCATGCCGCCAGTTGGTACAATCCTCCGCCGGGGCTAACAATCATCCGGTACGCTACGTTGCTACTGGTGAGGCACGCCCCATCGATATCATTGGTCTCTTGATTCTTCACCCAAGGGAGGTCCGGCAATGAAAACAACATCCTACCAGGAATTCACACTTGAGCGGGAATACCCGCGCAACAGCAGACCCTTTGTACCCGGAATGATCGAAATCCACCAGTATCAGCCGTTCTCCAACGAGACCGGATATGAACTGGGACGCCGCCAGGGAACCCTCTGCGGTCTGGTGATCGGTTCGGTATCGGGAGCTATCATGACGCTTGCCGTACTGCTGCTGCTGTAACAGGTTCACCGATAGATCACGAAACGGCAGGAGCGCCCCGGTGCGCTCGTGGCACCTCCTGCCCCGAATTTTCCGAACGAGTTTCCGGCAGCACCGGCTTGTGCCATTGCCACTGCTGCCATGAAACGGAGAACGCTCCATCGGCCACAGGAACTACAGTGGTCGTGGAGCGTTCTTCGGTATGCGTTATACCATACGTAGAGTGCTCTAGGGGGCCAGCGCCGCCTCGATATCGGCGATGAGATCGGCCACATCCTCGATGCCGACCGAGAAGCGAACCAGCCCGTCGGTGATGCCAAGCCGCGCACGATTCTCCGGCGGCACCGATCCGTGCGTCATCGACACCGGATGGCAGAGAAGCGATTCCACCCCTCCCAGCGACTCGGCGAAGGTGAACAGGCGCACCGCAGCGCAGAAGCGCCGAGCATGTTCCAGCGAACCGAGATCGGCCGAGATCATCCCGCCGAATCCCCGCATCTGCCGGGCGGCCAGCTCCCGCTGCGGGAAATCCGCCAACCCGGGGTAATACACCTTCGAGAACTCCGGCCGGGCGGCCAGATACTCGGCAACGATCTGGGCGTTGGCGCAATGCCGGTCCATGCGAACCGAAAGGGTTTTCAGCGAGCGGAGGGTCAGATAACAATCCTGCGGCCCCGGCACCGCGCCGCACGAGTTCTGGATGAACGCAAGGCGGGCGGCGATATCCGGATCGGCGGCCACCACCAGACCACCCACCAGATCGCTATGCCCGCCGATATACTTGGTAGAGGAATGGAGCACGATGGAAGCACCATGCGCCAGCGGGTTCTGGAGATAGGGGCTCATAAAGGTATTATCCACCACCATCATCACCTCCGCCTCGGCGGCGATGGCACCCAGCGCGCTCAGGTCGCACAGGCGCATCATCGGGTTGGTGGGGGTCTCGGCATAGATCATCCGGGTGTTCTCCCGGATAGCCGCGCGCACGTTCTCCGGATCGCGGAAATCGACATAGGAGAAGGTGTAGCCATAGCGCCCCAGCACCTTGTCGAACAGGCGGAAGCTGCCGCCGTACATATCATCGCCCGCGATGATATGATCGCCCGGCGAGAGGAGCCGCATCACCGCATCAAGCGCCGCAAGGCCGCTGCCGAAGGCGAACCCCCGCTCGCCCCCCTCCAGTTCCGCGATACAGGCCTCCAGCGCGCCACGGGTGGGATGCTGCGTGCGGGCATACTCGTAGCCGGTATGCTCCCCTATCCCCTTCTGCGCGTAGGTGGATGTCTGAAAGATCGGGACGTTCACCGCGCCGGTTACCGGCTCCGGCTCCTGCCCCGCATGAATCGCCTTGGTTGAAAATCCGTGAGCCATAAAAGTGTTGTTCTGGAGTTCATAGGTAGTAGCAGACTGAGAATAGTATCCTCTCGATACGAGGGGTGGCATCCGCAGCCATCCCTCCTCTCTCCGTACTGCCACCTACAGCCCCCGAAGGGGCGGACTATTATCTACCATCCGACTGAAAGAGCGGATCACCTCTCGGAAACACCCGTGGCAATCCCGCCTAGTTGGTCCCTTCCTCTCCCGTGGTGGCGCCACCGCCGCCGGCGATCTGCGCCATCCGGGCATTTGCGTTCTGGAGCGCCTGCTCGGCGGTTTTCTGCCCCAGCAGCGCCCCGGCCACTTCGTCCTCGATGATCTCCTCCAGCTCCAGCCACTTCGGGTGGACGGGGGTCATCCGTGCCGAGCGAAGCTGTTCGGTGAAGACCTTGCGCGCGGCGCTCTGCAGGAACGCATCGCGGGAGACCGACATATCGGCCGGCGTGGTTCCGCCGGGGAGGGCCTTGGCGAACTCCAGGGCCTGCTGCGGGGAGGTCAGGAAGGTGATAAGTTTTTTCGCCTCCGCCTTGTTCTTCGCATCGGCATTGATGGCAAGGTACTCGCCTCCGGCGAACGAAACGCCCTTCTTGCCGGCGAATCCCGGAAGGAGCGCCACGCCGTAGCGGAGCTTCGCATTATCCTTGGCGATGCGATCCACCAGCCACGGCCCGCTGATCCAGTAGGCCAGCTTGCCGCTCAGGAAGAGCTGGTCGAGCCCCTTCTGCGAATCGATGAAGCCGCTCCGCGCCAGGCTCAGGTACATCTCCAGCGCCGCCACGTTCTCCGGCGAATTGATCGCCGGCGCGCCATTGGCCGTCATCACCTCGCCGCCGTTGGACCAGAAGAACGGAAGGATCTTCTTGTACAGGCGGTGGCGGTCGGAGCCGTTGGCGCCGAAGCCGTAGATCTCCGGGTTGGTGGCGCGCACCTTCTCTGCCTTGACCAGGACATCATCCCAGAGGGAATCGGCGGCAGCCGTATCGAGTCCGGCCGAGGCAAGCAGATCCTTGTTGAAGAAGAGGACGCGGGTATCGGTCACCCACGGCCAGGCGTACAGGCCGTTCTCCCAGCGGCCGGGAGCCAGCACCTCCGGGGTGAAGCGTTTGGAATCATCCCCCTGCATGGCGGCCTGCTCGGCGAGCACGCCGGCCGAGCTGAACTGGGCCACCCAGTCGCTTCCCAGTTCGATCACATCCGGAGCGGTATTGGAATTGAAGGCGGCCAGCAGCTTGGTCTTGCCATCGTTCCAGTTCAGATCCTGCAACTCCACATGAAGCGTCGGGTTCTCCGCCTCGAACGCCTTGATACGGTCCAGAAGCGCCTGCTTCTGCCCCGGCTCCGACTGGAAATGCCAGAAGGTGATGACGGTCTTGCCGTCGCTTGTGCTCCCTCCCCCCCCGGCGCCACCATCACCACATCCCTGAAGGAGCGGAAGGGTAGCCAGGAGGAGAACGGCGCAGAGAAGAGCTGCAAAGCGGTGCATGGAACGGAACATAGGATCAATTTCTGCTGAATGCGAAAACGAGGCCCACGACGGAGATAATCACCACGGCCACGTCGCTGATAACGGTAAGGATCTGGTTCAACTGGTTGATGGCATCCCCCGGAATGATGATGACATCGTTCGGCGAGAGCACGGGATTGAACTGGGGGTTGGCGGTAACCTGATACTCCTCCAGATTGAACAGCGAGGTAGGCTGGGTGATAAGGGTATCGATGGTCATATCATGCACCACCTTCACCTCATCCAGCCGGGCGCGTTCGGTAGGGCCTCCGGCAAGGGAGATCAGCTCGAGCAGCTTGGTATAGCTGGGAACCCGGTAACGGCCGGGAGCCTGCACGAACCCCCAGATGCTGATATCCATCGCGACATCGCCGCTGCCGGTATAATCGTAGAACGATCCTCCGCCGTTGCCGGTGGTGATCGTGCCGGTTGATGTGGGGGAGCCGCCGCCGGAGGGCTGTGCCCCGGCCGGAACGGTCCAGGC
>JBMDXA010000116.1:0-6647 GCA_048594725.1 Candidatus Kapaibacteriota bacterium
CGTGCCAAAGGGGAAAAGCGTTGAAATTGAGCTAGAAACGGGGTTACGAGGGGAAATTTATTGTGCGAAAAGCGGACAGATTCCGGGAACCGCACACAACCGCGAATCGACGCGAATCGTGGTTGGCGGGGGTGAGGCGGCAGGGATCAGATCGTAGTGGCGGGCTGAAATCTTCGCGAATGCTATACGGTATATCGGGAATACTACATGGGATATGTAGGATAGGGGGGTAATGGGAGAGGGGGGATGTAGAGGAGGTATATGGGGCGGATGACGTCAACGGAGGGTGGTGTGTGCGGGTTGGCTGTGTACGGGTTGGCTGCGTTCCGCATGGTTCCGTGGATGTAGGTGGAGGCGCAGTCCCACGCAAGCCGAAAAAAGAAGGGGGCGCTCCGGTAGGTCCCGGAACGCCCCAGACGGCAGGCAGCTTCGATAGAGGATATCATCTTTCCGAAATCATCATCATCAGTATCGCTTCATCGGCATCCGTTCGGTTCCTATTCCCATCGAAAAGCTATACCTGCCGGAATCTTCGGCATTCGCCAGGACGGCATGCCTTGCTGCCGGCGTTGCAGGTGAGATGGCAATCATAATGCCAGTAGCCCCCCGATCGGGAGCGGTAACGGGCATTTCAAGGGATTTTGACGATGCGCCCGGAGCCGTTGACCTCGCTCTGGATCTCCGCCGGATCTCCCTTGTAGTAGATGGTGCCGCTTCCGGAAACGAACGCCCCCAGTTTCCTGATGACGGCAACACGCGCATCGCCGGAGCCGCTTATTTCAACGGAGCTGTTCTCGGTTGCCAGTTCCAGCGCCTGGATCTCTCCGGAGCCGCTCAGCGACGTGGTGTGTGCGGTGGCTGCTCCCCGCAGCCGGAGCTCTCCGGAGCCGCTGAGATCGGATGTGAGAGCGGTTGTGCTCACCTGAAGATCGATCTCCCCGGAGCCATCCAGTTCGCAACGGATTGCATCCCCGTGCAGAATGCCGTCACTTGAGATCTTCCCGGAGCCATCCATCTCCAGCGCGCGCACGGCCGGCATAGATACGTAGACTTTTATAGTGCCGGGGGTGGAGAGGCAGCGGCTGCTGCCGACGGTGAGGGTGGTGCCGGAAACCGTCGTGGTGATGTAGGAGAGCAGGTTCTCATCCGCCTCGATCCGTACGCTGGTGCCGGTATCCTGCCGGACGATAAGGTCCAGGTCCCCGTCCACGGTGACTGCATCGAAGCTGTTGACGGTACGGGTCTGCGAGGTGATCTCCCCGGAGCCCTCCACGCAGTCGCGCAGGTTGCAGCCGCCCCCCAGCAGAGCGGAGGCTATCGGGATGAGGAGCAACCATGCGGTGCTGCGGGTGGAATGCGGGAACATCGGCGTAATCCTTATGGAATAAATGGGGTATCCGGAGAAAAGGACGCTGTGCCGGAGCGTTGTGACCCTCTCAAACAGCGGCCGGGGCGACTCCCTGCGGAATCGCCCCGGCCTTTGTAGCATATGCCCGATGGAGGTTTACTTCACCACCACCATCTTCTGCGTTCCGATGGCGCTTCCATCCTTGCCGGTCAGCACGGCGTTGTAGACGCCGGCCGGAAGAACGGCGGTGGAGAGCGACGTGGTGTAGGAGCCGGCCTCCTGCGAGCCGAGATCGGAGATCGCCACCAGCTCGCCGCTCTGGCTGTAGAGCGACAGGCGGACGCTCGCTGCGTTCTTCAGCGAGTAGGTGATCTGCGCCGGGCCGCTGGTCGGGTTCGGAGCGATCGAGAAGCCTGCAATGGCGCGATCGGCATCCACCGACGATGCCGGCGGGGTAAGAAGGATCATCGGCTTCTGCTCCTCCTCACGCGAGTCGATCAGCAGGTTGACGCCCAGATTTCCCTGGGTTACCGACCCGGTGATGATAGCCGTGACGATATCGCCCTCTTCGAGCGTGCCCTGCACGGTCAGGATAGGCGTGGAGGAACCTGCTGCAAAGAGCGTCAGGGTGCCAGGTCCCGGAGGGGAGAGCAGATACGGCGTGTACATCTTGAAGGCCATGCCGGTCATCTGTGCGGGGCCTCCCATCGAGGGGATGAACTCCGCATCGATGGTGCCGGCATCCGGCGAGGCATGGAGGATGCGTACCGATACGGCTCCCTGCGGGGGAACGTCCTCCGGGCCGGTGGGGAGCGTCACCACATCGGCCGATCCCAGTGCCAGGCTTCCCACGGCGAAGGCGGTGATAAGCGTATCGCTGGAGATCTGAACGTCGCGCGTGATAAGCGCTGCGCCGATACCGGTTCCGGTTGCCGCCACCTTCACGTTTGCCATGCCCGCGCTCAGTTCGGCGATGGGGCTTGCCTGGCGGAAGGTGAGGGAGACGGGGCTGGTTGCGTTGTTGTTCAGGAAGATATCCACTCCCGGAGCGTCCGGCACCACATGCACGGCGCGGAGGCCGCCGCCGGCCAGCCGGGCGAGCTTCATCATCGGCTTCTGCTCGCTGGAGAGATTATCGTTCAGTGCATAGATGCCGTCGCCGGTAACATAAAGCGTCATCATCGATCCGCCTTCCAGGGTTCCGGTGGCGTCGTAGGGGGCAACCCCATCCTGCCTCAGCCTGAGGGTGATATCCCCCTTCGGGATCTTCATATACGGCGTTGCCGCCTTGAACATCATGGCCGTGAAGTCGAGCTGCGCTCCGCCGTTCTCCAGGGTGATATTGGCGCTGCCCATAGCCGGGGTGGCATGCACCACGCGTACCAGCACCGAATCGGTGGAGACGCTCATCAGCGCCGGACGGGAAAGCACCAGCACCGACGGCGGCGTGGCAAGCATTCCCATCGCGGTGGCGGTATAGATGCTATCCTCGCTGGTGTTCACCTGCACCGAGAAGAGGGAGGTGGAGAGCGGGGCGCCGGCTGCGGTCACGCCCAGGTTGTAGGTTCCTCCGGCCACCATCACCTGCTCGGAGGCATCGCCGTTGGCAAGGTTGCTGATCGCCAGGTTGGTTCCGGTGTAGATGTCGATCGCCGGGGCGTCCGGCACCAGGTGCACCGCGCGGAGGCGGGGGCTGGGGGCCTGGAGCGCGCGGATGGGCTGCTGTGCGCTCAGCGACATCTCGTTCAGCATCTGCAGCTTCAGTCCCAGCTGGCTGACGGCCATTCCGCTGACGAAGATGGTGCTGCGGGTGGAGCTGCCGAAATCATTGCGCACCTTCAGCAGGCGGTTGCTGGTGCCGGCGGCATACACCTCGATATCGGCCATTCCCTTCGGGATGGAACGGAAGACCGTGTTGGCCTTGAAGGCCACGCCATTGAAGTTGCTGACGTTGCCATACGAGTCCCTGATACGGATATCGACGTTGCCGGCATCCGGGGAGGCGTTCACAAAGCGCATGGTTGCCGAATCGGCCGGAATCGTGGCCGCGTTCGTCGGCAGGGTGATCATCTCCGTCTGGATGTTGCCGGTGGTCCCCATGATGAGCAGAATCCGGCGCCGGTTTGCTTCCAGCGTCACATTCTGGTCGAAGAAGAGGGGGGTCGGGATATTATGTTCGCCGATGCGCACGCGGACGGAGCCGGGGGCAAGCGATGAGACCGACGAAGCGCTTCCGTAGCCAAGGCCGTAGAACGAAGCGGTATCGCTGGCGATATAAACATCGACGTCGGGGGCGCCGGGGGCCAGATGGATGGCCCGTATCTGGGCCTGCTGTGCCTGGGCCAGCCAGGGCATGACAAGCAGGGCGATAAGAGCGAGCATCCCTCGCAGAGACCATGAGCGTACCATGGTATCGTTTGGTCGCATGATTTGCCTCACAATATGAATTGGGTATGTAACCGGGAATTCGGTCGGATGTTGTGCGTCTTCTGATATGCTTATCCCCGGCGCTGCGCCGGGACACCATCCCCCGCACTACTCTCGTACCACGATCATGATGCGGGGAGGGAATTCTGAATTTGGTGAAAAAAAATCTGTTATCCGCTCTCCAGGCGTTCCTTTATGCAGAGGAGGGCCCCAATCGCGGGGCCCCGGGAGCGGAACGTACCGGGAGGGACGCCGGATCGCAGAGATGTAACTGCGGGGAATGTATTCCGGTTTCAACGAATCGTATGATGCTATCCGTCAGGGTAGGGCATGGTACGATGTACGGCAGGGTGCGGCGAACGTTCTACAAGAACATTACATCGGGTAACAAATCCTCCCCGGAGGGAGAATGAAGCAACACTTTGCCGTAGATTCGTCTTCCCATGATATAGGTACTGTCCCCTCTAGCATAGCAAGTCCTTCCATGACCCAGATCAAGAAAAGCTTTGAAGATCACCTCCTCAATATCGGACTGCTCGGCATTCATGCCGCCTGCCTTCTGGTGATATGGGTGGGATTCAGCTGGGTGGCCCTCGGCGTCTGCATCTTTCTCTATTTCATACGGATGTTTGCGGTTACCGCCGGCTACCACCGCTATTTCGCCCACCGGTCGTATAAGACCTCACGCACCTTCCAGTTCATCATCGGCGCAGTGGCTGCTGCGGCATTGCAGAACGGCCCGCTCTGGTGGGCAGCCCATCACCGGCATCATCATCGCCATTCCGATACCGAGCTCGACGTCCATTCCCCTATCACCGGCTCGTTCTGGTGGGCGCATATGGGATGGATTCTCTCCAAGAAATTCAGCGCGTACGATCCCAAGAGCGTGCACGATCTGGAGAAATTCCCGGAGATCCGCTGGCTGAACCGGTATTACATCTGGATGGCCGTGGCGATGGGCGTGGGACTCTATTTTCTGGGGATGTTTCTGGAGGCGAAGGCTCCTCATCTGAACACCAATGGCGCACAAATGGTGATATGGGGCGGGTTCATCAGCACCACGCTCTTGTATCATGGTACCTTCACCATCAACTCGCTGGCGCACAAGTTCGGCCGCAGGCGGTTCCATACCACCGACGAGAGCCGGAACAGCTTCATCCTGGCGATCATCACGCTGGGCGAGGGATGGCATAACAACCATCATCGCTGCCTCTCCTCGGAGCGTCAGGGCTTCTACTGGTGGGAGGTCGATATCTCGCACTACATGCTGACGGTGCTCTCCTGGTTCGGTATCGTCTGGGATCTGAAGACGCCGCCGAAGAAGATCTACGATGAGGCCCTTGCCAACAAGCAGGCCCGCCAGCAGATGAAGCTGGAGGGCAATGCCCCGGCGGTTGCCGGCGGCGCCCATCGTCCGGTACGGGTTCCCGGCCGTGCGGGCAATGCCCCCGCCCATACCACCCATGAGGGACTGAGCAAGGATGGCACGCGCGGCTTCGATCCCTCCCATCCGGTGATGGTAGGGGATCGGGAGTGATGTTCGATTGACGGAACGTGTCCGTGGTCGGTAGTCAGCCGTCCGTGGCCGGAGACCGAAGATCCGGAGTAGCGGAACGGACAAGCCGAATACATGGAACGCGCGCCCTGGCTTCAGCCCGGCGCGCGTTTCGTTTCCGGACTCCCCGGCTTCCGGACTCCCTGGCTTCCGGACTCCCCGGCTTCCGGACTCCCCGGCTTCCGGACTCCCCGGCTTCCGGACTCCCCGGCTTCCGGACTCCCTGGCAGCTCCTACTGCCGTTCCTCCGACTGCATAGCCCTGTTCATTGCCATGGCGGCTTTGGCTCCTTCGGCGGCGGCCACGATCACGAACTGGGCATCGCGCGAGGCGTCGCCGGCCACATAGAGGCCGGGGATGTTGGTCTGTTCGGTTCTATCGGCCCAGACCGATCCACGGCGGGTGAACTTGCACTGGAGCCGTGAGGGGATGGTGCAGCTCTGATCCTGGCCGGTCGTAAAAAAAAGGGTATCCCTGTCGAGCGGTTCTCCGTCCATAAAGACGATGCGCCGCAGATGTCCATTCTCTCCCTCCAGGCGCGCGATCTTCTCCTCGCGGATGGTGATGCCATGCCGTGCAAGGCGCATCCGTTCCGGGGTGCCCAGGCGGGCGGCGCCATCGGTACAGAGCACCACGTCATCGCTCCAGGTTTTCATCGAGAGCGAGAGCGCCATACCCGCTTTTCCGCGTCCGTACACGGCGATGGCCTGATCGCGATGTTCCCAGCCGTCGCAGTAGGGACAGTGATGAACGCTCCGGCCGTACAGATCCTCCAGCCCCTCCAGTTCCGGAAGCTGGTCGCGCACGCCGGTAGCCAGCAGGAGCATCCTGGAGGTGAAGCGGCCGCCATCGGCCAGTTCCGCCTCGAACCCTCCGTCGCTCATGCTGACATCGTTCACCTGCACATCGCGCAGTTCCACATCGTAATCCCGCAATTCCTCCCGTCCCATCCGGAGCATTTCGGCCGGCGGGGTGCCATCGCGTGTGAAGAATCCATGCACTCCATCGCTGGCGGCATTACGGGGGGCTCCGCTATCGCAGAGAAGCACACGTCTGCGGCAGCGGCCGAGCACCAGCGCCGCGCTGAGGCCCGCCGGCCCCCCGCCGACGATAATCACATCGTAATCATACATAGCAAACCTGTTTTCTTTCCGGTGGAGTCAGCTGTACCGAAGGAGCATTTGCTCGTCGCTGCTCCCGCAATCGCCACCGCAAATGCGATTCCATTCTTGGGATACGGGCGGGGAATCCGGGAGTGCATAAGCCGGGGAGCCAAGGCTTCTGAAGTCCAGGATGCGGGCATTCCAGGAGTTCGGA
>JBMDXA010000117.1:0-17718 GCA_048594725.1 Candidatus Kapaibacteriota bacterium
AGGAGAACAGGATTCGAATGCTGAGCATGGTTGCGTGTAACGTTATGTTGATAGTCGGACGGTAGGGTGGTTCCACCACCGATTATCACGGCATCATCGCAACCCCCGAAGCAACCTGTACACCCGTGACCGTTATGCCCCGAAAGAGACTAGACCAGATCACCGAGCCTCTGGAGACGCTTCTTTCTCTGGAGGAAACCTACCTGGGAAAGGCCCAGGAAACACGAATACGAATGTTGCGGCTGCTGAAGGAACGCCCTTCAATGCCGCTGAGCGAAGTAGGTTCGCTGGTGGGCTGCTCCGAACGGAGCGTCCACCGCTGGCTGAAGATGTACTACCGGGAGGGGATTGAGGCCCTGCTCCAGATCACCGGCGAAGAGCCACGCGCACGAGTCAACCAGGAAGTTCTCGAAGAACTCCGCCAGCAGCTCCGATCAGGAAACATGGCGAGTCTGAACGAGGTTCAGGGATGGCTCAAAACGAGCTACGGCGTGGAATACAGCCTGAAAGGGGTGGCAAATCTCCTGCAAAACCGGCTGAAGGCCCGACGGGTCTGGATGGTACCATAAAACGCCCCTATCGGAACGGCGCGCAGAACAGGCCCCGGTACCGATCGGACGCAGGCTCAGTAGTCCGCCCGCGGGCTTCGCCCGCTCTCAGTGGTCTGTAGTCGTTGGAACTGGAACTGCCGGTTAGATCGTGCGCTCCCCTTTCAACGGCGACGGACCACTGACTACTGAGCACGGAGAGCTTCCCGATCATGACAATGCGATAACCACCCCCCCGCTCGCTTCCCGTCATCCCCCAAACAACCTCTTCCACTCATCGATATCGTTATCGGAGAGGGAACCGGGCTTTTCGGAGCGTTCGCGGAGTTCCGCGATGCGATGAGGGCGGGCCGAGCCATCGCTCGGAGCGACGGCGGAACGGGCGCCGGTTGCAAGACTCAGCTGGGCGGCAAATGCCTTGGAGGGGACTATCTCGGCCATGTTGGCCCGTGCCGTGGCGATGATCTCAAGATCGTTGGAAACCACCGCGAGCTTCCGGCCATGCTGCCGCGCGTGTTCGCGGATCAGGTCGTCGGCGGAGCGTTTTCCGCTCGCCACCACTCGCACCAGCGGGCTGACCCGCTCCATCTCGGCCGCGCCATCGAACACCACGATGCACTCGGCATTCTTCCGCTCGGCGAACCCCGCCACCCCGTTCAGCAGGTCGGCCCGCGCCCGGTCCATCCCGAACGCATTCAGCGCCCGCTTCAGCTCCGGCGAGACATGCAGGACGTTATAGCCGTCGATGATATAGAGTTTTGCCATGGGAGTTCCAGTTGCTGGGACGCCGCCTGCGCGGCTGTAGGTTGAAGTATGTAGGAAAGAAATGGAGAGAAGTACCAGGGAGGGGAATTGGTCCACCAGACCGTATAACGGTCCGACGTCAGTAGCCGGACGCCCGTAGCCGGGAGCCCGGACACCAGGTGGGAGCGCAGCTCATTCCGATAGAAGTTTTGAATTCATCCCCACCATTTCCTCCCCTACCCCCCTACCGCGATACATCCGCACATCGCTCGCCATTCGCGAAGATTTCAAATTTACTACCTCCCTCCCCGAACCAACGCCGCAGCCCCCCCAACCACGATTCGCCTCTATTCGCGGTTGGGGCTCTGACTATTCGCGAAGATTTCAGATCTACCACCTCACTCCACGAACCAACGCCGCAGCCCCCCCAACCACGATTAGCGCTTATTCGTGGACATGGACATGAGGAGTTCGATCTCATCGGCGGTGCGGGGAAGGCGTTCGGAAAGATTGACCGGAGCGTCGGCGGTAACGAGGATATCATCCTCGATCCGGATACCGATATTCCACCACTTGGGATCGCAATCGCTGCCGGCGGGGATATAGATTCCCGGCTCCACGGTCAGGGCCATGCCGGGACGGAGGCTCCCGTTGGTATTGCCCACATCGTGCACATCCAGGCCGATATAATGCGAGGTGCCGTGCATGAAATACTTCGCGTAATCCTGCTCATCCTTGATGATGCCCAGGCGCACCAGGCCGGCGCCGATCACATCGGCAGCCTTGCGGTGGGGCAGACGGAAATGATTGCCGGAGCGGCAGGCGCCGATGGCCTCCTGCAATGCCTCCAGCACAAGATCGTAGAGCGCCCGCTGTTCGGCGGTAAACCGCCCGCTGATCGGGATGGTGCGGGTGATATCGGCGGTATAGCCGTGGTATTCGGCGCCGCAATCCATCACCACCAGATCCCCGGCAACCGTTCTGCGCCGGTTGGTCTCGTAATGGAGGATGCAACTGTTCGGTCCGGAGCCCACGATGCTGGGGTATCCGGGACTCTGCGAGCCGAGGCGGCGGAAGCTCGACTCCATGATCGCCTCCAGCTCGTACTCGTGCATACCGGTCCGGGCGTTGCGGATGGTCTCGAGATGCCCCTCCATGCTGATATCCACGGCCTTGCGGAGCAGCGCCTGCTCCACCGGCGATTTGATGACCCGCATCTCATCGAGAATCCCCGCCGTCACCTTCACTTTCGTCTGCTTCCCCTTGGCGCTCATCACCTTTGTCATCTCCCGGTCCCACACATAGGTGGTTCCGGTAAGGGGTTCGGTCTCGAAGCCATGCAGCCAGTTATCGTAGTAGAGGGTACCGATCTGTGGCAGAAGCGCATCGAGCGTGGGAAGGAGCTTGGCATAGGGGAGCACAACCGTGATACCGGTCACCTGTGCTGCCACCGCCGGCCCCATCAGCACGCCGGTCCAGGTCTCCATCATCGGGTTCCGCTCCGCCACGAAGAGCACCTGGCGGGCGCTCACGCCATCGATGGTGATGCCGCGCGGGACCAGCAGGAGCGCGGAGCCTGACTCCTCCACGCCGCTCAGATAGAGCATGCTGTTGCGCTGGCGGTACTCGAAGCGGACATCGTTGGAGCGGGTGGCGGGTTCGGCCGAGCGAACCAGCATCGCCGATGCCGAATCCAGCTTCCCCAGCACCGCATCACGGCGCGCTGCATACTCCGCACGCGGAGGCAGATCGGGATCGTAGACCTCGTAATGCCCGTAGCGGCCCTGCTCCTGCGCGGCCGCACCGGCGCTCAGCAGGACCAGAAGAGCCATCGTATGAAAGAGGAAACGTCCCGTCGGGACCGGCCCGGAAGCGAACTGCACGCTCTTGCTCATCGTCTACTGGTTCTCCACGAGTTCATAGTACATGCCGGTGAGATGGCGGCCATCCACCTTCTTGTTGTTGGGGAACTCCATGGAAAAACGGGCGATCTGGCCGTAGTTCCCCGCCACCGGATAGCCGAGCGTCTGATCGAAATAATAATCGCCGCCGCCGTTGATAACGGTGTTGGTGAGGGGGTTGTCGTCGTTGCCGGGAACCTTGTTGACGATATTGGCAACATCGGTCATATTCAGATGCACCAGCCCCTTGCGTCCCAGCGTATCGATACGGCCATCGATGGCGCGGAAGGTGGGGCCGCTCCAGCGGACCGGCGGGAAGCTGTTATCGGTAAGCCACTGCTCGTTGGTGAACGTGGCGGTCTGCCCCACATACATCACGCCCGACCCGAAATGAGGAAGGATTGCCGGAGCGAAGGGCCCACCGGGGGCATTGGCAATCACGGTATCCCCCGCCACCAGATCCACGCGGCGGCCGGCGGGGTCCATCAGAAACGTGACCGGCCGTTCCAGCCAGGGATGATCGGTTCGGGTGACCGGCGGCATGGTATCCAGCTTCTCGGTGGCGGCATACTGCTGCGTGGTCACCGTCATGATATACCCGTCGCGCAGCACCGAATCGCACCTGTAGGTGATGATCTCCACGCGCTCGCGCGCCAGGGTCCGCCACTTCGCATCATAGATGATGATGGAATCGTAGGAGACGGCGCGATAGGTGATGGTCTGTCCCTGCTTGAAATTATAGCGGATTCTGACCGTATCGAGCGAGGTGTCGTCCTGGGCGAAGGCCGGACACAGCGCAGCGCACAGAAGAGCCGTAAGAAGGAAGAGCCGGAGAAGGGAGCGTGCCATGTCAGGTTGCGTGGTCGCCGGTTTAAGGTGAAGGGGAAAGCGGATCATGGAATGCCACGGGCCAGCGCCGGATACGATAGCGTTCCGGCTGCTGGCCCATGCGTACGTGCTGTTCGGCGGCCCCCGGGGAGGGAACCGGAACCGGCATTACTTGCGGACCATCCTGGAGGTCATGCTCATGGTGATCGGGATCAGCATCTCTGCCTGGCCGGTCATCGCCATGCGCATGTTGGTCTCGTTATCCCCGGTCGTCGCCAGCAGGATGCCATCCTTGGCGCCATAGTAGCTCACCATGCTGGCCGAGCCATCGCCATCGATCTTCACATCCATACCCATCATGGAGGCCGAGCCGGTAAGGCTCATGGAGGTGAGTTCCGAGCGGATGCGGATCGCCTTGTTCTTCAGGGTATCCACCGGGCCATCATAGGTATAGCGGGTGGTACGCTCTATCACCATCGCCCCGTCACCCATCATCGGGTTGCGCACGGTATCGATGGAGCTCTCCTCCCAGGTCTGCCCCTTCTTCAGCGAGCGGCCGAGCGCCGGGGAGAACATCTGCTGCGGAGAGAATCCCTGCACGCCGCTGCTGAACATCTGAAGTGCCTCACCCAGCGCGGCGTTCTGCTTGATCTTGCCGTTGATATCGGTAAGGAAGGCGACCGGCTCTATCGTGATGGTGGTATCCTGTCCCCCACCCGGAAGCACTTCGCTCTTGGTGCTCACCTTCATATCGGAGACGCCGTAGCTCCAGTCGATCTCATCCTTGCCGACCTTGTTTGCCATCATCTGCACCGCTCCGTTCATCGTCGAGGCGACGGTCATCTCCTGGCCGGCCATCGACTGAGTCACGTTCATATCGCCGGAGAAGGTGAAATCGAACTTATTCCCCCCCTTTACGGTGATCTTGTCCTGGGCCATCAGGCCGCTGGTGGCAAGAATCGAGAGAGCGAAACCGAGAAAAAGTGTCCTCTTCATTCTAACGCTGAGTTTTAACTATCGTGTACGAGAGTAATCGATGCCGGACGCTTGAGATGGACGCCCCCATCGCTATAGAGTTGTGAACCGGGATAGACGTCCCCGCAAGCGGGGGATTGCCTGATATAGTACCTCCGAATGGGGAGATAGGTTACACCACGATGCAAAAAAGTGCCCCGCCCCCGCTCCGGATCAGTCGAACATCGATTCGCCCACATCCCCGGAGGTATCATATCTGGGGCGAACCGGCGACTCCGCTACCAGCCACGCCGTACGCAAACAGAGACGGGCGATATGGGAGAGCTTGCCGTTTTCGATCTTGTCGGGGGAATCGCTCACCTGATGATAGTCAGGGTGCATGCCGCTGGAGAAGAAGAGCACCGGGATCTGCTTCTGCGCGAAACTGGCCTGATCGCTCCGGAAGAACATCGGCTCCAGATCGTAGACGATCGTGATGGGCTCGGCCTGGTTGGCCTGCTCGGCCATCGCCGAAAGCTCCGGCGAACGGGAGCGGCCGGCAAGCGATACCGAGTCGGGGCTGTTTCTCCCCACCATATCCATGTTCAGCATCGCCACGGTGCTGGCAACCGGCACCAGCGGGGCGGCCACATAGGCACGCGACCCGAACAGCCCCTTCTCCTCGCCGCTGAAGGCGATAAGGAGGATGCTCCTGGCGGGACGTTCCGCCGGCGGAAGGGCACCGAGCGCTTCGGCAACGAGCAGAAGCGCCGTGGTGCCGCTGGCATTATCGTCGGCGCCGTTGTAGATCGTATCGATCCCCTCCCGCGTGCTGTCGCCGGCATCGGCCGGGGCCGCAAAATAACCGACATGATCGTAGTGCGCACCGATCACCACATATTCATCGGGATTGACGCTCCCCCGGATCATCCCCACCACGTTGCGCGCCGGCACCGTCGTCTTGTCGATGGTCACCTCCAGCTCGGCATTCCCCTTCAGGGTTTTCGAGGCGGGGCGGCCGGTGGAATCGATGGTTCTGACCAGATCGGCGATCTTCTCCATACTGGTCCCGAACAGCAGCTGCGCCACCTCTCCCCCCACTCCCACCGCCGGTATGGAGGGCTCGGTGCTGGGGAGATCGAGTTTGATGGGCATCGCACCGCTGCCGAGCGATGGATAGAGCGTGCGCCACGGATAGCCGGAGGGGCGCACCGTACGGGTGCGTGTGGGGTTGGGAAGCATCATGAATCCAACCGCACCGTTGCGCGCGGCGGTCCTCATCTTGTCGCGCGGGCCGGGATCGAGTCCGGCCGGAACCCCGTTGCGCGATTCCTTCCTGGCAGGTTCCCCCGCCACCACCAGCACGATCTTTCCCCGCACATCCAGCCCGGCATAGTCGTCGTAGCCGGAATCGGGGAGGGAGATGCCGTAACCGGCGAACACCACCTCACCGGAGACCTTCCCGGACGGGCTGAACTCGTAGGGGATGAAGCCCGATTTCAGCTCGAACGCCTGCCCCTTCACCTTCAGCGTGGTGGGCGATCCCAGATCTTCCCGCTTCAGCCGGTAGTCGTTGTAGTAGGAACCGGCCACCGGCTCCAGACCGAACGCCTGGAAGCTGGCGGCGATATAGGCGGCGGCGCTGTCGAGTTCCGTACTCGGGGTATTGCGCCCCATCATCCGGTCGGAGGCCAGCATATCGATATGCTGTTTCGAGCGCTCGGCGGTCATGCCGGCCGTGGCTTTTTCCGGCAGGGGCCGGGGAGCAGCGCTCTGCGCAACCAGCCCGGAGGAGGCCAGCAGAAGCGCAGCCAGCAGGGAGGCATATCCGCGAACGGGCGAAACAGGATGGCTCATCAGAATGATAGTACTTAGTGTTAGTTCTCAGGAAGAAGGCCGGTATGGGAGCTTCGCCCGCTGCCGGCAGTGCGTGGCCGCTGGAAATGAAATCGCCGGTACAGCCTGAGCGTACGCTATCATGACGGCAGACAACCGGCTACTGCCCGGGGAACTCCTCCGTCAATCGAAAATCCAGGCTCGTACATCGTCACACCAGCACGATATGCGTGACTTCCGGCGGGCAGTTCACCCGCATCGGAAGCCCCACGGTTCCCACGCCGCGCGTCACGTAGAGCTGGGAGCGCCTGTTGGAGCGGGCTTTGTAGAGCCCGGCGATATAGTGCGATGCGAGGGCGGCAAAGGAGAGATTGACATTATCGAGATGGGCCAGCACCACCTGCCCGCCGTGGGTATGCCCGCTGAGCATCAGGTCCACCCCAAGGTTGCTGTATTCCTCGAACGGATACGGCTTATGGCAGAGAAAGATTCTCGGTGCGCCATCGGGAATTCCGCGGAGCATGTTCTCCACGGTTCCCTGCGTGCTCCTGCCATCATCAAGATACGCCCGCACGTCATAGATATCCGCATCGTCCATCCCCATCAGCCAGAGCTTCTCCCCGTTCTTCTGGATCATCACGTTGTCGTTGCGGATCAGCTTGATCCCCGCCTGCTCCACCTCTTTAGCCACCGTCTCGATGGCGCCGGTATAGTAGTCGTGGTTGCCGGTTACCCCGTACACGCCGAGCGGCGCCTTCAATCCGCTGAATGCCTCGGCGAAGGGATAGACCTCGTTCAGCTTGCTGTTGACGAAATCTCCCGTCACGAAGGTGAGGTCGGCATTGAGCCCGTTGACCACCTTCACATACCTCTCCATATCCTGCCGGCTCATGAAGACCGAGGAATGGATATCGGAGATGAGGGCGATGGTGGTCCCTTTCAGCCCTTCCGGCAGGTTGGGGATGCGGATTACCGCCCGCTCCACCAGATGATCCCGTCCGGAATCGAGCGCCGAGAGCGTGGAGGCACTGGTGGCATATCCCACCGCAGCCATTCCGGCGGTATACAGGAACCGGCGGCGCGGGGGGATCGGCGGGGGAGGTGCCGGCACCGGAACCGGCATCGAGGGCGCCACAACGTTCTCCGCAAGAGAGGCCGAAGGAAACGATGGATGCGCATTCCGGAAAAACCGGCCGAAGAATCGCTTCATAGGATGCACGACATACTGAAGGGTGAGGATCGCTCCACTGAAGATGAGCGCGTTGGCATGCAGAGCAATGAAGAAGCTTGCCCAGAACTTCATCAACTCGTCCAGAATCAGCGGATGGAAGATCTTGTAGATCACGAAGGCATGCACCAGCGGCAGATCCAGCAGGAGGATGAGCCCCCCCAGCAGGAACGCGACGGTCCGCCGGATGCCCCGGCCCGCACCGCCAAGCCGCCGCATCACCAGACGGGCAGCGGCCAGATGAAACGCCGCCAGCCCGGCCACAAACGCCGCCTGTGCTAGAAAAAGTAGGAACTTATGGCTCATGTTCTCCGCATATCCTCTGCCAAGACGGATGAAAGGCTCCGCTCATCTATAACCGCCAATCTCCGCCAATCCTGGTGCGGGAACGGGACGCCGATGGAGGGAACGACAAGGTTACCCTGAAATCTTACCGCCAATCTCCGCCAATCCTGATGGACGGGAACGGGACGTCGATGGAGGGAACGACAAGGTTACTCTGAAATCTTCACGAATACAATCATGAATCCCGGTGCGTAGGAGTGGGATAATCAGCGGAGGGATACCGGGCGGCGAAAGAACAGGATGAGGATCGGACCGGATGATGGGCCGTAGATGCAGAAAGATGGGCCGCTCCTGACGGAGCTTCATCGTGAAGGATCGGGTATGCCCAATCGGGTATGCCCACAGGGCACCGTGCATCCGGTCTTCCAGCAGCGGGAGACGGACTACCGGCAGCAGGTTGCCAGCGACGGAATACCAGCGACGGACTAGCGGCAACGGAGCGGTTCCCGGCCGATAGAGCAATCCCCGCCGGTACCTGGTTGCGGCTGCCTGGTTGCGGCTGCCTGGTTGCGGCAGGCGCCCGGGCATCCATTCTCCCCCCTCCCCCTGGCAGAGCTTCGGGGGAGGAGAGGATATGGATTGCACGGCGGTGAGCGGCCGTGCGATATCGGTTAATCAGGAACGTGCCCGAATCCGAGCAGACGCTCCATCCTGGAATAGACATATCCGAACCCCTGTACCCTGGAACTCTTGTTCCCCTCGATGGTATAGAGGATGCCATCGCGAAGCTGATGCACGATGCCGGAGTGTCCCTCCCATCCTCCATGCCGGACCCGCCACCAGAAGACGATGTCGCCGGCCTGGGGCCGGTAGTCGCTTCCGGGGGGATGAGCCCAGCCTCGGCGTTGCAGTTCCTTCAGAAGCCGGCAGGCGCTCAGTGAATAGGGAAAGGTCTCCGACTGTTCCTCCTGGTTGTAGCACCAGCTGACGAAGGCGGTGCTCCATGGATGTCCCTGCGGGGCAAGCCCGTGCAGATACTTCCGCACCCATGGCCCCCGGTTGTTGCCGCCGATCTCGCACGCACCCGCTCTCAGCTCCTTCATCGCCGCCGAAAGCGCCTCCCTGCCGCGAACGCTTCCGGCGGCTCCTTCCGGCGGTGGCAGCCGGAAATCGATGCCGCTCTGGGTCTCTATCCTCGGTTTCGGATGGTTCAGGCTCCACCAGGTAAGCGGTCCCACAACCCCATCCACCAGAAGCGGAACCCCGTTGCGATCCAGATTCTGCGACTGAAACGCCCGCACGGCATTGCGGGTCTGGGTTCCGAACATGCCGTCCACCTCCACCCTGTATCCTCGCGATCGGAGCAGATGTTCCAGAGCGGCGACATCATCACCGCTATCTCCCATGCCAAGTACTCGATTCATGGTCGTTCTCCTTCCGGCGGATCTGTTCGTGGAGTTTCGACGCCGGATTATGTATCAGGAGAAATATCCTCGGCCATTGCCGGCCATCACTCTCGTTGCAGCCCGCAACCGGGAGTCCCAATCGTTGCACATGCCCGGCTCGAACATATCGGAGCGTGATGCGGCAACCGCCCATGCAGCAGTGCGCGGAGCGATCCACGCACAGGGAATATCTCTCCCGACATGTTTATGGCGGATTTATTCATATGCAATCCCTTATCGTGATAATGAACTGCCTGTTGCAGAAGCTTCGGGGAGCCATGGTTCACGAACCGCTGGCCGATACACCGTCAGGCCCGGTGGTGTATCGCAGCAAGGCATCATACCGGGGGCACCGTGCGGGGGCCGCTCCCTATCCCGGCCGGAAACGCCCGGGCCGAACAATGTCGATACGGGGTTCTCATGCGGGGCACGGCTTCGGTCATGCGGGGGATCACGACGAGCGTTGGAACGGCATCACCGGAATTCTCCGGCGATGGATGGCAGCGGCATGGATATATGATGGCGACCTCCAATGCACGTTGGACCTCCTCGTTCCCATCCAGCCGGCATGCGACGCCGGCCACACCGCGATCACCATACCCCCCGGAGCCGTTCCCGCCGCCGAAACGGAAGAGGAACCGGCGATGGTTGCCGGGAGATGCGGGGAGATCGGGGTTGCGGAGCCTATTCCAGCCCCATGGGAACCGAGGCCCCCGCTATCACCGTCCAGGCCAGATCGAACTTCGGGACCGTAGGCCAGATCCCCCGCTCGGCCTGTTGCAGGGCCAGATGGCCGCCGCTGACCGGTATCCACGCACGGAACGCATATCGTTCCCCAACACCCTCCGGCGAAACATCGTCGATCCGGTAATAGACCCTGCGGCCATTGATGCTGCATGTATCGATCCACCGCACCTCCGGCGGCTTCTCCCGTTCGAAAAGCACCGACACCTCCTGCGGCGTACGGAAATCCTTCGGTCCCGGCGGAGAGACGATAAATCCGGCCGGGATCTCCTCCACAAAAAGACTTTCCGGGACATTCACCGATAATCCGCCCGGATGCAGCACCCGCTTCATCCGCGGGATACCCCGCCCGTTATCACCTCGCAACGAGCATGACGCCAGAAGCAGGGCCAGCGAACAACACAATATCACTGCGCTGCCCATGATAATACCCCTGAAATTGTGATGGTTTTTGCCGCGCATGCCGCTATCGGCAAGCGCCGCCGCGAATGAATAATTACGGATATGAAATATATCCCGGCAATTATTCTCCGATCCCCTGCGCCGGATTACGTACGCCGTATATATATCGTGAGAATATCC
Organism: Candidatus Kapaibacteriota bacterium; assembly: GCA_048594725.1. Taxonomy (GTDB): domain Bacteria; phylum Bacteroidota; class Ignavibacteria; order OLB7; family OLB7; genus JAFDZV01. The sequence continues at coordinate 11,096 of JBMDXA010000117.1, forward strand.
CGCGATATATAAAAAAAATCATTCGGCAGCTGCGCCGGAGCATGACCGGCTCGTCATCCCGGATGGAGACGGCTCGATATATTCTACGTTTCCTAATGACTGAGAGAAGCCCCCGCCCCACCCAAAACCATTAGCCTTCTTCATGCACATGCCCTTACCGGCAAAGAGCAGGGGTGTGCTATAAGAGGGCTATGCCGACAACACGGCGATATAATCGACCACTGCCAGGCCCATTTCGTGACACATGAAATTTCAACGAAGGTGCTGATGAAACCGTTCTAGGAGCAACCCGATTATTCGGTCAAGTCAAAGGTACATAATAGCATGTGGCAAATGCAAGCCCTCATCCCCCTGAATTATTCCCTATCGGAAATGAATATGATCCCAAATGCGGGGAAATAGGCCCGGCAACACGATATATATTCATCATAAAAAACATAGACACGCGCTCCGCTGCTGTGTAACACCGCAGGAGATGGCTGAAAAGACTCAGGCATCTTGCCGAACCTTGGCGCGGGCACGGCCCGATGTGCAAAAATCGCGTCTCATGTACTCTTAGAATGTGTCGGCACACATTGCGGCATGACACGAATACGCTCCCACTCCTTCACCCACCGATCAGCTTCCCCCAGCCTGATCATTTCGTTTGTCCGATGCATTGGCGTGATCGATTTCAACGAGATCCTGTCCGCTACCGCTCCATGCCTGAAATTCTGCGCGGCGCTCGCCGGGCCCGGCGGCTACCGCAGAATGCCAGTACCCAGCATGGCGCACCGGAAATGGGATCTCCGCCAATCAACACTCTTTATCGGAGAAGAATCAACATGAACGAAAGACCCTTTCTTTCGCGGCTACGCACGTGGATGGTTGCAGTTGCACTGCTGGTGATGGCTCTTGTATTCGGCGCGAACAGCGCGGCGGCCCAGTGCCCCGACTACTGGGTGAACATCAACTACCTGGTGCCGGCCCCTTTTTCCGGACCGGTGGATATCGAGACCCACTGGAGCAACGGAATGGTTATCAACCACTCGTTCAGCAACGACGGGCATTTCACATTCTCGCAGGATCGGTCCTGGGGACCGCTCGTGGGGGTGAGCATCAATGGGATCATGGTGTATCCGGGGCAGAAGATCAAGGTTCCGTATCCCGGTATGCCCCCCGGCATGTGCATCGAGATCGAGGTGCGGTTCGATTCCAAGGGATGCCTGGAAATCAGGATGCAGCCGCAGGGGTGCTGAGCGCCCGCCAGTGCCGCACCAGGTACCGGTGAAGGATACTGGCCCGAAACAAATAAGGGACGCCGGAGTACCGGCGTCCCTGTTCTATCTTCTTTCCCTCTGAATACCCCTCTTCCCCGCCTCCGGCCATTCCATGGCGGCCGCTCTAGAGCGGATTTCACTATGGTTAGTCTGTTGTGGCCCCCGTAGGGGGCACCTATAGGTGTTGCCGATCTGTAGCATGGACGCTCCCTTCTCCCCATTCCGGAAGCTCAGTAGGAGCGCCCTATTCCTCCTGCTTTGAAAAGACGCAACTCAATTGAAATCCGCTCTAGCAATCCATTCCCCGGCGGAACCAATCCACCCGCTTCTGGATACGGCGTATGAGATCGGCCAGATACTCCACCTGGTTGCTCACGGTGTTCATCTGTAGCTGCGCCAGGGATGCCTCCGCCCGGAGGAGGCCGCGGCTTCTCTTGCGGGGTAGAGTCCCCTGCGGCCCATCACATCCATTCGCCTCCCCCCCTTCCATCGTGTCCCGGTCACGGCATGCGGCCTGGAACCGCTCGTGGGCGCGTACCAATTCATCATGCTTCATTTCAAACTGCCGCATCAATCCATCGATCGCCGCCTGCGGATCGCGCCCGGCGCCGAAGAGCGCGGCGATCTCGCTATCGATATGATCTTGAGAGAATAGTGCGGAGAGATTGCCCGGTATGATAAGCTCCGCCGGGATTTCGGCGTACTGCTGAAGGGTGTTCATCGGTTGAAGGATCTATACGGCGGGACATCATCGCGCTACACACAGATTGTACGAGGACGTACCGCAACGGGTGAACGCCCCCGTATTGCAAGAATCGAGCCAGGAGAGCTGATAGAGACCGTACTCCCTGGAACTCCTGCCCCCCGGCCTCCTCACGTTCCTTCCGGTTACAATACCGAGCTTATTTGGACTTGGTTCAAATAAAACCCGGTTCTATCTTTGTCCCGCATTTCAGCCTCCCGCCCGGGGAGTAAGGCGGCCGCCTGGGTCGCGCATATCGATCAATGAACACCCTGAACCCAACAATGACCGTAAAAGGCTTTCTCTGCATCGGCCTTCTCCTTGCCATGCCCCTGCTTGGAGGCTGCGGCAACGATGAGACGACTCCCCAGCCCCAGGACAAGGGGGCCGATACCGCATCGCAGCAGGGCGTATCCCGGAGCGCGAACCCGCAGGATACCGCAACCCGGATCATCTCGCTGGGAGGACCGGTCACGGAGATCATCTATGCCCTGGGTGCCGAACAGGGGGTGGTGGCGATCGATATCTCCAGCACCTATCCGCCGGCCGCGCAGAAGCTCCCGAAGGTAGGCTACCAGCGCACCCTTTCGGCCGAGAACATCCTCGCCCTGCGCCCCACGATGGTGCTGGCATCCAGCGAGGCCGGCCCCCCCACCGCCATCACCCAGATCAAGGCCGCCGGTGTTCCCATAACGATCATCCCCACCGAGCACTCCGTGGAGGGGGCAAAGGCGAAGATCCGCGCGGTGGCATCCGCCCTCAACCATACGGCCGAAGGGGAGCGTCTCTGCACGGCCCTGGACAGCTCCATGGCCCAGGCCAACAAGCTTCGCGGGGGACAGAGCACAACCCCCTCGGTGCTCTTCATCTATGCCCGTGGCGCCGGCGCCGTGCAGGCCTCCGGCACCGGCACCGCCGCCGATGCGATGATCGCTCTCGGCGGAGGAAAGAACGCCATCAGCGGCTACGATGGCTACAAGCCCCTTACCCCCGAGGCGGCAGTGGCCGCGCGCCCCGATCTGGTGCTGATGACCACCAGCGGTCTTCAGAGCGTGGGCGGTATCGACGGGCTGCTGCGCACCGCGCCGGGACTGGCCGAGACGCCGGCCGGACGCAATCGCCGGATCGTGGCGCTGGACGACGAGCTGCTTCTCGGGTTCGGGCCGCGCCTGGGAGATGCCACGCTCCAGCTTGCCGAACTGCTCCATACGGGATCGAAGGGGGCCACCCCATGAGATCGGTCGCAGGAACAGCACCGCTCACTCTTCCGTTGCGGGGGCTGGCCCGTTCGATGACCTTCACGGTGCTGCCGCTGATCCTCCTCCTGGTGGTCATCCTCTCGTCCGGCATCGGTGCCATGCCGATTGCGCCGGGACAGGTGCTGGCGATCATCGCAGGCAAGATCGGCATCACCCTTCCCTGGACCTTCGATGAAGGGCAGGCGGGGGTGCTCCTGGCGGTCCGGCTTCCCCGCGTCTGCCTCGGTATCCTGATAGGCGGCGGGCTGGCGGCATCCGGAGCGGCGATGCAGGGATTGTTCCGCAATCCCCTGGCCGACCCCGGCCTGATCGGCGTCTCCAGCGGCGCGGCGCTCGGAGCGATCTCCATGATCGTCCTTGGCGAGACCCTCTTTACCGGCCTGCCGGAAGTTCTGGAATCGTATCTGGTCCCCTGCGCCGCCTTCCTGGGGAGCCTTGCGATCACCATAGCCGTCTACCGGATTTCATCCGGAAGCGGTCGCCGGACCGTCGCCACCATGCTGCTGACCGGCATCGCCATCAATGCGATTGCCGGTGCGGCCACCGGACTTCTTACCTTTGTGGCTACCGACGCCCAGCTTCGCTCCATCACCTTCTGGAGCCTGGGAAGCCTCGGCGCCGGCACCTGGGAGGCCGTGGGAGCCGTAACCCCGTTCATCCTGGTGGCGCTCCTGCTTCTGCCGCGCCAGGCGCACGCACTGAACGCCCTGACGCTGGGAGAGGAGGAGGCCGGGCATATCGGCATCGATGTGAACCGGGTGAAAAAGATCGTGGTGGTGCTGACCTCACTGGCGGTGGGAGCCTCCGTGGCGATGGCGGGCATCATCGGATTCATTCCTCTTATCGCCCCTCATCTGATCCGCTTTCTGATCGGACCGGACCACCGGTACCTTATCGGCGGGTCGGCGCTGGCAGGGGCCATCCTGCTGATCGGGGCCGATCTGGCCGCACGAACCATCGCCGCGCCGGCCGAACTGCCCATCGGCATCGTGACCGCCGCGCTCGGCGCCCCCTTCTTCCTCTGGCTTCTGATGAGGGAACAGAGAGGAGGGCTGGGATGAGCATCATCGGCACCGGACTCTCCATCTCCATCGGCCCGCGAGCCATCCTCGACGACGTCTCCATCCAGATCGGGGCGGGCGAGGTGGTGTCGGTGCTGGGACCGAACGGCGCTGGCAAATCGACGCTGCTGAAAACGCTCTGCGGCGATCTGAAGCCGGCCGGCGGGGAGGTGACCATGAACGGGCGCCCGCTCTTCCAGTGGTCGCCGAAGGAACGTGCCCGCCGCCGCGCGGTGCTCCCGCAGCAGACGATCCTCTCGTTCGCCTTCTCGGCGATGGAGGTGGTGCTGATGGGGCGCACCCCGCATGCGATGGGGAAGCTGACCCCGAAAGATTACGAAGCCGCGCGCGCCGCCCTGGCCGAGGCGGATGCCGCACATCTGGAATCACGTATCTACACCACTCTCTCCGGAGGGGAACGCCAGCGTGTGCATCTTGCACGGGTGCTGGCGCAGATGTGGGATGCCTCGTCCGACGAGGGGTTCTATCTTCTGTTCGACGAGCCCCTGGCCGGTCTCGATCTCTCCCACCAGCATCATACGCTTGCGGTTGCCAGACGCTTCGCGGCCAAGGGAGCCGGGGTGCTGGTGATCCTGCACGACCTGAATCTGGCCGCGCAGTATTCAGACCGTATCGTGGTGCTCAGGCGTGGGGAAGTGGTGGGCGCAGGCACGCCGCACGCGGTGCTCCGCCCGGATCTGATCGAGGAGGTATTCGGTCTCCGGACGCTGGTGCTCCCCCACCCGAGTCTCGACTGCCCGCTGGTAGTGGCCGGCACGCCGCACGACATGGGGGCCATGTAGCAGGCTCCCGCACCCCTGGTGGCTTTCATCGATTTTTCATCTCATTCATCATTCGGATACATGCTATGAACAACGAACAGATCATTGCCCCCACCTCCAGCCTCGGCGAGCGGCTGAAGGCGTTCAAACAGGAGAACCCGAAGGTTCGCATCCGTGATGCCGCACGCCAGCTCGGCGTCAGCGAGGCAGAACTGGTGGCCGTCGGCGACGGATCGACCGTGATCCGCCTTGCCGAGGAGTGGGAGGGTATCCTGACGTCGCTCGAACCGCTGGGCGACCTCATGGCGCTTACCCGCAACGATCACGCGGTACACGAGCGCAAGGGGGTCTACCGGAACGTTTCGATCAATGGGCCGATGGGGCTTGTGCTGGACGAGGAGATCGATCTGCGTCTGTTCCTGGGCCACTGGCATTTCGGGTTCGCTGTTATCGAGGAAGGGGCACACGGCACACGCCGCAGCCTTCAGTTTTTCGATCAGGATGGCACCGCCGTGCACAAGATCTACCTGCAGGAGACCAGCGATCTGGACGCATGGGAGGCTCTGGTGGCGAAGTTCCGCCGCGAGGACCAGGATATGAACCTGGATATCCGCCCGGTCCCCCCGGCCGAGAAGGATCTGCCGGATGAGGAGATCGACTTCGCAGGGCTGTACGCCGACTGGCGCAACATGCAGGATACGCACGAGTTCTTCGGCCTGCTCCGCAAGTTCAAGGTGGGACGCCTCCAGGCGCTCCGCAACGCCGATCACGAGCTTTCGCGCCCGGTGCACCCGGGGAGCTTCCGCCAGACCCTGCAGCTTGCCTCGGCCGAGGAAGTGGCGATCATGGTGTTTGTGGCAAGCCCCGGCGTGATCCAGATTCATGGCGGCCCGGTGGAGCGCGTGGTGGCAACCGGCCCCTGGTTCAACGTGCTCGATCCCCGCTTCAACCTCCATCTGCGCGAGGATCATATCGCAACAGCATGGGCGGTGAGCAAGCCCACCTCCGACGGCGTGGTCTCCTCGCTGGAACTGTTCGCCGCCGACGGCGAGCTGATTGCGCTCCTGTTCGGCAAGCGCAAGCCGGGCGTGCCGGAAGATCCGAAGTGGCGCGCCATCGTCGAGCGCCTGAGCGAAGATGTCCCCGAAGAGCAGCAGGCTGCGTAAGCTGCCCGGCGCGGGAACGTAAGCCCCGCATGCGACGGGGCCCGGGTACTACGCGAGATGTGCAATTGATGAGACAAGCAACAGTGGCGGCGAGAACACGATGTTCTCCCGCCACGCTTGTATCCTCCCTACGTGAAAATCTACTGCCAGATATACCGGATCATTATCGAGAGTGGGACTATTAATAGCGCGGAAGAATTTATCTGCATTTTTCGTGGTCCCAACTGAAACGGCCCGGTAGAGCATTCCACCGGGCCGTTCGATAATCGTATGAAAAATCACTGGTTAGCTATTGACTGCAAATGCTCGATAGCCGAGGGAGATTCCGAGAGCGGGATCATAGGCAATAACCAT
>JBMDXA010000118.1:0-5520 GCA_048594725.1 Candidatus Kapaibacteriota bacterium
GCGGTGGAGGCCATGGTGGAGCCCGTAAGCGGCGGGCGACGATCGATGATAAGAACGGAGAGCCCGCGCGCGGTCAGTTCCTCCGCCATCATGGCGCCGCTGATGCCGGCACCGATCACCACGGCATCGGCCTCAGCATCTTTTTTCAACTCCTTCACGGGAAGCGGCGGCAGGCGGGTGCCGGACCACAGCGGCACGCCCCCTCTCAGATCCCTTTTTTTCGTCAGCATGCGTTCCCGGTCTCCATGGAGATCTTCCGCAGAAGATCACGCCGTTATCTAAAAAAATTATCTCCGGACAGCCGCCACGCCGGCATCGTTCGAAGCCTGGCCCGGATAGGTTTTTCCGCGCAACGCTCCGTACGGAACTCAACTCCGGATATCACGGGGCCGCAGCGTGCACATACGGATAGCCGCCGGGCCCCTGCCGGATGCCGGTGACAGCACCATGCTCATCCAACAGCGCGGCGCGATGAAGCGTTCCCATCATTTCGATTGTACCGGAAGAGTGGAACTACAATCGTCGCCCATGACGAGCGGGCAGGCTCAGCATCAAGCTCTCCGGGAGCGTGGAACAGGGATGGATATGATGGTAGCGAAGGGATGCGGGCTTCGCGAACAAGCGCTAATCAGGCTGGGGGCCCTAGAGGGGGCAGGCAGAGAAGAAAGAAAGGGAAGAAAGAAGTGGTGCGCTGGCAATGCGATCTTTTCCGATAGGAAAATGCCAGGGTTTACAGCGGAAGATCCGCAATCATTTCCCGGCCGTATATCCGGAGTTATTGATCCCTCAGAATTTCAGGCGGCCCTGCGGGATGGGCCTGGGCTGAAATTCCGGGCAGACGTAGAGTTCGCCGGTGTTGAGCACACGTTCATCGTGGCTGGCGGAGAGATACTCCTCCCGGTTTGCTTCGGGATCATCGGCGATGCGGCGATAGTCATCTTTCATATTCCGGAAGCAGAGCATCGAGCCGTAGCAGCCATGTCCGGAGAGAGGGTAGTCGCCATAGGCGCAGGCGATGCACGCCTTCAGATGAACGCCCGATCCCATGGCGGCGATCAGATACTTCAGCACCTTCTCGAAATCTCCGCTGGAGGTCATGCTATGCCTCTGGTAGGAGTAGAAAACCGTCAGGTCGATCAGATTGGTGATGGTGCGTGATACCGTTTCTCCACCCGGCTCGTTGCGCACTCCTCCGGGATCGAGGAGATGATAGACCACACGGATCTCGCCGGGATATTCCCTCCCATGCGCCACCACCCCCATCGGCATCCCCCAGCAGAGTTTGAACTCCGCAAGGGTTCGCCGGACCTCCCCTGCACCGCCGGCCGTGCCAGCCAGGTTCTCCACGAATGTGAACGGCGCAAGCGCCGGGCTCCCGGCCGGAAGGTCCGTTATATACCCGTCCGGTCCCCCCATGAATGCAACCCCTCGCGTGACGAACCCGATCGTGGTGGCACCGAAGCGGATAAGCGCCGGATCTTCTCCGGCGCTATCGGTATAGGTTCCCTTATACTCTCTCACAACGGATATCCCGTAAATGGCATTGCGAGGGTCAGCCGCCCCCGGCGCCGGGTGGCTCTAGCCCGCCGTGCTCTCTCCGCGGTCGATCGCTTTGGCCTCGTTCCAGTAGCGGTCCATCACCTCGAGGTCCACATCCTTGAACGTGCGCCCCTGCTCCAGCAGGCGCGACTCGATATGCTGGAACCGGCGGATGAACTTGTTGACGGTGCGATGCAGCGCCTCCTCCGGCGCCACGCCGATGAAGCGGGCATAATTGACCATGGAGAAGAGCAGATCACCGAACTCCTCCTCCACCTTCTCCGGCGCATTCCCCTCGGCCACCGCCTCCCGCAGTTCCCCCATCTCCTCCTCCACCTTCGCCCAGACATCCTCCGGCTTCTCCCAGTCGAACCCGACCTTCGAGGCCTTCTCCTGCACGCGATCGGCGCGTTGCAGCGCCGGCAGCGCCTTCGGCATGTTCTGGAAGAGCGAGGTGCGCCCCTCCTTCATCTTGAGCTGCTCCCAGTTCTCGCTCACCTCCTGCGCCCCGTTCACCGTCCGGTCGCCGAACACATGCGGATGCCGGTGCACCAGCTTGGTGGAGATGAACTTCACAACATCATCGAACGAGAAGGCGTTCCGCTCCTCGGCGATCACCGAGTGCATCACCGCATGCAGGAGGATATCCCCCAGCTCCTTTTTCAGTTCCTCGTCGTTCCCATCCTCGATCGATTCCTTCACCTCGTAGGCCTCCTCCACAAGCAGAGGAGCTATCGAGGCATGGGTCTGTTCCCGGTCCCACGGGCAATCGGTCCGCAGCCTGCGGACGATGGCGAAAAAGTCATCGAACGTATCGGTTGGAGGATTCATAGAAAGAGGAAAAGATGCTGATAGGGCCGCCACGGCGCCCTGCCTCCAGAGCGCTCAGGTTGGCTCGCGGCGGAAGATTCCGCCGCCGAACCGCCCGGCCGGTGATTCCGGCGGGCAAGATAGCACACTGGCGCCGAAACGGTTCCGGGCCTGCCGCCGGAGCCATCACAGACGCCACATCCGGCATACAATTGCTGTCGGGCTCTGCGCTTTGAGAGAGGATATGGAGGACCGCTATAAAAAGGCATCCCTGCCGGGGCGGGAACTGTGAAGTGTGCCCGACTGGCAACACTTTACAATGGGATCATCCCCACAGGTGTGGACAACTACCGTATGCGGACAGTCACAGTAAAAGCCGCTAGATTGTCAGCGTAATATATCTCTCCCACAACATCTATTTCAGATTATGAGAAGTTTCTTGATGCGATTACACAACACGACAATGATAGCTCTGGTTGTAGTTGCAGCACTTCACTCAACCACCGCCTGTGCCCAACAACCAATCGAGTTCGTTACGGTTCAGGACAGCTTGAATTTCCCGCTCCGGCAGAACGGCCAATATATACCCGCCTCATCGTTTTCAGGAGCATATGTCTATGAGATGGGATATGATCCGTTCTGTCGCACACGGTTCACTTTTACGGAATGCAAGAAAAATGGGCAGCTATTAAAACTTCTCGCCTGGAACGATGGCGCAGCAATCAATGCCCCAGCGGAATTAATGACGTTCAACAGCCGCACGGAAAACACTCTTCTACATGCGGGCGACACGATCAGCTTCTATCATGATTTCGCTTGGTACAACCCAGTCGATAACAAGATGCTCACCACCAATTATTATGCTCTCGACACACTTGAAATGATCGTGCATCTTGTACGGGCCACCGACGGGAGCCCGTTAGTGCAGCTTGACAGCATCGGTGCAATCGCGCGCCCGACACCGGGTATGCCGACCATCTACGGCACACAGCCGATCATGGCAATAATTTCCTACGTGGTACCGCAACAGTTCCAGGGAGATTCGGCGTTTGTAGGGGTTACGCTCAGAGCAAAGGGAAGCGGTCCGCATTATTTCACGCGCTATGATGAAGTAACGGTAGGAATGTCGAACCGGCTACAGGATATCTACTATCAGGCATACCTTGCAAATTTCGGCGCTATTTACGCGAAACGTTCTCTTAATGATTTGATGAAGGATGCCGGCCAGGAAGGAGCGATGCTTGCTGTTTCCTCTGATCCGCGCTCACCTCGGGATATTCGCATCATTTTCAATGGGCCTCGTGATGGTGGCTCTGCTACGATATCGATCTACGATGAATCGGGGAATCTGGTTTTCTTTCCCTACAACTCCCGAACCGATGCCACACAAGCCGAAACCTCCTACCGTGTACCGTCCAGAGGAGCGTATTTCGTAGCACTCGGCCACAATGGAAAGATCGTCAAGACCACCAGAACCATTATCACACAATAAGTCAGGTATGGTTAACTGATAACCTCAATCATCAAGTTCTCTATAATCAGCCAAGCCCGAGGGGAATCTCTCGCGCTTTAGCTTGATAAGAGCTGGCATTACCGCACATTTTCGATCCATACTGCAGAATCATCCCCGCGTGTACGGGGAACAGTCATATTCGGAGTTTCCGGTACGCTCCCGCTGGGGATCACCCCCGCATAGATGGGGAACAGAGCCGGTTGGGACTCTGCGCGGTCAGTACACCCGGATCATCCCCGCAGGTATGAAGAACAGACCTGCGGGGGAGTATCATCTACGCCGATCATATTCCCTTACGATTCCGAAGGATTTGATCGACAGTCATGGAGATCGCTGCCACCACGGTCGCCTCGATCGTCGCGGCCAGCCACGACTTTCCTACGATTGTGGCCGTGATAATGCAGTACACCGCCATGATAATACCAAATCCCTGAAGCCATCGCATGTTCATGACAGTACTCCTGTTAGCCGAGGCTGCCGGCAATGGCGCCTGTGAATCCGCCCACTATACCACCGACCAGTGCACCACCTCCGGCACCGGCCGCCGAACCAGCAGGACCCAGGAAGCTACCCACAAGGAAACCGCCGAGCCCGCCACCGGCCAGTCCCGTTAGCGTTCCGGTCAGGCATCCACGGCCATCTCTTGCCAGCGCAGATTGCCGGCGCTCCATCTCTCCTGTTCCTACCGGTAGTCCAGGGCCGGAATATCCCAGCCAGTAATCGGCGCTATGCTTCACCACCGCCACAAACATAAGCGGGACAGCCCGCTCATCCTCTGCAAGCGATGAGGTGAGAATAGCCGATTCGATCGAAGCAAGTTCCGCAACCGCCCCGACCGGATCGGCGGCCACCTGATCGATTGCCGCGAGAGTCCGCTCCATATACGATCTCTGTATTGGATTCAGGTAGAGCGCATCCAGCGAATCAAGCACCTCCGCAGTTGACATATGATCGTAGTCGGTATGGCTTTTCTCGATAAGCGCCACCAACTGGTGGCGAACAGCCGGTGTGTAATCATCGCCGGGGTCTGCCTGGATAGCGAAATCAGCGGCCATCCCGATCGCCGTGGCACGAGTTATTGATCCGTACGGGATCTGTTGAAATCCCCAGTCCAGCGCCTCGTTGTGCTTCTCTCCGTACCACGAGAGAGGATTGCCCTGGCCGGTGACGGTATACCGAACCGGATCATCTCCCGAAGACACGCTCTCATTCCATCCATCACATCCAATAGCCGCTATGGAGAACACTGCCGCAACAAAAAGAGAACTCTTCATATAATAAACCCCTCGAATAAAATGAATAGATCCGTCTCACAGATAATTCAATCTATATTCGGAATCGAGCGATCACCCTACAGCCAACCTACATATACGTGAACAGAAAACCCCGCCCGATCGACACCAGCGAGTGACTGGTGCACCCCATGCATAACATGAGGCTCGATCGAGCAGGGCTGCCAAGGATTATCCCCGCAGATACGGGGAACAGTGACTGCGGGCTATTGCCGAACAACAAACACTTGGATCATCCCCTCGTGTACGGGGAACAGTCCCTCGTATGCCAGAACCAGCCGTCGGCATCCGGATCAGCCCCGCGGGTACGGGGAACAGGATGGATGGCCTAATGCATCGCCACCAACGTCAGGATCATCCCCGCGG
>JBMDXA010000119.1:0-36796 GCA_048594725.1 Candidatus Kapaibacteriota bacterium
TCGCTGTACAGATCGATCGAGGCGCGCAAGGGGGCGCGCTCCGGAACCGCACGAGAGTCGGTGCCGGGACCGGAGGGGATAGCGGCGGCGGGGTCCTCCGGAGGATCGAGATCGAATCGCAGGCCGATGTTCGCTCCAAGAGCGAGGGAATGCCAGGAGAGTTCATCCTTCATCCTCCCGAAATCACCGTGCAGCCGGATGGAGGAGTGAAGGATGAAGCTCGCCGTCAGGGGGATATCGCACCCCGCCCCCAGAATCCCTCCCCACGAGAATGCCGGCGATGAGAAGGTCGTATCCTCGTTGATAAACAGTACCCGCCCGTTCTCCGCCGAACGATATCCCTCCTCGTTTATAAACCTCGCATTGGCCGGCTCGGTAAGACGCAATGAGCGATCATAGGAACCCGCGGTACGGTGCTGGCCCCAGGCTCCCCCTTCAAGCACGATGGGTCCGTACAGAGAGTAGCGCGCCATGAGATGAGCCCGCAGAGAGCTGGTGTGATAGTCGATATCGGACCGCACCCGATGCACGACGCTGATGATCGAATCGGAAGGAGGAATGGTGTTCAATACCTGCACATCCGGCAGGTATCTGCGGTTGGTTCCCGTGGATACGCCCCCTGCCATACCGAACTCCAGTTCCGTATCGCTGCCGAGCAACCGGGGAAAGGAAAAGGACGCATCGTACCATCTGGATTCTCTCCTCCATGTCATCCCCGCGGCTCCTCTCTCGGTGCTCCTGCTGGCGGTGGAATAGAGATCGGCCCGGTAGAGCCACATGCCGGTTTCGTATCCCACCGAGGCACCGATCCGCTGTGCATGCAGGGTACAGGCCGCAAGCCACCAGGCGAGCACCGGGGTAAGCATCATCCCAATCGTTCCCCGCTTCCGTCCTTTTCTTCCCATGGCAATGTTCCAGAGCATTTCATTCTTCCGTTGCAGTGCGCGCCCTGCTGGGTTGTTGTACGGCAGTGAATCCGCCCGTGGCCGGAACAGAAGGGTGCCACGCAGGGATGGATTCTATCGGCCGCGTCTGGAAGTAGTGACAACGGCGGCGGCCGGAACCTAACAGCACGGCGGGTGGCGGCACGGATGATCGGCTGGAATCGGCACGCCGCAGTATCGTATGTTCGGCGGCGGCCTCCGGATTTTTTTCCGCGCAGCGTTAGGTATACGCTCCCCCTGTTGTCATAAGGGAACAAGCATATCCGGGAGCATGAGCGAGTATACTCTGGCACTGATATCCCCACGAGCAGTGGAGCAACAAGAACGAACCGTGTCGACCGCAACGAAGGCAACGGACGATGCCGCCGTTATGAACCGGTTTCTGGCCGGTGATGACGCCGCATTCGCCGAGCTGTTCGATCGCCACAATCATCGCCTCTATGTCTACTCCCTGAAGCTGCTGGGTGACCCGAACCAGGCGGAGGATCTGACGCAGGAACTGTGGGAGCGGGTGATCCGGCTGCGCCAGCAGCCGCAGGAGATCCGTGCCCCGATAGCATTCTTCCTCCGGATAGCCCGCAACCTCTGCCTGAACCAGATCAAAAGCCGCCGACCGCTCACCTCGCTCTCGTCGCTGCCGGAATCGGCGCACCCGGCCTATGGAACCACCGAGGAGCGCTCGGAGATGGAGGAGGCGGTGCACAGGGCGCTGGCGGAACTCTCGTTCGAGTACCGTGAGGTGCTGGTGCTGAATGCCTATTGCGGCTACCGCTACGAGGAGATCGCGGCGATGCTGGGCAAGTCCTCGGCCGCCATCTGGATGCGCGCCTCGCGCGCACGCGCCCAGCTCCGCAAGGGGGTGATGGCGATTATCGGCCCCCACAACCCCGCATTACGCCGGTACCTGCCGGGCCAGCAGAACACGAGCCTGAAGGAGACCGCCCGATGATAAGCACGACAGACCGGCTCGTGGAACGTTATCTGGATGGCAGGATGAGCCCGGCCGAAGAACGCCGGTTCCGCCACCGGCTGGAAGAGGACGAGCAGTTGGTGGAAACCCTCCGCACCGAACTGCTGATACGCAGCACCATGGCCGGCGAGCTGGGGAGCATGCACGCCGATCACTCCCGGTCGCGCGCCAGAGCAATGGCGCTGCTGGCGGCGATGCCGGGGGGAGCCGGGCAGGCGACGGCGGTTTCGGGAGCGGGGAGCGGAGGAACGCTCTCCGGGCTGGCCGGGATCAAGGGGATTGTGGCACTGCTGGCGGCGGCGGCCGTAGCGGCGGGCTCCTATGTGGCATTGCTCCCCGCGAAAGCTCCCACCGCTCCTCCGGCATCCAGGGTGGAACCGGCCCCGGACCCTACACGGATGCCGCCGCAACCGGCTCCGATCCTGGCGGAGCCGCCGGCAACGATCCCCCACACGGCTCCGACCGTGGAACGGGAAGGGCCGGAGGCCGGTATGCCAGCCAGGAGCGCCACTCCACGGATACAACCGGAGCCGAAGGAACCCGTGCGCGCGCAGGACGCAGAAACGCCGGCGGTCTTGCAGAAAGCCGGGCCGGAGGGAACGCTCATCCAGGAACGGCGCGCCGCCACCCTGCAGGCAGCGGAGGAGCCGCCGGTCACTATCCGGAACGATACGCTCCGGACGCGCCTGAAGATCGAACCGATGCAGCGGCCGTAATCAACGGCCCGCTCTCTCGTTACGGGCCCCGGAGCGCTGCTGCGGGGCCCGTATTCTTATCACCCATCTCCTTTCTCCGCCGGCACTGCCATCCCTCTGTTGCATTCGGCTCCCCGGTATTCTGATTTGCATGCTCTCTGGATAGGCGTATTTTCGGCAGCGGCGCGGCCAACCGCACCGGGGATAGCTCTCTCCGGTGCTCCTGGCATACCGGAACCGATACGCAACGATGGCACGTGATCCGGCCCGGCCTTGAATAGCATCTCAGCCTCTTAGAGCAGTTTTCAATTGAATTGATCGGTTCTGGCTCCCGTAGGGAGCACCCGTCTGTAGCTATGGCGTCAGTGTTTCTTTCGGAAGCTCCGGAGGAGCGGCCCATTCTTCTGACGAGCGTTACCTCACACTCAACTGAAACCCGCTCTATGCTTCACCTACGATTTGTTCCATGAGCGCCCACTATCATGCCCGGCTCCAGGAATGGATGCATCGCACCGGACCGATCCGGACCTGCTCCCTCCCGACTCCTGCGGGATAAACGAACTGGCACTGTAACCAGGCCACATACCTGACGACCCGATTTTTTTACAGGTGGAACCTATGCCCGACCGAACTCTCACAGTCACCGCCCCTCCAACCGAAACCGATGCCATGGCGCACGAAGCACCGGCACTGATCCCGAGAAGAACGCTTTTCGGCAACCCGGTAAAGGCAAGCCCGGAGATATCGCCGGATGGTACCATGCTGGCCTATCTGGCCCCGCTGCATGGTGTGCTCAACGTATGGGCGGGGCCTATCGGCGCCGGCGATCATCGTCCGGTTACGGCCAGCACCACCCGGGGTATCCCGTCGTTCGGCTGGTCGGCCGATAGCCGCCATATCCTCTACGTGCAGGATAGCGACGGCGATGAGAACTACCACTTCTTCTCGGTAGGGGTGGACGATGGGGTGACGCGTGACCTTACGCCGTTCGAGAACATCCGCGCGCGGATGATAGGGCACAACAAGGAATTCCCGGACGATCTGCTCCTGGGCATCAACAAGGATGATCCCCAGGTGCACGACGTCTATCATCTCCACCTTCCCACCGGAGAGCTTCGCATGGTGGCGAAAAATCCGGGGACGATCGTGGGCTGGCTGGCCGATCCGGAACTGAAGGTCCGTGCGGCCATAGCCGTTCATCCGGAAGGGGGAACCGAGCTGCTGGTGCGCCGGAGCGAGGATGCCCCATGGGAGACGAAACTCGCCTGGAGCATGGAGGACAACCGCAGCGGCCCGATATCCTTTACACGGGACGGCCAGGGACTGGTCCTGATCGATTCTCGCGATGCGAACGCCCTCAGAGTGCTGAAGATGGATCTCGAGAGCGGCGCCACCGAGATCATCGCCGAAGATCCGGCCTACGATGCCAGCAACCTGATGATCCACCCGGATACCTACGAGATCCAGATGGTGGGCTTTACGCGCGACCGCAACGAGTGGCTGGTGCTGGACGATTCCATCGCCGGGGATATCGCGGCCATCCGCGCCCTCCATCACGGCGATTTCTGGATCATCAGCCGCGATGATGCCGACCGTATCTGGGTGGTGATGTTCATCGCCGATAACGGGCCGGTCTCCTATTACGCCTACGATCGCCGCGACAGCACCGCGCATCTTCTGTTCGACTCCCGCCCCGACCTGCGCCGATACGATCTTGCGCCGATGGAGCCGGTCTCCTTCCAGGCACGCGACGGATTGACCATCCACGCCTATATCACCTTCCCGGTCGGCGCCCGGCGCCAGAACCTGCCGATGGTGCTGAACGTGCATGGCGGGCCGTGGGTGCGGGACATGTGGGGATACGATGCCGAGGCGCAATGGCTGGCAAACCGCGGCTATATCTGCCTTCAGGTGAACTACCGTGGCTCCTCCGGCTATGGCAAGGAGTTCCTGAACGCCGGCAACAAGGAGTGGGGAGGGAAGATGCACGACGATCTGGTGGA
This sequence comes from Candidatus Kapaibacteriota bacterium, assembly GCA_048594725.1. GTDB lineage: Bacteria > Bacteroidota > Ignavibacteria > OLB7 > OLB7 > JAFDZV01. Next base: position 4,613 of record JBMDXA010000119.1, read on the forward strand.
TGCCGTGGAGTGGGCCATTGCGCAGGGATATGCCGCGCGCGACCGGGTGGCGATCTACGGTGGCTCCTATGGAGGATATGCCGCGCTGGTGGGGGCCACCTTCACCCCCGATCTCTTCCGCTGCGCGGTCGATATCGTGGGGCCGAGCAACCTTCTCTCCTTTATCGAGACCATCCCTCCGTACTGGAAGCCGAACATCCAGCATTTCCACAAGCGCGTGGGCAACCCGGAGACCGAAGCGGAATTCCTCCGCTCCCGCTCCCCTCTGTTCAAGGTGGACAACATCAGAATACCCCTTCTGATTGCGCAGGGCGCCAACGATCCCAGAGTGAAACAGTCGGAGTCGGAACAGATCGTGGAGGCGATGCGGAGCAAGGGGATCGAGCATCAGTATATGCTCTTCCCGGACGAGGGGCATGGCTTCGGGAAGCCGGAGAACCGGATGCGGTTCTATACGGCGGCCGAGCGATTCCTGGCCGATCATCTCGGGGGACGATTCGAACCGGAAGGGGATGGGAATTGACGATTCTCGATTGGTGATTCTGGAGTTTCGACAGGGGGAAGGGTATCGGTATCGCGGCCACCGATGACGCACTACCGGCCCTGGACTCCCGCGCCGGTCCGTACATATCCGCACGGCCATGAACAATCGAGGGGGAACTACCAATACGGCGGTTCCCCCTCTTGCTGTTTTCAGCCCCGGCTGATGAGCTGCTGCCGGTCCATCTCCTCGCAGCCTTCCGGCATGGCGAGCCCCATCTTGGCGCAGAAGTATTCGTAGGTACGGCGCAGCCCCTCGCTCCGCCCCACATGCGGCTCCCAGCCGAGAATGGTGCGGGCGCGGGTGATATCCGGCTGGCGCACCTGGGGATCATCGGCGGGAAGATCCACGAAGATGATATCGCTCTCCCCGTTGGTCAGCGTCTTGATCTCCGTCGCCAGCTCCAGCATGGTAAGCTCGTCCGGGTTGCCGATGTTCACCGGATCATTCTCATCCGACATCAGCAGCCGGTAGATGCCGTCCACCAGATCGGAGACATAGCAGACCGAGCGGGTCTGCTGCCCGGTACCGAACACCGTGACCGGTTCCCCCTTGAGCGCCTGCGACATGAACGAGGGGATGGCGCGGCCATCATTGATGCGCATGCGGGGACCATAGGTATTGAAGATGCGGACGATGCGGGTATCGACGTTATGATAGCGATGATACGCCATCGTAAGCGCCTCGGCGAACCGCTTCGCCTCGTCGTACACCCCGCGCACGCCGATCGGGTTCACGTTCCCCCAGTAGGATTCCTGCTGGGGATGGATCTGGGGATCGCCGTACACCTCCGAGGTGGAGGCCAGCAGAAACCGGGCTCCCTTGGCCTTGGCAAGCCCAAGCGCCTTGTGCGTGCCGAGCGATCCCACCTTCAGCGTCTGGATCGGCAGCTTCAGATAATCGATTGGGGAGGCGGGGCTGGCGAAATGGAGGATATAATCCAGCTTCCCATCCACATAGATGTAGTTGGTGACATCGTGCTGGACGAAATGGAAGCGGGGATTGCCGAAGAGGTGGGCGATATTATCGGCCGATCCGGTCACCAGGTTGTCCATGCAGATCACCTCGTGCCCTTCGGCAATCAGACGGTCGCACAGATGAGAACCAAGGAAACCGGCACCACCGGTTATCAGGGAGCGTGACATAAGTAATCTTGGGATTGGTACATGAGCAGCAGGGCCGGTAGCAGCCACCACCTCTGCGGGATGCTATTATGAAAGGATGTAAAAATACTGCGGCACGGAACGATGACAGGTCACGAAATGCGAAAAGTCCGCCGGAAGCCCCGGTTGATTCTGTATCGAAATGCGCAATAAATACTTTTGGCCTACAATATCACCGAGTGGCACGCAGTTTGATCTAAGCTCTACCACAGCTCATCGTCAAGGCTTGCGTCCCTTCGGAGGATGCAGGAAAGAGGGAAGGTATCGAGGTAGATGCGCCGTAATGACATGAGAAAATTTGTTTGTCTCAATCATCAATTTGGAGTTAAGACCATGCGTTCCACCAAGTTATTCGCGCTGGCTGCGTTGATAGCCATCGGTTTAAGTGCAGCTTCGACGGCTCACGCCCAGGCAGTAGTCGATAAGAATCGCTCGTATTTCAGCCCCGAGCAGCAGTTCGGTATCGGTTTCAACAACCGTGGCGGCCATATCCAGTATGCTCTGGGACCGGCATTCCATATCGGTCTGAACCTGGCGCTCGACTTCTACAAGGATTCGGCCCGTTCGGACACATATTATGATTTCGGCCCGTACGCGAAGTTCATCTTCTCGGGCGACGTTATCAAGCCGTATGTCTACGGAGCTCTCGGCGTGATTCAGCCGAACACCGGTAGCGTTACCATCGGCAACAACACCGAGGTCGATCTTCCCGATCCGCAGATCCGCATCCAGCTTGCGCTTGGTGCCGAGCACTTCTTCAACCAGAACGTCGGTGTCTACGGACACGTGAACCTGGTGGACGCAAAGCTCTCCCCGGATCCGTCGACGACCAGCTTTGGCCTCCAGGGCGCGGCTGTCGGTATTGAATTCTTCTTCTAGGATCAACTAGCTAGAGTCGTGTAGAGATAGTTCTACATGGAACTCTGCATGGTCGGTTCTGTGTACAGCACGTCTCGGCGGTCCGCAAGGGCCGCCGGGGCGTTTTTATTTATGGACGTTTCCTGCTGACGTGTCCCAACGGCCAGTACTGCCTGCTCGTACGGCAAGTACACCGGTTACCGTGCCGTTCCTGTAGAACGGCGACGGACTACGGACCACCGACTACTGACTTTTCGCCAATCGAAAATCCAAAATCGCAAATCGAAAATCTGCCCTCCCTCTACTCCTCTTCCAGCGGGTCCCAGAAATGTTTATCCATCACCACCCGCTCACCATCGAATTCCACATCCTCCCCCTCCAGCAGATCGCGCATCAGCGTGGGCGTTGCAAAATGATGTTTCCCGCTCAGCTCTCCGTTCCGGTTTACCACACGGTGACAGGGAATTCCCATATCATCGGCCACCCCCTTCAGCGCATATCCCACCACCCTGGCCGATTGCATCCCGCAGGCACGGGCTATCGCGCCATAGGTGGTTACACGCCCCTCCGGTATTCGCATGACCACCTCGTACACACGCGTGTAGAAATCCTTTCCTGAATTTCGCTGCTGGCTCATGGCATTACAGAATGCATTTTCATCGTCTCAACCTCTTTTTTATTCCAGAAATGCCTTTTTATACTTTTCATTTTGCAGAAATAGCGCAATTCCGAAAAAGTATTCCACCAGAATGCATTCCTGCGATCCGCTGTGCGAACCTACGGCGAGCCACCACAATCCCCTGTCGGATCAGTGTACCATCGCCCATAGGCATTTCCCCGGAGTGCCTTACTTCTCCAGTATCATCTTTCTGCTGGACGCAACACCGTCTATCGATATCCGGACGATATAACTGCCGGCAGGGAACGCCAATTCCTCCGGAGAAAATACAAGCTCCTGAGGTCCGGCCGGCTGGCGGTTGAATTTCCGTTGCAGGAGGATTTTCCCGAGAATATCGGCCACGGAAATTTCCACGCGCGAAGCACGCGCAAGAGTATACTGCACGGTGGCTCCGCGGCGGGAGGGATTGGGCAGGATACGAATATCCGGATCGGGCAGGGCCGCATCCGGCCGGGAGGGAACATCCAGCGGCAGGGAGGTGCAGCTCCAGTTGGCGATCCATCCCCACGAGGTAGCGCCGGCATTGGACCGGAACTTCATCGTAAGGGCGCCCCTGGTGCCGGTCACCGTTCCGGGGCTGCTGCTCCCGCTGTAGGCTCCCAGCAGCGGCGCGGATGTATCGGCGCCGTTGTAGATCAGGAGCGTATCGTCGGCGATGCTGAAACTGTAGAACGACAGGGCCACCGAGGCCGCGTTCGGCGGGGCGATGGTGAAGGTATAGGAATCATTCTCGAAATAATTGCCCGTGGGACCTCCCATATCGGCAACGGTGCCGCTGCATGGCGAGGAACCGCAGAGGGTGAAACGGCTGCCGATAGCATCCCACGGCCCACGGCTTGTTCCCTCGTAACCGAGCGCCCAGATCCCGATCCCCGCAAGGTTGCGCGAGAGCACCAGATCGTATTTCAGCCCCAGGCTCTCCTGGTCCTCGTACCAGGTCTGATGCCACTGCGAACCGCTCTGGTAGACATAATAGGGAGTGGAGGAATGGGTATCCCACCGGCGCCCGTACTCCGCCGCCCGCTGCACCGCGGTCTCATAGCGCACGGCGGTAGCCGGGCCGGCCGTAGCGGCTCCGGGGACGCTATCGGCGGCACGCCAGTCGTAGCCATAATAGGGAACGCCCAGGGCGAGCTGCTTTTCGGGGATGCCGCGCCCCAGATAGGTGCGGATGGAGCGGGTGACATCGTACGGACTCCAGCGCGAGCCATTGTTTTTCGGCGCCACCGGCCCGGTATCCGGCGAGTTGGTCCAGTGGTAATCGTAGCCCATGATGAAGAAGATATCGACATAGGCGGCCATCGATGCCACGTCGAACGCATTGCTCCAGTCAACCGGCGGCAGCGCCATCGATACGATGGAGCCGGGGATCTCCGTGTGAAACCGCGCTGCCAGCTCCGCCATGAACTGCGTCAGGTTGGCGCGCTGGTCCCCGGCCACCCCCTCGAAATCGATATTGACGCCATCGCCATCGCGCAGCTTCACCAGCGCCACAAGGCTGTCGATAAGGGTGCGGCGGCTGGCAGGATTGGCGAACAGAAGGCCATGACTGTTGAAGAGCGTGGCGCAGAGATGAACCCGCGTACCGTTGGCTTTCGCCATCGGTATCAGGCCGGTGGTCTTCCAGTTATGGATATCGGTATAGTTGCCGGTCGCGGGGTCCACTTCATAGGAGAAGTAGCAGACATCCGAGAGAAGGGAGTAGTCGAACGATTCGTAGGCCGTTCCCATCCAGTAGGGGCTCCAGCCGAACACCATGCGGTTCAGAGAACAGGCCGGCGATTGCGGCTGCGCCTGGGAGCGCATCGAAAGCGAGGGGCGGGGAGCGCGGCCGAACAGGCTGTCCCACTGCTCCTCCCGCTCGAATCGATACCCCTCGTAGCGCTCCATTTCCATCTGCCGTATCGAGGGAGGGGCCGGGTTCTGTGCGTGGAGCACGGGGGCCCGGCCGGCCAATGCCGCAAGAAGATGGCCGAGTATGAAAAGTATAGCACGGTGCCTCTGAACATCCATCGTAAGTTTGCTCCAGCTTGTAGTACAACAGCTTCGAATTTCGCACGTACGAACCGATTATCCGCTATGACACTCTCACCCGCAGGATATCCGGAGATCCTCCTCCAGTTCCGGCGCGCGGCTGCGGCCTCGCCACGGCGTATCGCCCTTCCCGACGCGCTGGACGAACGAACGGTGCATGCGGCCCGTGTGCTCGCCGATTCCGGCATCGCCCATCCGGTGCTGGTAGGGGAAACCGAAACGATAGGTGCCGTTGCGGCATCGGCAGGCATCCTCCTGGATGGTCTGGAGATCATCCCCCCGTCCGGAGCGCTGCTGGAGGAACATGCCGCCGAGCTGCATCGCCTCCGGAGTGCCAAGGGACTGGACCCCGAGGGAGCGCGCGCACTGATGCTCAACCCGCTCTATACGGCCGCCATGATGGTGCATCTGGGAACCTGCGACGGCTGCGTGGCCGGCTCCCTCTCCACCACCGGCGATGTGCTCCGCGCGGCCATCCAGACCATCGGCCTGAAGCCGGGGGTCTCCGTGGTCTCATCCTTCTTTCTGATCGTCTTTCCCGATCGCGTGTACGCGTTTGCCGATGGCGCGGTGATGCCGAACCCAAGCTCCGAGCAGCTCGCCGATATCGCCCTGAGCACCGCATCGAACTATCGTATTCTAACAGGAGAGGAGCCCAGAGTGGCGTTTCTCTCGTTCAGCACCAGAGGAAGCGCCGAACATCCGGACGTGCTCAAAGTACGCCACGCGTATGAACTGGCGCGCGAACGGGTGCCGGAGGGCCTTCTGATGGATGGCGAGCTGCAGCTGGATGCCGCCATCGTGCCGGATGTGGCCCTGCGGAAAGCACCCGGCTCGCCGCTGGAGGGAACGGGAAACGTGCTGATCTTCCCCGATCTGGATGCCGCCAATATCGCCTACAAAATGGCGCAGCGGATGGCCGGAGCGCTCGCGATAGGACCGCTGGTACAGGGTCTGGCACGGCCGATGTTCGATCTTTCGCGCGGCTGCTCGGCCGACGACATCGTGGATGTGGCCGCGATCTGCTCGCTTACCGCCGCACGGTAATACCCTCCGGGGTAACCCGCCGTAGCTGCACGCGGCCGGCGGCTATCGTTTCCGGCACCCGCCACGTTTACCGCGGAGATGGCGTTCCGCTTCCCGGATACAATCCTGTCCTGTCACTCAACATATCTCTACTTCATGAGCATTCGGACCTTACTCCTTGCGGCTCTCGCCGCGCTGGCGTTTTTCATTCCTCTCTCCTCGGAGGCGCAGCCCCGGCCGAAGGATTTCGGCTTCGGCATCATGTTCGGCGAACCCACGGGGCTTTCGCTGAAGGGGGCACTGGGAGGAAACAACTACTGGGATGCGGGGCTGGGAGCATCCTGGTTCGGGCGCATCCGCATCCATGCGGATTATCTCTGGGCGGCCAACGTGTTCAACTCGTCGAAAGCGGGGATGTATTTCGGACTCGGCGGGGCGATCGGGTTCGGCAGGGGAGGGGGAGTGCTCTACCGCGGAGGGGGAGGAGAATGGTATTACTATGAGAGCGAGAACGCCATAGCGATAGGAGCCCGCGCTTCGGTGGGGGTGAACTTCATGCCCTTCTCGGCACCCGTGGAACTCTTCGCCGAGGTGGCCCCGATCATCGGCCTGACCCCCACCACCGGCCTGGGATGGGATAGCTCCATCGGCGTCCGCTACTATCCGTAGGAGGGTATCCGGCGGCTACGGAATACCGGGCGGATTCTCTCTGCCCGGAGTGCTCCGTTGCTCCTGCCTGTATGAATGAACGGAGCGCTGCGTGAAGGTTCATGCGGCGCTCCGTTGTTTGTACCCTCCGAATCGGAGGGGAATCCGGCCGGGCCTCCCCCCTCAAAAGCATACTTCCAGGAGATCGCACCAGCCATCACGGCTATGGACGACGACCGGCTATCGGCCAGGGCACAGCCTGGCCCAATGGCTGCCCGGCTCCGTCAGTGCGTTCCGATGGAATCGCTAATAGATATTCGCGCCGAACCAGCCCGACTGGTTGGTGGTTTCGATGCCGTGATTGCACTGCGACCCCACGCCGCACGCGCAGCCATCGATATCTCCGAACGAATCCTTGGTAAACCGGCACTTCGAGCAGGGGGCTCCCGTGCACGAATGTTTTATCCTGTTCGAAGCGAACCGCAGATTCCCTCCCGCGTCAGGGTTCAGGGGGGCGCCTACCATCCGGGACTCGGTCCCATTCAGCGTTACCGCCGTGCCCGTGGCGATCAGATACCACTGCGAGCCATAGAGTTCCAGATACAGGCTATCGACGATGGTCCCCTGTCCCAGTTCCTCCACGGCCCCGTTGTACAGAGCCTGGAGAGTTCCCTGGTCACCGGTCAGCACGGCCCCGCCACCGGCGAGCCGTCCAACAATCGTCCGCGAATCGGCCAACGCCCTGCCTGTACCGGGCAGGGAGAACAGAAGGAGGAGAAGAAGAGCCGCACAGAGCTTTCGCATAACAGACACCTCGTTCAAGTTTGTTTGAATGAAACCGGCCTGTGCCGGCACACATGAACTTGGGGGGGAGATGAGATTGATAGTGATTGCAACCGAAAGCGCGACCCGCTCCAACGGTAATTCCGGATTGGGGGTCCGGCCGGTGACCGCCTGGAGTAACGTAACGGAAAACGACGAGAGCGGGACGCACATGTTCAAATGTACATCACGCTCTCTTTTTATACAACTGTCAATCGAGTTACGGGGTGTTCCCGTCCTCGGAACCGCGTTCGCCGCCGGTATTGACCACTCCTCCCTCGATAACCGAGTCGGCAGTGTTCTCCTTTTCAGCCGGGACCGACACCGTGTTTCCAGCCTCGGCGGATGCAGAGGGAAGGGAAGCCGGGATCTGTCCCTGTTCCGGAGCGGCGATGGCCGCAGGTTCGTTCGTGTGACCGGTCTGGGTGCTCCGCGCCGGCTCCTCGATCTTCGGGATATCCTCCCGGTTGACGACCGGGGCGTACGAATCGACTTCATGCGACGGAATGATCTGCGCCGGAAGCCTTCTGGTGGCGGACTGGGAGCTGAACGGTGCGGGCTGTGCCTGTAGCACCGGCGCCGGGGCCTGCGACTCCACCGAGGCGATGGAAGCAGCCGAAGCGGTACTAGGAGCGGACGAGACGGGGGCCCCCGTAGCAACCGGGGCCTGCGACGACGGCGCGGGAACCGGCATCGGAGCGGCGGCGGAGGGGAGCGTCCTGACGGCCGGTGCGGGGGATGGGGGAACGCTCCCGGTCATCACACCGGAACGGTCCACGACAAACGCCAGCGTAGCCACCATAAGAGCCCCGCCAACCCATCCGGCAACGCCGTTGAACCAGTTGGCACGCAACGCGGTTTCGGCGACGGGGGCCACGATGGGGGGCACCGGACGGCGGCGATCCTGGATCGCCTGCATCAGCCTCGCATCGAAATCATCGGCGGCGGGAACGCGCGGCAGCGACCCCAGGATATGAGGCACCTCGAGCTTCTGCGCCTCCAGGGCGCTACCGAGCCGATCTTCGAAATCGGCGGGGGCCTGCACCAGCGGCAGCGATTGCAGGATATCCCTCACCTGCCGTTCGCTGATTCGATTCCTACGAAAGATTCTCATGGATGCGAAAGCTCTCCGTCTTCTTGGTAGATATCGCGCAGCAACTTCTGAAGCTGCGCACGCCCGCGATTGATCCGGGATTTGACGGTCCCCAGACCCAGACCTGTGATTTCGGTGATCTCCTCGTAGCTCATCTGCTGGATATCCCGGAGGATAACCACTTCACGATAAGCCGGGGAGATCTGCATGAGGGCCTGCTGCACGAGCCTCATTTTCATTGAGGCATCGACCTGGGTGTCTGGAGGCATATCCGGATCGAGGACATCCCAGCTCTGCCACTCATCGTCATTGTCAGTGGTTGAAATACCCTGAACGACATACCGACGCTGGAGATACTCACGCCGCAATTCGGTCTTGGTAAGGTTCGACGCGACCTTGTAGAGCCACGTGGCGAACTTTCCCTCGCGCGAATACGAGTGACGATAATGATACAGACGAAGGAAGGTTTCCTGCACGACATCGTTGGCACGGTCGATTTCACCAAGGAACCGGTAGACGTAGTTCGTCAACGGGTCCTTGAACCGCCGCACCAGCATGGTAAATGCAGCTTCCTCGCCACGCTGGAAGCGTTTGATCAGCTCCTCGTCGGAGAGAGGTACGAGATACTCTGATGCCCGGGATGCCATCGCTAATACGTTGAGGAGAATGGAAGCACCTGAGAATTAACTCAAAGATACATTTTCTCGGAGTATGCGCAAGACCTCTCCCGGAACAATTTCATCCTCCCCCGGTCCTCTTCAATCGGGCTCCCTCCCCCCGTTCCAGCACCCCAACGATGGGGCGCGGCCTTTGCTTGGCCCGGCCCCTGCCCCCGGAAGCCCAGAGAACACCCATGACGGGCGTTTGGTTAGCTGTAACAGCCCCCGTACTACGCTCTACGAACCGTACCGGGAACCCACCCCAACAAAGACGGATAACAGGGGCGAGAAATCACACGATCCCCGGCCCGAATGCGTTTGTTCTTCATCGTCCGCTCCGTACATTGGCTCGCTACCCGACCAGTTTGAGGTTACCATGACACACGATCCCAACAACAGACCGTCATCGAGTCCATTCAAGCAGGCGTTTCGCGAGGCACGGGTCATAGCCCTGGCCGCGGTTGCCATCGCTATCGTCTATAATATCTTCGCGGCCACCAGCATCCCCTGGATTCGCGAGGAGCATCAGACGGGTACCACCCCGCCGCTCATCATCGCGGACAGCACGGAATCCGATACAGCATCCCCACCCGTTATCATCAATGTTGATACGGCGGCGCCTGCTCTCGGAATCGATACCAGCACGGTTCCGGCGGGGATGAACCAGGACAGCGTGAAGGTGAAGCGTGATTCGGTGAATCAGGCGAAAAAGATGCAGGCCGCCCAGGCGGACAGCATCAGGGCCGCCGAGGAGGAGATGATCTTCGCGAAACTGGCGACGGTCTCGGAGATCCAGACCGATGTTGCCAAGCGCCTCTTCGATTCCAAGAAGAGGAAGGTGCTCTTCATCGATGCCCGCCCGGAGGATCATTTCCGCGAGGGGCATATCCCCGGCGCCATGAACGTCTACGCCGAGCAGTGGCAGTCGCAGATCCCCGAACTGGTGCAGATCTCGCGCGATCAGGTGATCGTCACCTACTGCGGCGGCGGGGACGAGTGCGAGCTGAGCCACGATCTGGCGAAGAATCTGAAGGCGCTCGGCTTCAAGACCGTGGTGGTGTACATGGGAGGGATCAAGGACTGGACCGCCAAGAAGTATCCGCTGGTCACCCAGTAACCGGAGGCCGCTGGCGCGGCCTCTCCGCGAAACCGTTCCGAAACATGCCGGCGGGCCGATGGCGGCTCATCGTTCCGGACAGCCAACTGACCAATCCCGTAGAGCGATATGCAATCCAATCTCGCAGAACATCCCGCCATGCGCGTTGTATCGCTGGCGGCCCGGATGCTCCTGGGCATCGTCTTCATGATATCGGGCGCCGAGAAGATCGGCGCGCTGAAAACCTTCGGCAAGTCGATCGCGGCCTACCAGATCCTGCCGGAGGAGATATCGAACATCGTGGCGCTCCTGTTCGTCTGGACGGAGATCCTGGTGGGCATCCTCCTGTTTATCGGCGTGGCCGTGCGCGGCAGCTCGCTGGTCACCGGCGCAATGCTGGTGCTCTTCCTGATCGCCATCCTCTCGGCGATAGCGCGCGGCCTGGACATCGACTGCGGCTGCTTCGCGGGGAAACCGGAACCGGTAGGGCTCAAAAAGGTTCTGGAGGATCTGGGACTCCTGGCCGCGGCGGTATTTCTCATATATTTCCCCCGCTCCTACTTCTCCATCGACCAGGTTCTGCTACGCGAGGCGCGCGCCGAACGATCATCCGCCGATGATCCGCGCGAGCCATCGTATGGGGCCGTCCGCTAGGGAGGGGAGGGGGTATCTCATCTTCCTCTGACTGGAACTCATCCGATTACATCCACATGTACGATTCACGCAACAAAGCTCTGGCCGACAAGATCATCAACTACTCCACCCGCACCAAGGCAGGTGAGAACGTGATGATCGAGCTTACCGGCATCAACGGCGTTCATCTGGCCCAGGAGATGGCCCGCGCCATCATCGAGGCGGGTGCCGTCCCCTTCATCGTGATTCGCGATACCGAGACCGAGCGGATCATCCGCGACCGTGGCGACCGCCAGCTCTGGTCGCGGCTGCGCGACAAGAGCGGCCTGCCGCTGATGAAGGAGATGGATGTCTATGTGGGCATCCGCGCCAGCGAGAACATCTACGAGCTGAGCGGCGTGGGCAAGGAGCAGAACAAGGCGTTCTCCGAGGAATATCTTCTGCCGGTCCATATGGAGGAACGGGTCAACAACACCCGCTGGTGCGTGATGCGCTACCCTTCGCCGGCATTTGCGATGAACGCGAAGATGCCTACCAACGTCTTCTCGGACTTCTATTACAAAGCCTGCCTGCTCGATTATGCGCTGCTGAACGAGCGGATGAAGCCGCTGCACGAACTCCTCGCCCGGAGCCGCGAGCTGCGCCTGGTGGGGGAGGGAACCGATATCTCCTTCTCCATCGAGGGGCAGAACTGGATTCCCTGCGCCGGCGATGTGAACATCCCGGACGGCGAGATCTTCTCGGCACCGCTCCTTACCTCCGTCAACGGCACCATCACCTATGCGCCGTCGGTGTACGAGGGGAAGCCGTTCGAGTTCGTGAAGCTGGTGGTGAAGGATGGCGTGGTGGTGGATTTCGATTCCAGCAACAACGCCGGCCTTGAGGAGATCCTCTCCACCGACGAGGGCGCACGCCGCTTCGGCGAGTTCTCGTTCGGCACCAACCCCTATATCGACCAGCCGATGTACGACATCCTGTGCGATGAGAAGATCTGGGGCTCCAACCACCTGACGCTTGGCAAGTGCTACGATATCGCCCCGAACGGCAACAACAGCGCCGTGCACTGGGATCTGGTCTGCATTGGCGCCAACGTCTACCTGGATGGCGAGCTGATCCGCGATGGCCGGAAGTTCGTGCGCGAGGAACTGCTCCCGCTGAATCCGGAGAATTTCTAAGCTATCGTCATGGGATTCAGCCATGGACGGGCTCTCATCTGCACAGATCAGAGAGCGCCTGAAAGCCATCGCGATAGAATCATGATAGAACCATGGAACGTGGTGCCGGAGGGCACCATAACAAAGGGGCCCCGACAGTTGGGGCCCCTTTCTCATTTCCTGATGTTCGGTACGATGAATCGTATGTCCCGCTCCGGCGGCATCACCGGAGATCGGGTCTGGCGGGGTCCACCCGTCTGAAATCGATTCTCACCCGCCGAAGCTCCGACAGATCGGCACCGCCGGAGGTGTCCACATCGCCGCTCACCGGGCGCCAGCGGATAAGGCCGCGATCGGCAAGGGTCTTGTACTCCGGATGCCCCTCCGCCGCAGCTTCGCGGAAGAGGCTGTCCAGGAACTCTGCCGCATAATGAGCACGGAGACCGGCCAGTTTGAAGTTGGTAAGCTTCTCGCCGCTTTTCACCTCCACCTCCTTTCCCCGCATATCGAAGAAGCTCACCGGCCCCTCCACATAGGTTCCGGCCACGGCTCTGGGATCGGCGAACCCGTACACGGTGATCTCCAGATACTCCCCCTGGGCCCGCCCCTTCAGATAGGAGGGGAAATACTCCTGCACGGCGCGGCGGTAGAAGCCGTTCACGATAGAGCGCACCCGCTCCGCCTGGGCCGCATATTCGGCCAGCATGGCGGGATTACCGGCCACATCGGCTATATACTTCTGCCCTCGCAGATCGCCGTTCTCCTGGCGCCGGCGCAAGTCACCCAGCAGCTCCGGGGTGTTGATCCGGTAATACCCGCTGATAAACCAGGGGAGATCGACATCCCCGGCGTTCAGAACGAATTCCGGCGTCTGCGGCACGCTCCCCACGTTCAGCCTGAAGCCGGTCTCGCTCCCCGGACTCAGATCGCCAAGATCTCTGCTGGCGGCCGGAAAGCCATCCGGGATGAACTCCAGACGGTAGGAGACGCCGGTAAAGAGGGTGAGGCGTGCCCCCGATTCCGGTATCTCCGTCTCGATGATGGTGCGATCGAGCCTCGGCTCCACGACCCTGAGATGGCCGGAGACCGGTTTGCCGGACGTGGTATCCATGATCGTGACATCCACATTGGCGTAGCTCGTGGCAAAGACGTTCGGCTGCGCCTCGTAGATATCCAGCCCCCCTTTTCCCCCCGGCCGGTCGCTGGCGAACAGACACCGCTCGCGCCCGACACCGAAAAAGAAGAGCTCGTTCGACGAGGTGTTGATCCGGTCGCCCAGGTTCACCGGCGTGCCCCATTCCCCGCGTGCATCCCGCTGGCTCATATACAGATCGGCGCCGCCGAACCCCTGGTGGCCGGTGCTTGCAAAGAAGAGCGTTCTGCCATCGGGAGCGATAAATGGGGAGAACTCATCGCCGGACGTATTGATGGCCGCTCCCAGATTGACCGGGGCGGAATAGCCACCGGCACCGTCGCTTCCGGCGATATAGAGATCCACCCCTCCGGCACCGCCGGGACGATTGGAACTGAAGATGATGAAGCTGGCATCGGGGGCCAGCGTCCCCTGCGCCTCCCAGTAGTCCGTATTGACGCCTGCAATGCTCCGCACATCGTCGAGATTGATGCCATCCGGGGAGACATCGATGATATAGAGATCGGCATCACCCTTTCCATCGGAGCGGTCGGCACCGGTCAGCAGGCCGATACCGGGCGTGCCGAGCATGCGCATCATCTCCGCATCGAGCGTAAGGATCTCCGCCAGCGGAGGGATGGGAGCGGAGAAGGCACCGTCATCGTACACGGTGTTGACCCCCTCCTGCCGGGGATATTCCGGGGAGGACCATACGCTCCCGCTCCGCCTGCTCCGGTAGATGCCGGAAGCGCCATCGCGCGAGCTGGTAAAGTAGAGCCACCCGCGATTCGGGGTGATATACGGGGAATATTCGTCGCTTTCGGAGTTGATGGACTCCAGGTTCCGGACCATGAAATCCGGATCACCGACATTGGGTTGTGCCCCGAGGGGGGCGGTTGCGCTCAGGGCGGTTGCTCCCAGAGCCAGGAGGGTAAGGAGTCTGGTTAGCCGCATAAGGGGGTCTCACTCTCCAAGGTTGTACATGATGCCGATTGTGGCAACGATGCCATCCTGCTTCAGCTCATCTGGGGCGCGGAGAGCCGACGTAAGGGGAAGGCTGTAGAAGACTTCGGGATTGATCGCGAAGGAGCCTATCTCAAACAGATAGCCGGCTCCACCACGAAGATCGAAGGTGGAGCTTTCGTAGCGATCGAACGGGCGGTTCCGGATCAGCGTATGCTGGCTGGTGCGCGTATCGCTGTAGGTGAATCCCGGCGGGCCGGTAAGCCGCTCGGAGTAATCGTAGGTTCCATCATTCAGCAGGCTCATGGAGCCACCGGCGAACAGATAGGCACCATGGAACTCGGCACCGATCATCGCATCCAGGGCCAGCGCCGATACCCTGATATCGGCCTGCCCCTCCTGCTCCAGCATCACCACGTTGTTCTCCCGGTCGCGCACCGGCTCTCCCGGCAGGGGAGTGGTGGCCTTGCCGGAGCGGATCTCCTGGCGCACACGCGGGGAGACGAAAAGCCAGGAGTTCAGATAGATCATCGCCTTGGCGCCCAGCGTTCTGCCGGCACCATCACCGGCGTTCATCACCACGCAGGTGCGGTCGCCGTCGGATACAAGGAAACTGCCGCTGTTGCTCCACCACCCGTAGCCCGCCTCCGCGCCGATATAGATGCGCATGGGATTGCTGTAGGGGTAGAGCACCCGGTCGCTACGCCGTCCCCCCTGCGCCTCCGCCGGAGCCGGCAGGGCCAGCCACAGAGCGGTGGCAAGGAGAAGGAACAGGCCCGTCCGGCCGGTACCGGAGGCTCTTCCAGCATGTTGATTCATAGTGCGCCTTGCATCTTCGTCCACAGGGTTCCGGGTCAGCGTATGAGAATGATCTTTCGGAAGAAGGTCTCTCCCAGACCGCTCTTCAGGGTTGCATAATAGCTTCCCGCCGGGAGCCAGGAGAGATCCAGATCGATACGCCCGGCACCGGCACCGATGGTCCTGAATTCTGCCGGGCGCACCAGCTCGCCGCCGGCCCCGTACAGCTCCACCTGGAACACGGTTTCGCCGTCGGTCCGCACCGGAATCGACACCATCCCTTCCGGCGCCGGCAGGGGAGCGGCATCGCCGATAATGATCTTGGTGGCCGCTGCGTTGGAGATCGGCTTCGCATCGCGGAAGCAGGTGCTGTCGAAGGCGATCATCCCGGCATTGTCCAGGAGCGTCCGGGGATTGCCATCCTCGAAATTCGCCGAGGCCAGCGTCACCTCGCTGAAAAGCGCATCCCCGCGGAGAACCTGAAACTCCAGTTCCGCCAGCTCCCCGCCACCGTTGATGCTCTCCTGGTTCATCCCGCCGTGTGTCACCGTGATGGTGGCTATCGCCCGATTGCCGGCGAACCGCACCGGCCCTGCCAGTTCCACGGTGGCACCGGAGGCGCCGGCACGGGAGCGTACCGCGCGCAGATCGAGCATGGAGCTGTTCCAGCGGATCTCGGAGGTGATAGTCCGCACGCCGTACCCGCTCATGGAGCTATCGGCATACAGCGGCATGGTCACCACGTCCCCCGGAAGGCCGATACGGAGATCGGAGAGACGGAGGTTGGCCCTGGCATAGGCCGCCCCGCCCAGTTCCGTGACGATCGGCTCCTGGCCGCAGTTGTTGTAATGGAAGGTCAGTTTCCCCCCGTGCGTTCTGATAGCATGGGGATTGAAACAGACCGGCACCTCCACCATTTCCGATTCGGGAATGCGGATGGGAAACACGAGATCAGGAGGGAGAGAGAATTCGCCCGTGGCGCCACCGAGCATATCGGCCAGATCGATCGCATCCACCAGCGCCACCCCCTCGCCGTTGTTGGTCAGCGTCACCGAGGAGCAGACCGTATCGTTCACATAGACCGAATCGAAACGGAGGGCGGAGGTGGCCGCGATGCTCGGCGCAATCACCTTGATGGAGAAGACCTCCTCATGCTTTGCGCCACGGCTCACCAGATCGGTGATCGACTCGAACGCGGTCTGCAGCATCTGGCAATCATTGTCGCTGGCATCGAACGATGCGCCGTCGGTCTCCGATGCAAGCGTGCGCAGATAGTTGACGGCCGAAGTGTTGGAGCTGAGTCCCAGGGAGATCGTAAACACCCTGACGCCATGCAGCTTTGCCCGCTCGATGGTGGAGCTGAGGGGAAAATCCTTCAGATCCTGCGGTTCGGCCTCGCCATCGGTCAGCAGCACGATCACGCGGTTGTGCAGGGGGCTCTTCGCAAGGGTATCGATCATCTGCTGCAACGCGGCGCCGGTAGGGGTTCCCCCATCGGCGGTCAGAGTGGAGATGGCATTCTGCGCGGCCAGCCGCTCCGCGGCGGTGACGGAGGCCAGCTTGTAGGGGTAGTTGATCCGCAGGCGCCTGGGACCGATGCCGGAGGTTGTGGAATACGATGATATCGCGAGCTGGTCCTGGATGCCGATGGAGGGGATATGCAGAAGCGCGCTCTGGATGAAATTCCTGGCGTGGATGATGGCCTGCTCGATACGGGAGCTGGTATCGGCACCGCAGAAGACGGTATCGGTCATGCTCCCGCTGACGTCGATCACCATACCGAACGCTATGGAGCTGCGCGTATTGCTGGCGATCAGGAGAGTATCGGCCAGCAGCGACCGCTCCTGGCCGGTGATGCAGATTCCGAAGCTGCGCTGGCTGTTGGGGGGAACCGTGAACGGCACCTGGGGAGGATTCGTAAAGGTGAATCCCTGATCCCCCCGCTGCCACTCGAGCGAATGAATGATAAGAGGAGCGCTCCCCGCGTTCGAGAAGGTAAGATCGGTGCAGCGGGGGACGTTGCACGGGGTCTGCTCGTTGTTGGCCGGGTTGAAACCGACCTTGCTGAGACGCAGTACCGCTCCGGTGCCCACCAGCTCGGTGGCCCCGTTCAGCCCAAGCTGCAGGCGCGCAGCACAGCCGGCCGTGATATCCACCGAGGTGGAATAGACGCCGTTCTCCAGCGGCTGGAAGGCGATCATGATCTCCACCGAATCCCCCGGCATGATCGTCACCGGCAGAGGGGTGGTTACCCGGAAGGGAAGGGGAAGGTTCAGCGCGGCCGTGGTAAGCACGTACGGCAGTTCCCCGCTGTTGCCGATCACGATGGTTTCGGTGCTGGTGCCGAGCGCGCTCGTCCTCGGAAAATTCACTACGATCGGATTGATACGCAGATCCGCGCCTATCCCGCGTCCGGCAAGGCGCGCGCGCAGCAGCGTAGTACCGCCGGAGGTATCGATCACTGCCAGGAGCGAATCGACGATGTTGCCGCGGCGGTTGGGAGCGAAGCAGACCGGCACCACCAGGCTGTCGCCGGCGGGAATGGTGCGGGGAAGCCCCAGATCCCCGCCGATCAGGTAACTGACGCTGTCACGGATCTCCACTGCCAGAAGCACCTGGAGGCTATCGGATGTATTGGCGATGACAATCGAATCGCAGACGATGGAACCACACGGAGTCTGCGGAAAACCCAGCACAACCTGGGCGGCCGCCTGCCCCCGGCAGAAGGCCATTACCGCGAACACGCCGACCAGACGGGAGAGAAGTAGCAGGTATCTGGTTCTCATAGAGGAAGTCCGTGTGAGGGTGCGCCGGCACCCTTATGGGAACGAAAGGCCATGTACTGCGGGTAACGATGGCTGTGTTGACGCGGGGGCGAGTAGGAAGATATCCTCCCGCACGCTTATCGCCAAGACAATCGCGAGGCGGGTACAGGGAATGATAATCATCCGCAGGAGGATCGATACAAAGGGAAGTGCCCTTTATAATGACACGGATCGGACCTATTATATCACATCGGCCCTTTACCGGCATCATCATTCTATCATCACCGCAACGAAGAGTGTAGCATACAAGACAAGGATACCACCGCATTGTTACACCCGATTCCCCTGGTGCGCGGCGATCCTCATCGGAGAAATCCGCCTATCTCCGGGGGTGATGTGCCGAAAAAAAAGCCCCTGGCCGTGTGGCAGGGGCTTGTCGGAATATTCGGGCAGCCGGAAGCGGCTGGAGACGGATTACTTGTTCATCACCACCATCACGCGGCTGGATGCAGCACCGTGCTGCATCACACGAACCATGTAGATCCCGTTAGCCAGCTCGCTCGTGTTCACCTGAACAGCGTGCTCACCAGCCTCGTAACGATCTCCATCCACCAGGCGCTGCACCAGTTCCCCCTGCGGGTTGTACAGATCCACGTTCACCACTCCGCTCTCGGCGGTGCGGAACGTCACCCGGGCAGAGCCCGCCGCGGGGTTCGGAGCGATCTCCGAGATCGCCGTAGAACCACCATTGGCTCCACTCTCATCACCCACTCCCAGCGTCACATGATCCACCACCCAGTTCACGGTCTGGGTATTGAACGCAAGGTTGGCGATAGCGAACACCACCTTGTCGTAGGGGACACTGCCGTTCTGGGCGATGGTATACTCCTGGTCGTTCTCCAGCTGCCACACCTCCACCGGCGCGGTACCCTTGTACAGGATCGCCATCACGCGGATCGGCTGGCTGGCCTTGAACTTCACCTTCATGCCGCCGGGGTTGTTATACACGTTATAAATGCCCGCGTACTGCTGCACCACCATGGAGCCCGACGTGGGGAACGAGGCATCGAACGTGTTATGAACGCCGATCTGCGGGCGGGTACCGTTCCACAGCTTGGTACGATACGAGAGCTTGGGATCGGACGAGAAATCGGTGCCGAGGTAGTTGGCCGCCACATAATTACCCAGCATGCTCTGCCAGTCCGGATCACGTCCCAGCGTGCGAAGCGCGTCGGCGACGCGGTCCATGTTATCGCTCCGGGTGGAGACGAACACCTTCAGGAACTCCTCGCCGTACTGCTCGGTCATGTAGTGCATCAGGGTCATACCGCGCTGGTAGTCGATCTCCAGCTTGGCGCCGGTGAGGTCATCGTTATTCCACTTGAAGAGGGAAACGTTGACATCGGCGAGATAATTCCGGTTGAGACGATCCTTGTATCCCAGCAGGATGCTGGCAACCTCGCTGCAACCCTCGTTGAATACGGTCTCGCTCTCCGGGTTGGTGCGATAATGAATCAGATGCTGGAACTCGTGGGCCAGCGTGCTCAGAAGCGACGTAAGGCCGGAGTTCACCCCCTGGTTGGCGTCGATATAGAGGAGGTTCATCTTGTTGGAGCCCGGACCCTCGCTCTGATCGTACGGCGCGAAGAACCCGCCCACGAACCCGCCGCTCATGCCATCCTCGATATCGGTCAGAAGGAAGTCCTGAATCGGGGAGCTGGGATCGAACTTGTTGACCGGGGGCATGCCGAACACCTCCTGGTCGTTCTCGATGATACCCTTCTCCTTGTTGCGGGAGGTGTTACCGGTAGCAGTATCCAGACCCCTTGCCAGTCCCTTGATGATGTTCTTCACCTTGGTCTTGCCGCTATCCCTGGTATCCACCCAGATGCGAGCCCACTTGCCGCTGAAGACCAGCTTTGCCTGGATCTCATCGTACTGGCCGCTCACGCGATTGCGGATGAAAAACGGGAAGATGATATCATCATCGGCCGATGCATTGAGCAGGCTGCGATAATTCGGCGCCGACTTCGACCGTTCCACCATCCTCTGGTAGAGCTCAGGATTATTCCGCTTCGTATTGGCGAGCGCTTCGGCCTCCTTGCCATCGTTGAAGAGGATCGTGCCGCAGACTGCATCGCCGGCGGTGCCATGCTCATGATCGTGATCGGCAGTGCCGGCCTGTGCAAACGCGCCGGTAGTGATGGCGGCCATGAGGGCGCCTGAAGCAAGAATCCGGTAGAATAAGCGAGACATATCTGTACGCTGCTCCAGTGATTGTTGAAGAATTATCTACAATTATACTTTGATGTTGTCGGTATGCACTGTCCGATATGATCGCCGCGCGCTCACCGGAACCGCTGTCCGGGATGGCTATCGGAGATTAGCCTGCGGGGGTATCCCGGCAGGAACACCGGATTCCATATGGATCGGAAGGAGAGTCGCACGCTCAACAGGCGGCGCCATTCCAACCGTACGGAACCTGAAGAATCGGAACGATGTGAGCGAGAGAAGAGTGGATGTGCCCTGGCCTTGATTCGCTCGCTTCGCGGATATGTGAGGGCCCTGCGGCCATGAGATATCCCGAACGGGGGATCAGCAAGTTACAGATGTTATCAGATATCAGCCAACGCTCATACGCACCGGCCGGGGCTTCACTCTGATGTTTTCGATAGCCCGCCGCCTGCTGGCATCAGCAACATAACCACCAGCAACGCGTTCGGTTACAACCCTTATCCGATTTTCCGGTCCCCGCCACTCCGATACCGTAAAAGCTGTTATGTAAACGAATGCACCGTTCCGGAATTGTGATCAAATGCATAAAAGAAAGGCCCCTCACCACAGCGGGGAAGGGCCTTTCAGGGTAGTTGCCAGACGGGAGAAGGGCCGCTACTGCCTACTTGTTCATCACCACCATCACGCGGCTGGATGCAGCACCGTGCTGCATCACACGAACCATGTAGATCCCGTTAGCCAGCTCGCTCGTGTTCACCCGAACAGCGTGCTCGCCAGCCTCGTAACGATCTCCATCCACCACACGCTGCACCAGCTCCCCCTGCGGGTTGTACAGCTCCACGTTCACCACTCCGCTCTCGGCGGTACGGAACGTCACCCGGGCAGAGCCCGCCGCGGGGTTCGGGGCGATCTCCGAGATCGCCGTAGAACCACCATTGGCTCCACTCTCATCACCCACTCCCAGCGTCACATGGTCCACCACCCAGTTGACGGTCTGGGTGTAGAAGGCCAGATTCACCACGGCAAAAACAACCTTGTCGTAGGGGACGCTGCCGTTCTGGGCGATGGTGTACTCCTGGTCGTTCTCCAGCTGCCACACCTCCACCGGCGCGCTCCCCTTGTACAGGATCGCCATCACGCGGATCGGCTGGCTGGCCTTGAACTTCACCTTCATGCCGCCAGGGTTGTTGTACACATTGTACGCCCCCCCATACTGCTGCACCACCATGGAGCCCGATGTGGGGAAATCGGCGTTGAACGTGTTATGAACCCCGGCCGGGGCCCTGGTACCGCTCCAGAGCTTGGTGCGGTAGGAGAGTTCCAGATCGGAGGCGAAGGAGGTGCCGAGATAATTGGCGGTAATGAAATTGGCGAGCAGGCTCTGCCAGTCCGGATCACGCCCGATGGTACGGAGGGCATCGCCGATACGATCCATCCCCTCGCTCTGCGTGCTGGCGAACGCGGTCAGGAACGCCTCCCCATACTGCTCGTACATGTAATGGTGGAAGGTCATCGCGCGGGAATAATCGATCAGGGTCTTGGCATCGTCATCGGTAGTCCACTTCAGCAGAGCGATGTTGACATCGGCCAGGTAATTATGGTTGTTGCGATCCTGATATCCCAGCAGGATGCTGGCAACCTCGCTGCAACCCTCGTTGAAGAACGACTGGCTTTGCGGGTTGGTGCGATAATGAATCAGGTGCTGGAACTCGTGCGCCACGGTGCTGAGGAGCGCATTGGTGCCGGCATTGACCCCCTCGCGGGAATCGATATAGAGGATGTTCATCTTGTTGGAACCGGGGTTCTCCCCCTGATCCCAGGGATAGAAGAATCCGCCCACGAAGCCCACATCCAGGCCATCCCTGATATCGGTCAGAAGAAAATCCTGGGTGGGGAGGGAGGGATCGAATTTATTGACCGGGGGCATGCCGAACACCTCCTGGTCGTTCTCGATGATCCCCTTGGCCGGATTGCGCGATTTGGTGCCGGTAGCCGAATCCAGGCCCCGGGCGATAGCGGAGATCTTGCTCATCACGGCCGCGCGGCCGGTATCCCTGGTATCCACCCATATGCGCGCCAGCTGGCCGTTGTACGCCAGCCGGGCGGGGATGTAATCGAACTGATTGCTCTCACGGTTCAGAACGTAGAAGGAGAAGATGAACTCCTCATCGGCCGAGAGGGCAATGCGCTCGCGGGGTGCCTTGGCCTGCTCCACCATCTGCCGGTAGAGCTCCGGATTGGCGCGTTTGGTATTGGCAAGCGCCTGCCATCCCATTTCCGTGGTGAACACCTCCGATCCGCAGACGATCCTGCCGGCAGCCGGATGCTCCTGATCCCGGCCACTGGCCGCCACATCCGTCTGTGCCGAAAGAGGTATCGCAAACGCCATTGCAAGGGCAGCTATAGCGGTGCCGCGAGAAAATAAACGGGCCATATCTGTACGTTACTCCACTGTTGTTAATGGCTGCGACCGGTACGGGGCCATACGTCGCCTGGATGTGATAGCGGATGCAGGGGCGGCCACAGGAGGCTATAGTGAAACCGGTGAGGAGATACATAGCATACCCTCCGGGAACCTCCCGGAAGTGCATACGTCAATATATACCTGAACCCTGTTCCCGGTTACATCCTGCCACAACTGTGCGCGGCAGGTACGGGAGAGCCGATATCAAAAAGGCCCCTCACCAGGAAGATGAGAGGCCTTGAATTTCAAACCCCGCAGGTGGTATCGGGGAAGGATGATGTTACTTGTTCAGCACCACCATCACGCGGCTGGAAGCCTGGCCGTTCTGGAGCACGCGAACCATGTACACACCGTTCGGCAGATCGGTCGTGTTCACCATGACCTCATGCTGACCGGCCTCGTAGCGCTGGCCGTCCACCAGAGTCTGTACCAGTTCCCCCTTCGGGTTGTACAGATCCACATTCACCGAGCCGCTCTGCGCGTTGCGGAAGGTGATCCGCGCCGAGCCGGCTGCCGGGTTCGGGGCGATGCTCTCCACACCGAAGCTGCTGACATCGGCCAGGCTGTTCTCGACACCGGCGGCGATCTGCTGAACGTTCCAGGAGACAGGCAGTACCGACTGTCCGTGGTTGGCGATGGCGAACACCACCTTGTCGTACGGCGTGTTGCCGCTCATCGGGAGACGATATTCGGTATCGTTGGAGATCTCCTTCACTTCCACCGGCGTGGTCCCCTGATAGAGGATCGCCATCACACCGTAGGGACGGCTCGCCTTGAACTTCACCTTCATCAGACCGGGATTGGTATAGACGGTATAGGTGGAAGCATACGACTGCACGCTCACCGAACCAGTGGTCGGGATCGCACCACTGCCGGCATACGAGTAGGTGGCGGTCGGCGTGGTCGAGGAGAGCCTCATGCGATAGATAAAGCGATCATCGGTGAAATTCTTGCCGATGTAATTGGCAACCGCATAGGCGGTAAGCGTTCCCTGCCAGTCCGGGTTGCGGCCGATGGAGTTCAGAGCATCGCTGATACGATCGATCCTGTCGCTCTTGGCGCTGGCGAACGCGGTCAGGAACTGCTCGCCGTACTGCTCGTACAAATAGTAGAGCAGGGTCATGGCACGCTCGTAGTCGGCCAGGAGCTTCGTGGAATTGTTGTAGTTCCAGGTGAACATCGGAACGTTCGTGGACCGCATATAGCTGGAGTTCGTACGATCCTTGTAGCCCAGGAGGATGCTTGCCACTTCGCTGCACCCTTCGTTGTAGAGGATATCGCTATCCTCGTTGGTGCGGTAGTGGATCAGATGCTGGAACTCGTGCGCCACGGTGCTGAGGATGGCGTTGGTACCGGCGCTCACCCCCTGCCTGGAGTCGATGTAGAGGATGTTCATGTTGTTGGAGCCGGCCTCCGGCGTCTGATCCAGCGGCGAGAAGAAGCCGCCAACGAAGCCGCCGCCGGTCATCCCGTCCTGGATATCGGTCAGGAGGAAATCCTGCACCGGGGAGGTAGGATCGGCCTGGTTCACCGGGGGCATACCGAATACTTCCTGGTCGTTCTCGATGATCCCCTTGGCCGGATTGCGCGAGGTGCTGCCGGTGGCCGAGTCCAGCCCCCTGGCGATAGCGCCGATCTTGCCCATCACGGCGGCACGGCTGGTATCGCGGACGTCAACCCAGATGCGGGCCCACTTCCCGGCGAACACCTGGACGGCCTCCACGGCATCGAACTCGAAGGTCGCCATATTGCGCACCGAGAAGGTGTAGGTATCGCCCACACTCAGCATCGAACGGTTGCTCTTCGGGTTCTTGGCACGCTCCACCAGCATCCGGTAGAATTCCGGATTGTTGCGTGCAGTACGCTCCAGCGCTTCCTTCTCCCTGCCGTCGTTGAACAACTGCGATCCGCAGACTATGCCGCCGGCGTGATCGTGGTCGGAATCATTGAAGTCCGTCGTCTGGGCCTGAAGGCCTGCTGAAATCGCGATTGGAAGTATCCCAAGGGCAAGAACCCGGCTAACAACACGAAACATTCGCATGCCGCTCCAGTAAAGGTTGAACAAACTGACGCCTGTTATGATCCGCCCCAAGTGTATCACCGCCAATCCGACCCGGCGCATCGGCGCAGCGGGTGCGGATGCAGAAGAGAGCCGTCCTGTGGATAAGGGCTTAAGGGGGATTAAGAAGAACAAGCGGGAACAAAATTGTATGCCCGGCTGTAAGAATCGTGCGGGGTTCCCCTGAAAGGGCTCGTTTCCAAGCCTGAAGAGGGGTATTATCCCTTGCTGTACAGACCGATCAAACTTCTAACTTTGTGCGGGCTCATCCGGCCACCCACCGGCCGGTAAGCCCTGCCGCCAGGGGAAAGGACCATCCCATCGGTCTCGTCCCCTGTTGTATGGATTGATCCATCAGACGGCAGGAAGGTCACGCGCCGGCGCGCGGACGATAGAGATTTCCACATGACCAGCAGGAACTACCAGGGCGCGCAGAATGAAGGAGGATAGATGACGGAGCTACAACCCACAACCGTTGCAGCCACGAGCATACGCATAAAAATCGCAAAACTGAACGCGCTCAGCCGGGAAAGCTACCGCAGCAACCCCCATTATGCCATCGAGCAGGCCACCGAGGCGCTGAAGCTCGCCACCAAGATAGGCGACCGCCGCTCGGTTGCTCATGCCGAGTCCATTCTGGGGGCCTGCCACCTGATGCTCGCCGATTATCCGGCGGCACTTACGCATAGTTCCGCCGCCTACAGGCTCTTCAACGAGCTGAACGAGGAGGGAGAGGATATGGCACTGCTCCTGCTGAACATCGGCTATGCGCATATGCGGCAGGGAAAATACGAGAAGGCGCTCGATTCTTTTCGCAAAAGCCTGGATATGCCGGGCTCTGCCAATGATAAAGTTCGCAGGGCCAAGACCCTCTCCGATATCGGCGATGTCTATACCGAGATGGGCGATTACGTCTCGGCACTGGACAACCTCCATCAGAGCCTGCAACTGCGCCAGGAGATGGAGACCACCGACGGCACCGGATCGCTCCTCAACAGCATCGCCAACCTCTATTTCAATATCGGCGAGATAGACAAGGCGCACGAGTTCTATCTGAAGGGGCTGCAATGGTTCCGCGATGCCAGCGATGCGGCCATGGAGGCGGTGGTGCTGGGAAATCTGGGGCTGATCTACCGTGTGCAGGGGGATTACGCCACCGCCATCGATCACCAGCAGCAATCCCTGGCGCTCTGCCGCTCGCTCGGCAACCGCGAAGGGGAAACCCGCGCCTTCGTCAATCTGGGGGATATCTACGAGCAGATGGGAGAGCTGGACGAGGCCATCGGTTATCTGGAACAGGCTTCCGCCCTCGCCGAGGCTATCGGCGACCGGCGGGCCTATGCCGCGGCGCAGGGAACCTACGGCTCGATCTTCATGCAGCAGGGAAAGGTGGCCGAGTGCATCGCCATGCTGGAACGGGCCCTGGATGTGGCCGAAAGCACCGGCAACCGCCAGATCCTCTACGAACTGCACCAGATACTCTCGGAAGCCTACGAAAAGGCCGACAAGCTGGGAAAGGCGCTGGAACATTATAAGATCTATACCCAGACCAAGGAGGAGATCCAGGGACAGGCCACCCAGCGCACCATGGACGATATGCAACGCCGGGTGGAGATGGAACGCGCCGAAAAGGAACGGGAGATCTACCGGCTGAAGACCATGCAGCTGGAACTGGAGGTGCAGCACAAAACCAGGGAGATGACCGCCTCGGCGCTGCACCTGATCCAGAAGAACGAGCTGCTCTCCAAACTCGCCCAGCGCATCAACCAGATCCAGCAGGCGGTCGGGCCGGCACAGAGCGATATGCTGCGCGAACTCCGCCGCGAGATCGAAACTAGCATCGGATCGGAGGAGGACTGGGATGCGCTGGAACATCAGTTCAACCAGATCCACCAGGATTTCATCCGCAACCTCTCGCTCCGCTATCCCACCCTGAGCCCCGCCGAACTGAAGGTCTGTTCGCTCCTGAAGATGAATCTCTCCACCAAGGAGGTGGCGCGTCTGCTCTGCATCTCCAGCCGGAGCGCGGAGAATCATCGCTATCATATCCGCCAGAAACTCAGCCTCCCGGCGGATGTCAACCTGACGACATTTTTCGCTTCGCTGTAGCCGGGCTACCGGACACCAGGCTCCCAGATGCAGAAAAGGAACTCCGGCAACGGGGTTCCTTTTTGTTTGTATCGTCCGGCCCTGGCGGGGGAGCACTCTCCGGTTACCGCATGAACGCCCTGTATCCCAGGCTGATGGAGGTGGCAGGATCGTAGGCGATGACGATATACGGGCCGGCCGGCAGCGTACCCAGCGATATCACCTGCTGCTGGCCGGGAAGCACCGGGGCCGGATCATCATGAACGACCGCACCGGTGATGAGGCTGTACACACGATACTGAACTGCCCGATCGGCGGTAGCACGCAACTCCCCCTGCGAGACCAGAAGGCCGGTGATATGGTTGGCATCGTCTCCCAGCGCGCTTCTCAGGCTGTCGCCATGCGCCGCATCGTAATAGGGCCGTGCCGGACCGCCGGCCTGCGGGTCACCACTATCACCCCGCACGTTGCAGGTATTCCACGCCTTGCCGTTGCACCCCACCCCCATGCTGCATAGCAGCGCCCCCCTGGTACCATCCGCGCCGATAGCGTACAGGCTCGATTCGGCCCAGGCCGGCATCCGGCTCCCCCTGGGGCACTCCCCGCTGCTGTGATCCCACATCGTCGCCGCCATCATGACATCAATCGCCATCAGAACTATCAGGCTGATGATCGCTACAGTTTTCATACTGATTCTCTCATGCAGGTGAAATGAATAGGGCAATAAAAAAAATCGTATACGGATAAATATACAGATTAACATCAAGCCTCCACCCCTGGCCGAGGCGATGCCGTATGATAAATCGTCCTGCTCCTTCAGATATCCGCAGCTTCCGGCGATACTTCGCGCGCCGAAGAGATATATCCGAATCAATTCTCATAACTATATCCGGCATCATGCTGGCAGTATGGGTATCCCGCCATGAATATCCTTCGCATCGCAATGCGTAGTAAATGAGTAGCGATGGCAGATCGATAATGGTCTATACTTGCAGTGAGGATGCACGAGATGAAACCGGTAGATAACGATACGCTCTGAGATGGTTGCGTTCCGTGCATCAGGATGAGGAGAGGGAGGGACACCGTCCGCCTGCCGGAGTGTCCCGGCGCCGATACAAAATACTTGTGAACTGCTGTGATGGCGCCGGCACCCGATACTATCGTTCCGCCGAATGACCGGTCGTTTCCTTGGTCGGAAGGACGATGGAACCGGCCCGCGAACGGCCCCGATCTCTCCGGATGGCAGCCTGCATGCGTGCTCCGCTCGTAGTTGGCATAACGGATCGCATGCAGGCTGTTCTCTTTTCGGATGTTCCATGGCGGGACCATGCAGCCGAATTCGGAATAATCACGCAACGCCGTACGGGCTCAATACAAAGGGGATGATCGGAGCTCCTCTTTGCGTTGCGCTCGCTGCGGCCTCGCGTGATTTTTTTTAGGCGATTATATACCGGATAAACCCAACCATGCCAGATGCATCACGCGAAGGCGCAAAGAAGAGGTCGTTCTTTGCGCCTTCGCGGCTTCCCGTGGGATTCTTCTGGAAGTGCCCACTGGGGGTCACTGGAGTATATAGGTGCTTTTTTATGATATCACGCGGAACAACGGTATTTCTCCGCTGCTGTTATTTCGCGGCCCCAAGCCACCGCGAGCGGGCGCGGCGTTGTGCCGGGCTTGCCCCTTCAATCGCTTCGATACGATAGGGACGGATATCGCGATCCTCGCCACGCAACTCCAGCGTCATCAGACGGGAGCCACGGAACAGGGTGATCGTCATACGATCTCCGGGCTCCTTCATTGCCAGCACCGCATCCCAGCGGCGCCCGTCGGTGCGGTCGCCGTCGATGGCGATGATGAGATCACCCGCGCTGAACCCGCTCCGCTCCGCCGGGGAACCGGGAAGCACGTTCGCCACCGCGACAAATTCCTCGCGCGCACGCTCCCTGGCATCGGCAACCACAAGCCCGGTATAGAGCTGCGGCCGTGCCGGCTCCGGCTCCTGGTTCTTTCTGCTGCTTTTCTTCGGCAGACGGGTAAGGTCCAGACCCACGTACGCGAAATATTCCGCATAATCCAGTTCATCCACACCGTTTACCAGTCGCTCCAGGAATTTCCTGGAATCGGCTCCGCCAACCGTTTCCACGGCATCATAGATATCCTGTTCGGCGTAGCCATTTCCCCGGAGAAAATACTCCCCCATATCGGCCTCGGCGTAGCTGGTCCGGTATAATTCCCGGATCAGATCATCCAGCGAACGGCGGCCATCGGTCCGCTTCCGTAATTCCAGATCCAGCAGCAGCGCGGCCACCGCTCCCTTGTGATAATAATTCACATAGGTATTTCTGAAATTGGAGATAGCCATCATCGGATTGCGTGCGCCGGCCGCGTGCCAGGTGTCGAAGCTCGATTCGCGCAGGTTGCGATGGAAACGCCCCGGCGATGCATCCACCGTATTGATCTCCCTGAGCAGCTCTTTATAGAATTGCTTTTCGTCCCAGACACCCGCGCGGCGCAGCATCAGATGACCATAATACTGGGTAAATCCTTCGGCGAACCAGAGGAGCGTGGTGTGCTGCTCGCGCACGTAATCGAACGGGCCAAGCTCGGCAGGGCGGAGCCGCTTCACATTCCAGATATGGAAAAATTCGTGCGAGGTGACGCCGATAAGCGCGCTGTAATCATCATCGTTGGTGATATATCCGTTCAGCACCAGCCGGGTGGAGGCCAGATGTTCCATACCATCGCCGGAAGGAGCATAGGGATCGATATTGGCGATGAAATAATATTGATCGAATTCCGGACGTCCGAACGCGGCGGTATATGCTTTCACCACCTTCTCCACATCGGCCACATAGGTGTCGATCCGTTCCCGCACCTGACGATTTTCGCGCCCCTTGCCGGCCACGGCGATATCGACTATCACATTATAGGTGACGCCATCGTGAATGAATTTCCGCGCCTCCGGCGTGCCGATCTCGATAGGAGAATCGATTAGGACATCGTAATTCTGCGCCTGGAACAGCGTGCGTCCGGCACGGCGGCGGCGCGGCAGCGCGGTATATATTTTCCATCCCTCCGGCGCGGCAATCTCCAGTTCAACCTGCTCCTGCTGGCGCCCGACGATATAGCCGAACAGGGAGGAGCCGTTGATCGATGCATGGCGGTCATCCAGCTGGGAGAAGGTGCCGCTCAGCATATTACCGAACATCCGGTAGCCGATACGGATCTCCGATGCCCCATTGCAGGCCACCCGCCAGGTTCCCTTGGCGATCTTCTGCACCGGCAGGTTCTCTCCCCCCGCCGCGCTCGCATGCAGCTCCTGGACGTTTCTGGCGAAATCATAGATGAAATAACGGCCGGGCGACCATGCGGGAAATTCGATATCGATATGCCCGGCCCCCTCCGCTGCCACGCGCAGTTCCACGGAGAAGAGATGGGTGGAAGGAGAGTCGAGAGAGAGGAGATAGTGTATCATCCTGGTTGCATCATGCTGAAATGAACGGGTAGGATTGCAATCTGCGAAAGTAGAAAATCCGGCACGTTCATCACTACTTTTTCGGCAATGCACCGGTACGGGTATCGATACCACCGTATGCGATAGTCATCATTTGAACACCACCTCTTTTTTTGCGATCTTCCGCGCCCTGGTACCGCGTTGCCGGCAATTGCCGGACGGGAGCAGCGATAGGGATTTCTATGCATGCATGATCTGGAGCCACTGATGAGTCGCCGAGGCACATATCTCGATACCGGCAACCGGTTTACCACGAATACGAAGGAGCGGTTCGACGACGGCTGGGAAAGCTTCCCCGGGGAGCCGGACCCCCGCACGGAATTTCTGGAGGATCGTTCGCGCTCGGCGTTCGCCACCAACGACAGCCCCGATATCCCGTTCACCCATTCGATCAATCCCTACCGGGGATGCGAGCATGGATGCACCTATTGTTATGCGCGCCCCACGCATGAATATCTGGGCTATAACGCGGGGATCGAGTTCGAGACGAAGATCATGGTGAAGCGGGATGCGGCGCTCTTGGCGCGCGAGGAGATGATGAAACGATCGTGGAAGCCGACAGTGGTTTCGATAAGCGGCGTCACCGATCCGTATCAGCCGGCCGAACGGAAATTCGGCATCACACGGCAGATTCTGGAGACCATGCTGGACTTCCGCAATCCGGTCGGGATCGTCACGAAAAACGCCCTGGTGCTGCGCGATCTGGATCTGCTGGCGGAGCTGGCGCGCTTCAAATGTGCGGCGGTGTTCATCTCCATCACCACGCTGGACCGTGATCTGGCGCGCCGGATGGAGCCCCGCACCGCGACCCCGGAGATGCGGCTGGAAGCCATTCGGCGTCTTGCCGATGCCGGCATTCCGGTAGGGGTGATGATGGCCCCGCTTATCCCCGGCCTCACCGACGAGGAGATCCCCTCGCTTCTGAAGGCGGCCGCCGATGCCGGGGCCAGCCAGGCGTATCACGTCATGCTCCGGCTGCCTCTTGCGGTCCGGCCGATCTTTCTGGACTGGCTGGAACGGGAGGAACCGAACCGTGCGGCCAAGGTGCAGCACGCGCTCCAGGAGATGCGCGGCGGCAAGATCAATCTGGCCGAATTCGGTGCGCGGATGGGGGGAAAGGGAGCACGTGCGGATATGCTCCGCGATCTGTTCGCGCTTACCGCCCGGCGGCTGGGATTGAACCGGACGCCGCTGGATATCTCTACCGATCATTTCCGCCGCCCGGCCCGAAACGGGCAGATAGATCTCTTCGGCTGACGCTGGCGGTCCCATCTGCAATCTGAAGAACGAGGGAAGCAATCCCCGCCACCAGTCCGGAATATTCGCCTTCCAGACCTCTGCCAACAAGAATGGGGGAGCCCGTATCGCTACGAACTCCCCCATGTCGGTTTACGAACCTATCTCTGCGTGTCCTTGGCGGACAGGCTTAGCGAGACACCTGCATCGTACGATTCAGGGTCTGGCCGCCGGCGCTGAGACGATAGAAGTAGGCGCCGTTGGCAAGGTCGCTCACGTTCACCGTCAGTACACGCTCGCCTGCGCTGCGCACACCGGCGTCGAGAACGCGTACCTCGCGGCCCTGAGCATCGTACAGCACCAGCGATACCTCCCCTGCCTGTGCAAGAGTGTACCGGATCTCCACGCTGTGCTGCGCCGGGTTCGGGGCGCTCTGACCCAGAAGCATCCCGTTCGATGCGGTCACCGTACCAACACCGCTCGTCGAGTAGTTCTCGATGTCGCCGTTGCGGTTGACGCCGTCC
>JBMDXA010000012.1:0-10605 GCA_048594725.1 Candidatus Kapaibacteriota bacterium
CCATTCCGAACAGAGCAGTTAAGCTCCGCAGCGCCGATGGTACTATACTGGTAACGGTATGGGAGAGTAGGTCGCCGCCAAGATTTGTATCGAACGCCCTTCAGAGCAATCTCTGAGGGGCGTTCTTGTTTGCTGTATGGAGGGAAATGAGGGTGTGCTGGATCGGTGGAATTATCGGAGCGCTGCTGCCCTGCCTGCGAGAAGGTTTTCCGGGTTTTCACCGGCCGGGATGATCGGATAGGTGATTATATATCTGCTAGACCTAACCATGCCAGATGCATGACGCAAAGCCGCGAAGGCGCAAAGAACGACATCTTCTTTGCGCCTTCGCGGCTTTGCGTGAGATTCTTCAAAGATTGGGTACTCAGGGAGCGCTCAAGTATAGAGTTGCCATCGGATACGGCTCCTTCTGTTTCCCTCACTCCTATCACCCCGCCTCGTCCATCTCCCTTCTGAAACCCTAGCCGCCCCGGAATTATTCTTCTCTCCGGATCATCCGCCGGTACCACAGGAAATAAAGGATGAAAAACGGGAGCCAGATCAAATCGTTGAAGACGTTCAGCCAGAGCGTGCGTGCGGGGATATCACCCAGCCACACATGATATACCCAGCCGATGGGCCCCAGCGTCTTGCCCAGAAATCCGATCACCACCAGCTGCGGATATCGTCGCAGATCGTTTGCCACCACCCAGTATCCATATCCGTATACCCCCACGAACATGCCTATGCCGCTCATCAGAAACGGATAATTGATGCGGGGGATGCCGGCGAGATCGAAAAAGAGGTTCGGGAAAAGAATTACGATGATTCCCCACAGCACATTATACACCGCGGCGAACCTGAAAATGGTCCGGAAGAATTGTTCGGTGCTCATACGCCGCTCAACCTCCGGAGAGAGCCTGGATCACATGAATCCGGCTTCCCGCATCCACCCTGTCCTGAAGCGTGGTCCGGTCGGCGATCAGTTGATCGTCCACGAAGATATTGACATGCTTGCGGAGCGCTCCCCGTTCATCCACCAGATAATCGGCCAGGCCGGTATGCACCGCATCCAGCGCCCTGACGATCTCCGCTACGGTGGAGCCGGTTACCTCCAGCTCCTGAAGTCCCGGAAAAAATCGTTGAAGATTTCGTGTGAATTGTACGTGAGGCATCGTTCCAGCGGGATTTGTTGAGTAGATGCGGACCGGCGCAAAATACGTCCCCGGTTCCCGACGGCCAATATTTCCCGGTTCCGCGGCAGGAGCCCGGCAAAAGATTTTCCTGCGAGGACGCCAGGAGCGCAACGAAGAGAACAGGCTCGGACATTATTTCCTGACGGCGGAGACCATCAGATACCAATGATTGATGTAGCGCACGCCATCGGTTTCGGTGAGATTGAGCGCGCTCCGCTGCTCCGGGGTAAGTTCCTCCAGCGCCGCCTCGATGGCCGCCACATTCTCCTCGGAGACCCCTTCTGTCAGCGATGAGAGGGGACGGTGTTTTGTGTAGGGCTCCACCGTTTCCACCTCCATGCCCGCTTCCCGGAGCATCGTCTCCCATTCGCTCGGCCGGTACTGGCGCACATGCGAGGTATCGTGCAGATAGTCCAGGCGGTTCATGCAGCGATCCACGAAATCATCCTCCGGGACGCTCCGGTCGTCGATCACCATACGCCCGCCGGGACGGAGCACGCGTCGCATCTCGGCCAGCGCCTTGCGGATATCGCTGAAATGATGTGCGGCGCGGCGGCAGGTCACCAGATCGAAACTACCCTCGGGAAAGGGGAGATGGTGCACATCGGCGATCGTGAACGTGACATTGGCGAGCCCCTGATTCTCGCGGAGCCGTTCAGCCTCGGCCAGCATCTCGGGGGTGATATCGGTTCCTGTCATCTCCTCCAGATGAGAGGCCAGCGCAAGCGCGGTGTGTCCGGTTCCGGTAGCCACATCGAGCCCTTTCCACGAGGGTTGCGGCGAGGCAAGTTCAATCACCCGTTGCAGCACCTGCGGGTCGGTATGGGCGGCGCTTGTGCTATAGAACGTGGCGCGCTGGCCGAAGATGGCCCGGGCTGAATCTTCAGGAGTGGTCATGATAGCTCCTCCATGATTATTTGATTGCTCTATCGGCACGTGTTCGCGAGCCAGCCCGGAAGGTTGCACCAACAAGCCATGAAGGAGCCGGCAGGAGAGTGCTCCGCAGGAATCAATATTCCGCAGGAATCTATGGCGCCACGGGAGGGGCATCGTGAAGGGGGGCATCGTGAAGGAAGGCATCGGCCTCGATCTCCACCAGCATGGCCGGATCGATCAGCGCGCGCACTTCCACCATGGTGGCCGCCGGGCGTATCTCCCCGAAGAATTCCCCATGCGCCCGTGCCACCGCCTCCCAGTGGGTGATATCCACCACGTAGATGCGCGTCCGGATCACATGCCGCAGCCCGGCGCCGGCGCGCTCCAGCGCCGCCTTGATGTTGCTGATGGCCTGTACGGTCTGCTGGTAGGGATCGTCCTTGCCCACGATCGCTCCGGCTTCATCGGTGGCGGTGGTGCCGCTGACGGCGATAAACGGCCCCGCGCACACTGCACGGGAATAGCCCACGATCGGCTCCCACGGGGAGTTGCCTGCGATACAGTGTCGTTGCATTTTCGATTTGCGATTTTGGATTTTCGATTGGAGGAGTAAGTACGGGGGCGTGAGTCGTGGGAGGAGATGATATCCCTGTTTCTTCCGCCTCCTGCGCTTCTTTCTTCTGCCCTCTATTCTCTGCTACCTTTCACTCCACTTTCCATTTCCCATCTACTCATCTCGTTCTTCCCGGAGCGTTTTCAACCTGTCTCTGAAAACGTATTCGTACGCACCGAAGTACCTACAGATAAGTTTCCTGAGATCCCCGGTACTGTTCGCACGGAGTTTGACTCCGTGCGTGGTGGTCGCAGCAGGGGTCGGGGAGTGGAACTCCCCGACAACACAACAACAGCGTCTTAGATAACGTTTAACGTTTGCCTAAATACGTAAGAACTACAAACCAACCAGATCTTACTCCGCGCGCTCCCCGAACAGCACCAGATTCTGTTCTCGTGCGGCTGCCAGCTTCCGGAGAAATTCATCGCGCGGGATCTCTCTGGCGCCGAGCATCTCCATGTGCGGGGTCATCATCTGGATATCGATCCAGCCGAGCCCGCGCTCCTTCAGATGATCGATCAGGGCCAGGAGCGCCAGCTTCGATGCGTTGGGTCGCCGGTGGAACATGCTTTCGCCGGCATAGACGCCATCCACCGCCACGCCGTACAATCCTCCCACCAGCTCCGTTCCCTCCCAGACCTCCACGCTATGAGCGTAGCCGAGGCGATGAAACCGCAGGTAGGCGCGGAGCATACGCTCGGTGATCCAGGTCCCCGGCTGGTCCGGACGCCTGATCCGTGCGCAGGACTCGATCACCGAGGGGAAGTCGCGATCGATCGTGATGGTAAAGGGGGTGCGGAGGCGTTCCTTGGCGAGACTGCGGGGGATGTGCAGTTCGGAGAATTCCAGTATCGCCCGCATCGGCGGGGAGACCCAGGTAAGGGGGAGGCCATCCATCGGCCAGGGGAAGATTCCCTGGCGATAGGCCAGCAGCAGGCTGTCCGGGTGAAGATCACCTCCCAGGGCGATGATGCCGTCCGGTGTGGCGTGCTTCAGATCTGGAAATCGAGCGATCGGCATATGGAGAACTATCTCTGGCTGGCGGAGCGCCGGCACATGGCCGTATCCGGGGGCGCTCCATACATGGAATATAATTTGCCGGAAGCATTCCCGTGCATGTTCCGGAGGATCACCTGCAATTGAATGTTCTCCGGAGCCGCACGCCCGGCCAACCGGCGATAGACATATACAGGGGATGCATGGCACGCAACAAGGTTCTCGCGCTGATTCTGGCGGGGGGGAGCGGCAGCAGGCTTGAGATGCTCACCGAGCGGCGCTCCAAGCCGGCCGCACCGTTCGGCGGGATCTACAGGCTGATCGATTTTTCGCTGAGCAACTGCATGCACAGCGGCATCGCCGATGTATGGGTGGTGGAGCAGTATCGTCCCCATTCGCTGAACGATCATCTTGCCAACGGCCGCCCGTGGGATCTGGACCGCACCTACGGCGGGCTTCGGGTGCTCCCCCCGTACGAGGGCTCCGATGAGGGGGGATTTGCCAGGGGAAATGCCGATGCCATCTACCGCCAGAAAGAGTTCATTCAGGAGTTCGATCCCGATGTCCTGCTGGTGCTGAGCGCCGATCACATCTACAAGCTGGATTACCAGGAGGTCATCCGCCGGCATTACGAGACCGGGGCGGAGGTGACCGCGGTTTCCACCCGTGTGCCGATCGAAGAGGCGGCACGTTTCGGCACGCTCAGGAGCAATACGCGGGGGGAGATAACCGGGTTCGACTACAAGCCGAAGCGGCCGCAGAGCGGGCTGGTGACCACCGAGGTGTTCGTCTACGATACCAGGGTGCTCTTCGATACGCTGGACATGCTTCTGGAGGAGAAGGATTCCGACGGGAACAAGGGGAACAATATCCCCGAGCTGAAGGATTACGGCCATGAGCTGCTTCCGCGCCTGGTGGAGCGGGGAAAGGTGCGGGAGTATCCGCTGGACGGGTACTGGAAGGATCTGGGGACCGTGGAGAGCTACTGGAAGGCGCATATGGATCTGCTGGAACCGGAGCCGGGGCTCTGCCTTGACGATCCCGGCTGGCCCATCATCAGCTACGGTGTGCAGCAGCTTCCGGCGCATATCTTCGGTTCGGCGGCTCTCGATAACAGCCTGATCTCCCCCGGATGCAGCATACGTGGCAAGGTGGTCCGCTCCGTGCTGGGGCCGGGAGTAGTGGTGGAGGAGGGAGCCACCGTGCGCAACGCGGTGATCTTCGGCAAGACGGTCATCCGCTCTGGCGCACGAGTGGATGGCGCCGTGATCGACGAGCATGTGACGGTGGCCGAAGAGGTGCGGATCGGCCGCCGCGGAAAGCGCGATCTTCCCGTGCATCTGGCCTCCGGCGAGATAACATTGATAGGCGCGAACGCCACGGTGCAGGATGACGTGAAGCCTGGAGCGCGGGTACGGGGAGCGACGATTGCCGATTGACGATTTTGGATTGGGGAGAGAGGAGGGAGATTAATGATGTACGGGGAGAGTGTGGGCTGGTGTGTGGTGTGGGAGGATGGCAGATTTTGGATTTTCGATCCGGGTAGGATTGGAGAGGCATTTCACTGACATTTCATTGATGCGATGATGCCCCTACAGGCCCTGAATACTCATTCGCGTAGATTTCAGGCCCAACGATAGTATTCATGCGCGACGCGGAATTCCCATTCATCAAGATTCGCGGAGATTAGCGGTGGCGAGGCTTCCGGTAGAACTTTTTTCCTCTTCCCAGGCGAACCTTCCGATGCGCGATCGTACCGACCGCGCGTACGAAAGGGTCCTCGGCATCTGCCGCTGGTTTCATGTGGCCGTCAACGGCCTGATCTTTCCGGTGGAGCCGGGTGATCCCATCCTTAACACCGCCTATCTGGCCGGTCTCGTGACGGCACGCACCGGTGCGGAGCGGGAGCGGCTGGATCAGTTCATCGAACAGTTGCACGAGATCCTGGAGGAGCATGGGCTGGCCTACGAGGGGACGATCGAGCTGCTCGATCCGGCCAGTTCCCCCGATAACTGGAATCTGGTGCGGGTGGCCTACACCGCACGCCCGTTCTGGCGGTGGTATTAAGCGGGGGGCAGGTAGTAGAGAATGACCGTTGCCAGGTGGATCATCAATCGCAATCGGAGAAGAATGGGCCGCTCCTCCGGAGCTTCCGAAGACAGAGCAGAGAATGCTCCATGCTACAGACAGGTGCCCCCGCTGGGGGCCAGCAGAATCGCCGGCAGACCCGCAACGGAGTATCGAGCGTAGAGAGTACAAAGTGCAGCTGGCCTTGCCGGGGTTTGTGATTGGCGGGTTCTGTGGTCCGCAGACCCGCAACGGAGCGTAGACCAGTACAGGGGTCCTTGCCAGGATTTATGGCTGCCAGGATTTATGGCTGCCAGGATCTGTGGCCGCCAGGATCTGTAGCTGCCAGGATCTGTAGCTGCCAGGATTTCTAGCTGTCAGGATCTGTGGCCGATAGGTTTCCGCAGGCATGGCCCCCGGAGGCAACACAGGTGTTGCCTATCTGTAGCCGAAGCCTCAGCACTCATTTCTGTGGAAGCTCCGGAGGAGCGCCCCATTCTTCCGTAGCCGTAAAGCGACGGCTCCATCTGACCTCGATTCCCCTATCTCGCAACGTAGGTCGGATCGTAGCTCTCTCGTTCCGAGCGATAGCAACGGGGCGGTGCATCGATCCGCTCCCGCCTCCATCATCTACCTCCCTGGACTCCCTCCCAGGTCGTAGGCATCCATATCCACCACCGGCCGATAGCCGATCTTCTGGTAGATACTGTTGCTGGTGGGGTTGGAGAGGTCGGTGAAGAGGCAGCAGAAGCTACGGCCTGCATCGAGCAGATGCTGGCTCAGTGCCGCAACGCAGGCGCTCGCATAGCCCCGGCCGCGATGCTCCGGCGGCGTATACACGCCCCCGATGCGGACGCCGTTCGGCGTGGGGCCGAGCCAGGTGGCCGTCGAGACCGGTGTGGTGCCATCCTCCCAGATGAACAGCCGTTGTTCCCCGATGGAGGAGCGGAACACGGTTTCCATATGCTCCCGCGTTACATCGAACCCCACATCGCTATTGAACCCGGCTCCCCATTCCATCACCATCTCGAAATCATCATCGGTTGCCGTTCGTATCGTTCCCGGCACACCGGCTGCGGGGATCACCTCCCGAAGCTGGTAGATACGCTCCGCCCGGGTGAGGGTTCCCCTGGTTCCCGTGGCCGCGCACCATAACTCCATGAAGATCCCCGCCTCCCGTTTCGGCGCGAGCAGACCGGAGGGAGCCAGCCCGCGCGATTGCGCATCGTGGAGGATACGGTGCAACGCCTCATCGGGAGCGGCGGTGAGGAGAAGGTGAAAGGGGGAAGTCATCAGCGCGGCCGCCACGACCTTTTCCTCATCACGAACGGAGGCCATGTAGAGGGTGTCCGACATCTTCGGAGGGCGGATCATCAGCCGGCAGGCGAGTCCCAGCAGAAGACAGTGCTCCGCCTCCCGCTCCAGCAGAAAACCCCCGCAGCTCTCCATAAAGTCATCTGCGTGCTCGTAGTGTCTGAATTCCATAACACAAGATACGTACGGTTGCATCCGCGGAGCGGAGTTCGGCCAGGGGGAAAAACGAAAAAAGGCCGGCAATCCCATACGGATTCACCCGGCCTTCTTCCCCTTCAATTCATTGCTGCAAGAGAGTATCGCCGCCCGGTCACACCTGCATCACGCCCGGATTGAAGCGCGGTATCTCCTTGTTATGGCTCGCCATCGCCAGGCCGCGCGAGATGATCCGGCGGGTTTCGCGGGGATCGACGATGCCGTCCACCCAGAGCCGTGCCGCGGCGTAGAGCGGGTTGGTCTGCTCGTCGTAGCGATCCTGAATCTCCTTCAGCATCCCCTTCTGTTCCTCATCGCCGATGGTCTTCCCCTCCTTTTCGAGCTGCGCCAGCTTGATCGTCAGGAGCGTCTTGGATGCCTGCGCGCCCCCCATCACGGCGATATTGGCGCTGGGCCAGGCGTAGATCAGCCGGGGATCGTAGGCCTTGCCGCACATGGCGTAGTTGCCCGCGCCGTAGCTGTTCCCCACGATGAACGTGAACTTCGGGACCGTGGAGTTGGAGACGGCGTTCACCATCTTCGCTCCATCCTTGATGATCCCTCCCTGCTCGGCGCGCGTGCCCACCATAAAGCCGGTGACATCCTGAAGGAACACCAGCGGGATGTTCCGCTGGTTGCAGTTCATGATGAAGCGGGCGGCCTTGTCGGCGGAGTCGGAGTAGATCACCCCCCCCACCTGCATCTCCCCCTTGGCGGTCTTGACGATATTCCGGTTGTTCGCCACGATCCCCACCGCCCAGCCATCGATCCGGGCATACCCGCAGACGATCGTCTTGCCGTAATCGGCCTTGTACTCGTCCATCTCGGAGCCGTCCACCAGACGGGCGATAAGCTGGTAGGTGTCGTACGGGCGGGTGCGGTCGTGCGCCATCACTCCCAGAAGCTCATCCTCCGGGAATGCCGGCGGCTGCGGCTCGGCGCGGTCGAACAGGCGCCGTGCCCCCAGCTCCGGGCCGAACTTGGAGACCAGCGAGCGGATCATCGCCAGCGCCTCCTGATCGTTCTTCGGCCTGTAATCGGTGTTGCCGCTGATCGCCGAGTGCATGGCCGCGCCGCCGAGGGATTCGATATCGGTGCGCTCGCCGATGGCCGCCTCCACCAGCGCCGGGCCGGCCAGGAAGAGCGAGCCGTTTCCCTCCACGATCAGCGCCTCGTCCGACATGATCGGCAGGTAGGCGCCGCCGGCCACGCAGGGCCCCATGATGCAGGCTATCTGGGGGATGCCCATGCTGCTCATCAGTGCGTTGTTGCGGAACTGCCGCCCGAAATGCTCCTTGTCCGGGAAGATCTCATCCTGCATCGGCAGGAATACCCCGGCCGAATCGACCAGATAGATCGTCGGCAGGCGGTTCTCGATGGCGATCTCCTGCGCCCGCATGTTCTTCTTGGCGGTAAGGGGGAACCATGCGCCCGCCTTCACCGTGGCATCGTTCGCCACGATCATGCATTCGCGTCCCTCGATCACGCCAACCCCCGCCACCACGCCGGCCGAGGGGGCGCCCCCCTGTTCCTTGTAGAACCCGTGCGCGGTCAGCAGGCCGATCTCCATGAAGTAGGAGCCGGGATCGATCAGAAGCTCTATCCGTTCGCGCGCCGAGAGCTTCCCCCTGGAGTGCAGACGCTCGCGGGCCTTGGCCCCGCCGCCAGCACGGGTCCGTTCGGCGACCTCTTCGATCGCATTGAGCAGTGCCGTATTGGCCTCGTAGTTCTTCTGAAAAGCAGGGGTTCCCCCCACGTCGGAGCCGATGCGCATAGGATTGATAGCCGGTTTGCGATGTAGACTGTTTTCTGACGGAGAAACCGCCAAGATACGACTTGGCCGGAAAACGGAAGCCGGAGCGGATATATCGCAGTGCCGGGTCCCAGGTTCCGGCCCCCGTTCCGGTTGATGAACGATCGCCGGACCCCATCGCTACGGGATCGTGAAGCTGATGACATCGGAGCCTTTCGAAAGATCGGTCCGGATGTTCATATAGCGCGAGGGATCGTAGTAGCTGGAAT
The DNA here is from genome assembly GCA_048594725.1 of Candidatus Kapaibacteriota bacterium. Classification (GTDB taxonomy): domain Bacteria; phylum Bacteroidota; class Ignavibacteria; order OLB7; family OLB7; genus JAFDZV01. The sequence goes on from JBMDXA010000012.1 coordinate 9,259, forward strand.
AATGAGGGGTGGCGATGTACGCCCGGGCATAGACGGTGTCGCCGGAGAGGAGGCCGTAGCGGTTACGTAGATCTACTAACGAGACATTGATATAACGGTCGTGTATCGGATCGGTGGCCGGATAGTAGAACGTTGTCGTCTTGAACGAATAAAGAATATCGTTCGAGGTGGAGGAAACCTCCGGGGTGCGTCCGAGATAGATATAGACCGGTAGATCCTTCAATGCGGGGTTGGAGATCGATCCCATGAGCTTTACAAGCGTCGCCGTGGTTTCCGCAGTGAAGCCGGTGAATTCGAATCCCGTCGGGGTGGTCACCATGGCGGGGATTTCGCGGAGGTAATCATCTCCTCCTCCCACAAAGCCATAGCTTACGATCCTGTGATCGTTGAAGCCCTCCTTGCTGAAGCGCAGGTTGTATATGCCGGCCGGCAGATGTTCCATCGTCCAGGTGCCGTCGGGCCCGGTAAACGCCTGATACGTGGTTCCGTCGGCGGTTACCTTCACGCCGCTGTGGTCGGCCAGCCGAGTGTCCCGCATGTCGTACAGATCCACCTTTCCGTGCAGCGTTCCGGTAAGGCGGCCCGAGGTGGGGGCGTCGCCGCAGCCGGCGGCCAGTGCAAGCAGCGGGATGAGCAGGAGAGTGATACGGGCACCGTGAGTGTTCATGGGGAATGGAGTATAAGGAATGAATGAAGCGCGGAGACGCCGATGGCAGGATGGGCCGATATCACGGTAGATGCCACCTCGTTCCATACGGAACAGGAGAATACTATCCCCGGTACGACCGGAAAAGGGAGATTTGCAGCACCCCCGCGAGCGGGGCAGGAGGGTGATGCAGAGGAGGATGGAGGCGAAACGGAGGCACGGGAGCCAGCGCGGCGGGTTACCCCTTGCAACGGCGGGGACGTTGGGCGGTTTCGCGCGGTGCCGTAAATTCCGCCGTTTCGGGGCGATGCCGCTCCGGACCAGGAACTGACCGTAGTACAACAGAGCACGTCATGGAACCTACACTTCATATGCAGCAGGGGCTGAACCTGCTTGAACGAGTCCTCCAGTTCTACCCGCTGATGCGCGAGGGAGATACCTCCACGGTGATGCTCACCGAGCAGGACTGGATGGTGCTGATGGACTTCACCGAGAACCCGCAGACCACGGAGATCCGCCCGGCGAAGGTGGCCGATATGACGGTGGACCGTGCCTCCCGCACCATCAACATCAAAACCGATGATTGCGATGTGGCCGTGAAGATGGGGTAGGGGGATTTTCGATTTCCGATTGGCGATTTTGGATTTTCGATTCTATACCTGATAGATCCAACAATCCCAGATGCATCACGCAAAGCCGCG
>JBMDXA010000120.1:0-10366 GCA_048594725.1 Candidatus Kapaibacteriota bacterium
GGCTTCCGTACCGGGCTTCCGTACCGGGCTTCCGTACCGGGCTTCCGTACCGGGCTTCCGTACCGGGCTTCCGTACCGGGCTTCCGTACCGGGCTTCCGTACCGGGCTTCCGTAGGAAGCACCCATCTGTAGTAGCCCCTCCCCGATCCTTCAGGAAGCTCCGTAGGAGCGGCCCATGCTGCCAGACGCAAATGGTACCGCCATAAAAAAATCCCCTTTTATTTACGCTCCACTCTCTCCGGATCGCATTCCCGTTGGATCGGCACGGGATAGGACAGAAGAATGGGCCGCTCCTAGCGGAGCTTGCAGGAGAAAAGAAACTGTGCGCTCTTACTACAAACGGGCGCCCCCTACGGGGGCCCGTATACCACTGACCACGGACCAGCGCCGGCATGGTGCCGTTATCGATCCACTCCTCCCAGCAATTTCTCCAGATGCTGCTCCTGGATGCCGTAGAACCTTTTTATCTCCCCGATCTCCTCCAGAATCTTCTCCCGGTCTCCCTCCTTTCTGCCGCGTACTCCCACGATCATCGTGTTTTTCTGCGTGTGCTCGGTGGAGATGAATTCGAATACCTTGGTGGCATAGCCGCTGTACTCCAGCAGCAGCGCGCGCAAGCCGTCGGTGATGCATTCGGCCTCGCGCTCCAGCAGGATGCCGTGATGGAGAATAGCGCGCAATGCGGGCGGGGGAACGATCTGCGGGCGGATCTCCTTGTGACAGCAGGGGGCACAGATGATGATAGAGGAATTCGCCTCGATCCCCTTGTGGATGGCGTCGTCGGTTGCGGTGTTGCAGGCATGCAGCGCTATCAGAATATCCGCCCCCTCCAGCGGGCGATCACCGATATATCCCTGCTCGAATTTCAGCCGCTCGAACCCGCACTCCGATGCGATCGTATTGCAGAGTTCCACCAGCTCCGGGCGTGCCTCCACCCCGGTCACGCTTGCGCGGATGCCGAGCACAGTGTTGAAATAATCGTAGACCGCGAATGTGAGGTAGCCCTTGCCGGAGCCCATGTCCACGATCATCAGTTCCCGGCGGGAGGAGAGTTCCGAGTTTTCGAACAGCCCGGCCACGATCTCGATGAACCTGTTGATCTGCCGGAATTTATCCCCCATTTTTTCCCGCACCTCCCCGGATTCCCCCAGCACGCCGAGCGCCCGCAGATACCTGCTGCCGGCCGCATCGATAGGGCGTTGCTTCTTGCGATCATGATCTTTCGGGGGAGCGCTGGCAAAGGTGGGGCGCCCCACCGAAAGACGCGATTTCCGTTTCCTGCTGTACTCTATCTGCACATCCCGCACGGTAGTGAACAGATGCCCGCTCAGGAATGCGCCCCCGAGCAGATCACGGACGATCGCCAGCCCCTCCTCCACCGGATGGTTTTCGGCAACGTCGCGGGTGGTGTGGCGGAACAGAAACGAGAGATGGTCCTCCCCCTTGATCGTCACCAGCCGCATCGAGAGGCTCTGCAGGTCTTTTTCAGGACCACGGTATTTTCCCAGCGTCCCTTTGGCAAACGTTCCATCACGCAGGCTGGCGGCCAGCATTGCAAGGAACTCCCCGGTATGATCGTTCTGCTCCACGTTCGTATCCGCTACTTGAATGCACGTCACCCGCCGTGACCATCACGCCGGGATGAAAAATGACGGGCGAGTATAGCGAAAATTCCCTCCGCCACACATCAATACATCCCGGCGCGCTCATGCGCCGCAGATCACCCTGGCGGCTCTTCGCGCCAGTACCGTTTTTCCACCACGCGAACGTTCTCATGGCGATCGAGCAGTTCCAGATAGTCCCGGAGAAAGAGAAGCTCACGGTCTTCAGGGTCGCCATGGAACGGCTGTATCCGCACCAGATTGCCGTAGTTGCGCTCCAGCTTGCGCGCGGTATCATCTACCATAATCACCCGCTCCAGCGAATACCCGCGGCGCCGCACCTTCCTGAGATCCTTGACATAATAATAGCTGCGCATCGCCGGGTTGCAGCAGAACGTGCAGCGATCTCCTCCCCAGATGAATGCAAGCAGGCCGGTATCGCCGAAGATATTCCGGGCCACCGCCGATGCATATCGGGGCGTAGCCTGCGACCAGACCGCCACATCGAATCTCTCCAGCGCAAAGTGCACGAACTGGTCCAGAAACGGCCGCTTGATGATGTTGAGATTGCCGATGGTGAAATCGTGGATCGTACCGGGTGTCCCTTCCGTAGTACGCACAAGGGTCTCATCGAGATCGAGGATCAGAAGCTTTTTCACTGCCGTAGAGGGGGATTGCTGTTACGATGAATCAGACCGCAGTATACCATTTCCTCCCCTCAATTCCGGCCCATCATTCCGGTCCTCAAAGCCTTTTTTTCATCCCCATAACGAGCGCGGGCCGGCCCGGAAGGCCAGCCCGCAAAGAGCGTTTCACATCTCTGATTTACCGATCCTCCCAGCGCCTGTCGCGCGTGCCGGTATATTCCGACTGCGGGCGGATCAGGCGTCCGGCGGTGCGCTGCTCGAACGCATGTGCTATCCATCCGGCCACTCTGGCAATGGCGAACGTCGGGGTGAACAGATCAGCCGGCAGATCCAGGCCGTGCAGAAGCAGAGCGGTATAGAACTCCACATTCGTCTGCAGACGCCGTCCCGGTTTCATCTCCTCCAGAATCTCCAGAGCGGAGCCCTCCACCTTGCGCGCAAATTCATAGAGCGCACGATCGCCGCCGTTGGCATACAGCAGTTCGGCGGCCGAGGCCAGCACATCGGCGCGGGGATCGCGCACCTTGTAGACGCGGTGCCCGAAGCCCATCAGCCGCTCCCCCTTGCCAACCTTCTCGCGCAGATACGGCTCGATCCGATCCTCGCTGCCGATCTCGAACACCATATCCAAGGCAGGTCCTGGAGCGCCCCCATGCAGCGGCCCTTTCAATGCGCCTATCGCGCCCACCACGGCCGAAACCAGATCGGAGCCGGTGGAGATGATGACCCTGGCGGTGAAGGTGGAAGCGTTCAGCCCATGGTCCACCACGGTGTTCAGATAGGTTTCCAGCGCGCGAACGCGGGCGGGCGAGAGCTCGGTCCCGGTCAGCATAAACAGGTAATTGGCCGCATGGCTCAGATCGGGCCTGGGGGCTATCGGCTCCATCCCCTTGCAAAGCCGCCAGTATGCGGCAATGATGGTGGGGAAACGGGCCGTAAGAGCCAGAGCATCCTCCATATCGCCATCAGCTCCCCCCTGAGCGGTGCCGAGCGTTCCGGCGGCCATGCGCAGTGCATCCATGGCCGGGGGCTGGGAACCGGAGATTTCGCGCAGCAGCCGGAGGGTGGAACCAGGAATCTCCCGGCGCACGGCAAGCGCCTGGCCGAATCCGGCGAGCTGCCCGGCATCCGGAAGATCGCCATGCCAGAGGAGATAGGCGGTCTGCTCGAATGTAGCGTTGGGGGCAAGCTCCTCCAGCGGGAACCCCGCGATGATAAGCTCTCCCGCCTCGCCATCCACACCGCTCAGGGCGGTCTGCGCGGCCACCACCCCTTCAAGCCCGGAACTGATCTGCTGAAAATCGTTCATCGTATCACCTTCATGATTGAAATACAACATGTAGTTGATCCAACTTACGGCGGCTTGTAAATGTTGTCAATATTGATTCAACTATCAATATATTTATCTCATGGAAGAGAAACGATACCTGACGGCGAAGGAAGCCGCCGACGAACTGGAGATAGCCCCCGCCACCCTGTATGCCTATGTGAGCAGAGGGCTGATCCGTTCGGAATCCGGAGGCGGTGCCCGGCGCGAGCGGAAGTACAGGGCCGAGGATGTACGGCGGCTGAAACAGCGGCGCGAACTGCGGCGCGATCCCGCAGCCGCAACGGCCGGGGCACTGCACTGGGGCACACCCCTGCTGGAATCCTCCATTACGCTGATCGAGGAGGGAAGGCTCTACTACCGGGGATACGATGCCACAAAGCTGGCCGCCGAGCGCTCCATCGAAGAAGTGGCGGGGCTGATATGGACCGGCGACCTTGCTGCGCCCCCCCTGCTGGCCGACGGCCCGGTGCGGCTTCCCGGACGCTGGGGAACGCTCCGGCGCGGGCTGGGGGACCTTCATCCCCTGGAACTGTTCCAGGTGCTTCTGCCGGTTGCAGGGGGGGAGGATACGGCGGCCTATGATCTGCGCGCGGAGGGGGTGCGCGCCACCGGTGCCAGGATACTCCGGTCTCTGGCCGCCGTGGCGGCCGGGGCCAGCAGGATCGAGGGCGGGATGGCGGGAACGCTCGCCGCCGGGTGGAATCTCGGCAGGCCGCTCCATACCCGGATGATAGATATGGCGATGATCCTCGCCGCCGACCATGAACTGAACGTTTCATCGTTCACGGTGCGATGCGTGGCCTCGGCGGGCTCCACCCCCTATGCGGCGGTTGCGGCAGGGCTGGGAGCCCTGGGAGGGATTCATCATGGACGCTACACGGAGCGTGTGGAGGCGCTGTTCGATGAGATCGGCCGGCCGGAGCGGGCACGTGAGAAAATTGCGGGACGCCTGCGCCGGGGAGAGACGATACCCGGATTCGGCCACGATCTCTATCCCGGCGGAGACCCTCGCGGCGCGGCACTGGCAGGGGCGGTGGAAGCGGCGTTTCCGCGGCTGGCATCAACACGGCTGGCTCTGGCGATCGCCCAAGCCATGGCCGAAACTACCGGCGGCCGCCCCACCATCGACTTCGGTCTGGTGGCGATGACACGGGCGCTGGGCCTTCCCGACGGAACCGCCCTCACCCTCTTCGCGCTGGGGCGCACGGCAGGCTGGATCGGCCAGGCCATGGAACAGTACGAGGGGAACAGGATGATACGCCCCAGGGCGCGGTATGTGGGCGTGCAGCCGGAGGAACGAGGAGCCTAGGGGATTTTCGATTGACGATTTCCGATTGGAGAACGCCCGCGGGCAATTGCCATCGGAGGAAGCCCGGGTACCGGTGTCCGTGCCTACAGCCATGGACGGCGGGCTGCTGAGCAGATATCGCCTGGCAGAGCCAATCCTCTCCGGCGCTTCATTCCGGCAGAGGCTCCAGGCACTATGAGCTACTACTACAAACGGCCGGGGGTACGCCCCGGCCGCGTTCATCCATCGCCGTGATTATCGCTTCGTCACGACGAGCTTTGCCACGTAGGCATCCGGGGGAATGCTCCGCCTGGTATCCTGATCCGGCTTCAGATCGACCAGCCGGATGGTATAGTCCATGAACTCCGCTTCCTGCGGGCGGCTGTGCGTGTTCAGCTCGATCCGCCCCGACTCTCCATCCTTCTCCAGGCGCACCACAACCTTCGCGTTCCCCTCCCAGGTGCACTCCACATCCACCGGGCAGCGCGAATCCTCCGGCACCCCTTCGAACACAACGTTCAGCGCCTCGTCACGTACCATCGTCGCCTGTCCCACGTTGATATCGAAGACCTCGTTAAGACCCACTTCCTTCGGTCCCATCGGGGCATCGCAGCGTGCGAAGAGCAGAGCCATGGGCAGCAGGAGCAAAAGCCGCTTGACCATCATAAGAACTCCATTCGATTTAGTTGAACATGTATCATGCAATAATCCAGGGTGTCACGCAGTGCAATGATGACGCCGTGATGGAGTTCGTGTGACGCCCCTTTTGGGGCTGTAGAGAACTTATAGAGAACGGTGGAGATTGCTCAGACCGGAAGCCGGAGCCGGGCCACCGCCCCCCGCTTCCCAATTCGATTTTCCAGGGCCAGGGTGCCACCATGCCCCTCTGCTATCTGCCGGCTCAGCACCAGCCCGATACCGGTTCCCCCCGGTTTTGTGGTGAAGAAGGGAACAAAAAGATTGCCGGTGCCGGAGATCCCCTCCCCCTCGTCCTCCACGAATATTTCCAGGATCTTTCCCGAGACGCTCCAGCCCACCGTCACGCTCCCGCCGGTAGCCAGCGAAGCATCGGCGGCATTGCGGACGAGGTTGATCAGAAGCTGCTCCAGTTGATCGGCATCGGCCTGGATATGCATCGCCGGGCCATCGGCCAGAACCACGGCGAGACGATGTTCCAGTCCGGCGACGCGGCGGATGAGCGAGGGCAGATCGATCGCATCGAACTTCGGCGCCGGAAGGCGGGCAAGCCGCGCATACGCCTCCATGAACCGGCTGAGCGCGGCCGCACGCGATCCGATCACCGCCAGCCCGCGCCCCATATCCTCCCGCCAGTCGTCCGGCAGGGGATCGCGATGCACGAGATCCTCCAGGCTCCCCGCTATCGATTTTATCGGCGCCAGCGAATTATTCAGCTCATGCCCAAGCACCCGCACCAGCCGCTGCCACGCCTGAAGCTCCTCCTCGCGCAGAGGACGGCTCAGATCCAGCAGCACGAGGAGCTGATGCGGAAGCCCATGCTGGCGGAATGAGGTGCGGCGAATGCCCCATCGGCCGGAGCGTCCCGGAAAAACGATCTGGCGTGTGGAGACCGGCTCGCCCATCAAAGGCTCCAGCAGCCCCAGCCCGGCGGCATCCCGCCCCAGCAGCCGCTCGGCCGGCTGCCCCAGCAACGATTCTCCGGCACGATTCACCAGCCGCAGACGGCCATCGGCATCGAAGGCGAAGACCGCCACATCGATCTCGGCCATCACATTGCGCAGCAGGGCCGTGGCCTCCAGAGCGCCCAGGCGTTGCGCCCGGAGGGTCTCGCTGAAGAGATTGACCTCCCGCATCACATCCCCCATCGCATCGTCGCCGCGTCCCTGAATGCGGGCGCGGAAGGAGTAATCCCCTTCGCGAAGAGCGGCCAGAAGATTCGAGAGGGTCTGCAACGAGACCACCACCCGCCGCCGTGCGGCGAAGGCAAAACCGAACCAGCCCCCGGCCATGACCAGTCCGAGCGTCCACTGCACCTTTGCGCTGTAGCCGCCCGACCAGAGTAGGAGCATCGCCACCAGGGTTCCGGGAAGACCGGCCATAAGCGACAGCAGGAGCGTCCGCTCCTCGAACCCCAGCGCACGCCACACCGAATCCGGCCGCCTGGAAGCGGTACGCCCGGCCGGAGCCGCGCTCTTGTTCAACGGAACGGTATCATCCGCGTTACGCATCAGAGTCCGAATTTATTGAGACGGCGATACAGACCGCTGCGGCTCAGTCCGAGCGCCTCGGCCGCTCTGCTGACGTTTCCCTCGAAGCGCGCCAGGGTCTTCTGAATCAGATAACACTCCACTTCCTCCAGACTCATATCATCCAGGCGGGGAGCCGCTTCGCGTCCCTGGCGGAGCCCAAGATCGGAAGCGGTGATACGGGAGCCGGAGGACATCAGCACGGCGCGCTCGATGGCGTGATCGAACTCGCGCACATTTCCCGGCCAGCCATATTCCAGCAGCGCCCGCATGGCCCCTTCCTCGAACCCCGCCAGCGGCTTGCGATACCGCTCCAGATAGCGCCGCAGGAAATAGTGCGCAAGCGGAGCGATATCCTCTCGGCGATCGCGCAATGGCGGCAGATGAATCTCGATGGTGTTCAGGCGGAAGAGGAGATCGCGGCGGAAGCGGCCGGCCTCGACCTCTTCGAGGAGATCGGCGTTGGTTGCCGAGACGATCCGCACATCCACCCGGCGGGTCTTCGAGGAGCCCACCCGCTCGAACTCGCTGGTCTCCAGCACCCGCAGGAGCTTCGCCTGCATAGCCAGCGGCACATTCGCTATCTCATCCAGAAAGAGCGTCCCTCCATCGGCCAGTTCGAAGCGGCCCACACGATCGGCCTTGGCATCGGTGAACGCCCCTTTCACATGACCGAACAACTCGCTTTCGAACAGCGACTCGGAGATCCCTCCCATGTTCACGGTCACCAGCGCCCCCGCCGCACGAGGGGAGACCGCATGGATCATCCGGGCAATCACCCCCTTGCCGGTGCCGTTCTCGCCGGTGATGAGAACGTTGGCATCGGAGGGGCCAACCCGCCCCACCATATCGAGCACTCCCCGCATCGCGGGCGACTCCACCACCACCTCCGGCATCTGTTCGGCACGGAGCAGTTCGTTCTCCGCCTGCAAGCGCTCCCGCTGCCGTATGGCGCGGGTAAGCTCGATCTGGGTACGGAGGATGCTGATGAGGCGGTTATTCTCCCATGGCTTCTGCACGAAATCGCGCGCGCCCTGGCGCATCGCCTCCACCGCAAGCTCTATGGTTCCCCAGGCGGTCATCACGATCACCGGCAGCGAGCTGTCGATGGACCGGATACGGCGGAGCAGATCGAGCCCCTCCTCCCCCGATGTGGTATCGCGGGTATAATTCAGGTCGATGAGAACCGCATCGAAATCCCCCGCCCTGATAGCCTCCGGAACGCGCGCCGGCGAGGAGACGGTTTCCGCCCGGAACCCCTCCCCTTTCAGGAGGAGCCGGAGCGCTTCGAGCACATCGGGCTGGTCATCGACGACAAGGATGCAGGGAAGAGAGGATTTCACGAGGAGAACGTCGTTAGAAGTACGGAGAGATTCGCGGACGAAGATAGAGGATAGCAGGTAATAGTTGGTACTGCGGGGCCTGGCCGGTAGTCCCAGCGCGGGCCGCGATCGCTCTTGAGTACTTCGGCAAAAGTTATCTGCGATTCTGTTGTTGTGTTGTCGCAGAGTTCCACTCCGCGCCCCCTGCTGCCCGCACATCGCACGGAGTCAAACTCCGTGCGAACAGTACCGGGGATCTCAGGGAACCTATCCGTAGGTACGTAGTAGTCCGCCGCTGTTGTGATTGCGACCGCCGGCCAGGCCATCAATCGAAAATCCAAAATCGTCAATCGAAAATCAAAAATCACCCCCCTCCTCCCGGCAGGCGGAGCCGCACCCGCGTATAGCGGTCCGGGACGCTCTCTATCGCCAGCGATCCCCCCACAACGGCCATCATCGTGGTATGGAGGGCGAGGCCCTGCCCGCTTCCGCCGGCCGACGGCGCCGCAGCATCGATTCCCACGCCATCATCCTCGATGGTGATCTCCAGCCCCTCGCCGGCCGCAAGGCTCACCGCCAGATGGAGCGGGCGCCGGTTGCTCCCCCCGCGGCCGTAGCGGGCGGCATTGCGGATGGTCTCGCGCGCGGCGTAGTAGGTGACATCGGCAGCCAGCGGGGAGAGAGCGGCGGCCATCTTCTCGGCATCGGGATCGGAATGCCAGCGCACATCATCGAAGCCGTTGCGGAACTCCACGGAGGCAACGTGCCGCAGCGCCTCCACGAACCCGAGGCGCTCCACCGCCTGCGATGTGGGGGCCGGCAGCTCCCGCAGAAGATCGGAGATCTTGCGATGAAGATCGATCATCATACCGATCGCCTCGCGCGCGGCCGCATCCCCTCCGCTCAGCTCCAGCATCACCGCATGAAGCTGCGGCAGCACATCATCGTGCAGCACCCGGCGGGTCTGCTGGTCCATCACCTGGCTCTCGGCAAGGCGGCGGCGCTGAAGCTCCATCAGGCGGCGCGCCATCTCCACTCCGGCCTGCATATCCACCAGCCGCTCGCCGCTGGCGCGCGCTATCTCCATCTCCTCCTGCGTATACAACCCGCCGTCCAGCTTCTCCCCCAGCAGCAGGGCGCCGATCAGCCCCCGCTCGCTCCAGAGGGGGATGGCCCAGACCGCACCGCCATACCTGCCGGGATCGACCGGCACGCTCAGGGTGCGGGGGGAATCCACCAGCCCCACAAGCTCCGAACGGTCGGAGAGAGAATCGGGAGGGGAGATGGGATAGGAGAGTACCGGGCCGGCAAGAGTAGCCATGGGACCGAGCGGCACCAGAAATCCCACGCGCGCGCCCAGCACATCGGTGCAGAGGGCACGGAACGGGACCGACACATTGGAGCCCACCGCCCCGGCCCCCTGGCCGAGCAGAAGCTCGTACAGCTGCTGGCTGCCGATGAATGGACGCAGGTGCTCCAGATACCGGTCCCGCTCGGCGAACGAGCGCCAGTTCAGAAGCGCATAGAAGAGGGCGATCAGCACCGTGGCGATCAGCAGGCTGTAGATGGGGGAGAGATCGAGCACCAGGGCCAGGCTGAGCATGGCGCTATAGCCGGCTGCCAGCACGATGGCATTATGCCAGTGGCGGCGGAATCCCTGGCGCGGCAGGATCTTGCCGGTGAAGATCTCATAGGAGACGATAGCCTGCCCCAGGCTGAGGATGGCGCAGGCTATCAGAGAGGAGATACCGAAATCGAACCAATGGAGGGTGAGCAGATCGCTCATGGTGAAGACCGGCTCCCCCCGCTCCACCACCACCCAGAAGAGCGCCCACGCCACCAGCAGGCTGACGCCGATCAGCAGGAGCGTGGTTCCGCGCAGCCACGGACGGGCGCGCACACGGGCCAGATCACCCATCACCCGGCCGGAGGGCTCCACGTTCCGGAGCACAT